>JBGTMR010000265.1:0-1576 GCA_041743485.1 Pyrinomonadaceae bacterium
CTTCGGCGTCCGCTCCGGGTCGCTGTAATACTCGTTCGTTTGCGCGAGTTGCGGCGCGACGGCTCTTTCGGTGAGCGCGGCGGTGTACTCGAACGCCGTCGTGATGCCGAGCGGTTTATCGGCGGTGGCGAACGAGAACCAACTCAGCACGCCGATCAACGCGCCGACGACGTAAGGCGACCATGATTTCATCGCTAACGGGTTCATTTGCTTAAAGTCCTTTCGTTGAAAGTGCTGCTGCCGGAAAGTCACGGGTGAAGTGTATTCACGCATGAACGGCTTGTAGCGCAAGTTCCGCGCGTTTTCCATTATCTGATGAAGTCTGAACAGTCTGTTCAAAATCGCCGCGCAAAACTTTTAAAGCATACTTCTCACGTTCGATTTCTTCGCTCGTGCGAATCCCGAAGCGGCGCATCAAGGGAAGCGGCGGACACCACCCTTGCACGGCGTGTTGCAACAGAAACGGCAAGACGATGCCCGGCACGATCAACCACTTCTTGCTGTGCAGGACACCGAGCGTGAGTCCGGTCAACGCGAGCGTCGAAGCATTAGTTTCCAACCAACGCTCGATGTCCCACTCGCGGTCGAGTTCTTCGATACGGCGGGTGATCTCCTCACGACTGCGAGACTCGTAAGTTTTCACGCGCTCTTCGTTTTCGCGCTTAACTCGCTCATTGATTTCATCAGCCGTGTTTCGCTGAACGCGGTCGGTTGCCTTCGTCGGCAGTGCTTTACTCACGGGTGTTCTCCTCTGTTAGATTAGCTAAACTAAGTTCGCTTGCTGCCGGCAGCGACGGGCGTGCCTTCCGTTTTACTCCACTCGAAGAACGAGCCGTCGTACATCATCACGTCGTAGCCGAGATACTTGAGGGTAAAGTAAGCGTGCGACGCCTGCCCGCCCGTGCGACAGTAGGTAACAATGGTTTTATTTGGGGTCGCTCCCGCCGCTTCATAAAGCTTGTGCAATTCCTTCGGCGAGCGCATCACCGGATTCTCGCGGCTCAGGACGTTCTGTATCCAAAAGACATTCGCCGCGCCCGGAATATGACCGGGGCGCGTGACGCCTTCGCCGGGCTTCGTGCCTGTGTACTCTTCAGCGGGACGCGCATCAATCAATGCGGCTTGCGAATCGGGCGTATTCACCACTGTCCAAGATAGATCACGCACGACATCAACGCCGACGACGTGTTGCGGACTGACGCGCGGGGTGAAAGCGGTTGCCGTCACTTTCGGAGATTCGGTTGACACTATGCGCCGTTCGGTCTTCCACTTCTCCAATCCGCCGTCGAGCAACGCGGCACGCTGTCCGTGTCCGAGATAGTCGAGCGTAAAGAAAGCGCGGGCGGCGGAGAGTCCGCTGTTGTCGCCATAGATGACAATGCGCGATTCGTCGCCGATGCCTAATCGCTCAAAGAGTCTTTGCAAGATTTCGACGGGCGGAAGCTCATTCGGCACACCGTCGCGCGTCGCCGTTATCTCGCGCCACAAAACGAAGCGTGCGCCGGGAATGTGCCCCGCGTCGTAGTGCGCGCGCTCGTTGGCGATGTGCAAAATGACGACACGCTCATCGTCGAGA
>JBGTMR010000266.1:0-4874 GCA_041743485.1 Pyrinomonadaceae bacterium
GCATCGTCTGTGTCGGTTAAGGATTTGAGGAACAACGGAACCGCCGCGCCCGCCCCCGATTGCATGGCGATTTGCGATGCGCGCAAGAGAGCGTCACGGGCGCGGGGAGATTCCGTGTGTTCGCGCGTGAGTTGCTCAAAAGCGGCGCGGGCTTCGGTCGGGCGATTGAGGCGCGCGAGTGATTCGGCGCGGGTGAAGAGTGCTTCATCACCGAGTGCGGTCGCGGTGTTTATTAAACGAAGCGAAGCGGTGTCGAGCAGGGAGATGGCGGAGTTGAAATCGTTGCGGGCGAAAGCGAGTCGCGCGCGAGAGAGGCGTGCGAGGGCGGCGACGTTCGTGTTCGCGTTTTCATTTTCAAGTCGGGCGAGCGCGTCATCAGTGGGCGTCGTCGTGGCGCGCATCATGTTTTGCAAGCGGAGGCGTGCGGCTTCCGAACCTGTTTGGGGCGGCACGGTCGCGCAACTCGCTGCCCACAAAGGAGCGTAGGTGAGTCCCAACGCGAGTGCGACGAGAATGGAAAAGAGGGCTACGGGGCGACGGCGCAAGATGTGTTTCACGAATCGGAAATCTCCTTGATAGTGTGGCGCGAAGTTTAAGGGAGAATGCACGCGATTTTACATGACGGAAGCGGAGTTAGGCAGCGTTAGCTTGAATAACAACATTGCTTGAAAACAGGAAAGACGCCCCGCGCTTCCTTTGATGCGTGAAAGAAGCGCGGGGCGTCCCTTTGATTTCGGGCGGAGAAAACCTGAAAAGTGATTTACTCACCTTACGCGATTCTGGTTTTCAGCCGCGTTCACGCGGCTTTCCGCGAAGCGGCGACTAGCCACGCGATTCATCGCGTGGACAACCGGCGTGTAACAGTGAAAAAGGGTTTTAACGTCTTTTTGAAAAGTTCGGCTTTAGCCAATCGCTAAAGCGGGTGCAGGAAGGACGTTAAAACCCTTTTTCACTATCTGACTTCCCCAAAACCCAGCCGTCAAACGACTGGTCTAATCGCCGCTTCGCGGAAAGCCCGATGAATCGGGCTGGAAATCATGACCGCATAAGGTGAGTGATTTACTGCGGCACGGTGTCGCCCGCGTAAGCCGCGCCGAGTTTATTTTGGTCGCCTTCGGCAAGCGTCTTGACGAGTTCGTGATGAAAGTAGTCGTAACGCGCGGCGACGGGCGGGGCGACGCGCTTGTTATACATCTCGCGTGAGCGGTCAATCTCTTCGCTCAAGCGGTCATAAAGATTATTTTCATCGCGCCCTTCACGAACCTTCTGCTCGTTGTAGAGTTTGATTTCGGAAACCAACAGGCGTGCGAATCGGCGCGCGTCGTGGTGCAGTTTTTGTTCTTCTTCCGATTCGACCGCGATGGGAAGGTCGGCATTCGCCGCGCTGCCGAAGCGACGCGCCGAACCGAGCGGAGCGGCGTAAGAAACGGGTTCGGATGCGACGGGTTCAGGCGGTGAAGTCGGTTCATCTTGAACGGCGGTTTCATCGAACGGCGAGGCGGCTTCGACATCTATCGCGGCGGGCGTCGCTTCGCGGTCGGCAAAGCGCGGCGGGTCGCCGAGCGGGGCGGTCTGCATCGAATGTTGATGCGACGGCGGCGACGCATCGAACGCGGGTTCGGAAATCTGCGAAGTTGTGTGCGCGGGCGATGAGGGTTGATTTGCCTTTTGATGCGTTGATTGGTTCATCACGGGTTGCGAACCTAAACCTGATGAAGACGGCGGCGGTTGATAACTGAAGGCGGCGGGAGCGGGAACGTCGCGCGGTTCGGTCGGGGCGGGGCGTTGGGTGGCGAGAAGTTCGACCGCCATGCCGGACGCGCGGACGATGACTTCGAGGGCTTCTAAATTTATCGCGTCGGCATCGAGCGTTCCCGAATCAGCATATAAAACGGCGACGGCGCGATTGCGTGCGACAAGCGGAATCCCAACGGTGCGGCGCGGCGTTTCGTCGCCGAGTTTGCTGTAAATCTGCTCATCAGCCGGATGGGTATCCGTGTCGCTGCTCAGAGTCTGGCGCGTTCCCACGGCGTCGCTGAGAAGCGTTCCTGTCGTGAGCGGCAAGTTAATCTCACGTACCGCAGCATCACCGACTGTGCCTTCCAATCCGCGCGCCCGCCAACCTATCGCCTGTTCATTACGCACGACGAAGAACACGACGCGCGGCGCAAACGACGCGGCGCGATTGACGAGAGCATCGAGAATCTCGCTTTGCGTGCGGCGGTCGTCAATATCATCGAGAGCAGCTTTTAAGAGGGCGGCATCGCTGTTCTTGTGCGGCTCAACGGGCGGCGGCGCGTCACTCAAACCGCTTTCGTAAGCTTGTTGCACGCGGGCGGTAATCATCGCGGCGAGGTCTTGTTTCAACGACGCGAGACGTTCATCTATGAGACGACCAACATGGTCGCGCAAACTGTTTTCTGATTCTTCGCTAAACACGAGAGGGAATCTCCTTCGGAACTAATGTGTGCGGGCTTGGGTGATATGGTGAGATGTTTGATGGTGGCAATCCGCGCTTGGTCACGACTGAACACAAGGAAGTGGCGCGCCGGTAAAATTACGAGTAAGTCTTGGGACGAACGGCGTGAAGCGAAGTGTGCCGCCCGCCGGAAAAGTATGACGGGACGGGCGAAGCAGTGTCAAGACGGATAGTGGATAGCGGATAGTGATAAGCAGTGACGCATTCTTGTCTTTGTTAATTTCTTTCACTATCCACTATCCACTATCCGTTATCCACTACTCGTTGACACTCACAGGTGACTAGGCTATAACGCAAAAGACTCCCAAGTGCTTTAATAATTTGTTTTCGCTGCTCGCGCCCGTTCATTTTGAGGTTGTCGATTTTACCGATGATGCTTCAAGAAGCCGGATGGGGCGACTGGCAAGTCACGGATTTCTATGACTGACGCTCGCATTCTCATCGCCGATGATTACGAAGACAACCGCGAATTACTGCGTTTAATGTTGGAAACCTCAGGCTACAAAATCGAGGAAGCACGCGACGGCGCGGAATGCGTTCAGATGGCACGCGCGCACAAATTCGACCTCGCCTTGATTGACCTTTCGATGCCGATTCTCGATGGTTGGAGCGCGCTTCGGGAAATCAAGTCAACCGACGCGACGCGGGATTTGCCGTGTGTCGCCGTCACCGCGTTTGCCGCCGACGAAGACCGTCAACGCGCCCTCGCCGCCGGATTCGATGCCTACCTGACCAAACCTTACCGCTCGAAAGATTTGCTTGACCTCGTTGCTTCGTTGCTCGCACGCCGCAACGGACAACAAGCTTCCTAATCTCTTTTTACTTCGATGGCTGAAAGTAAAACTACGCCGGACGACACGGGCGACGCTGTTTCAGTCGGCGTGATTTCCGTCGCGTGTTCAAAGCTTTTCGGCGGCGGGCGCGGCGTCTCGAAGTTCAAGCAATCAGGCTTGCGCTACGTCAAACTCGATACGCGCGGCACGCTTCTCATCGAACAGAATCCGAACAAGAAAAGCGAATGGGCGAAACTCGCCCGCGAAGGCAAGCGCGTCGCGTGGGTCATGCGCGACGGGGCGTATCTCGCCCGCGTCGTTGACGGTGAAGTCGTGATGGTGGACGACGCACGATGAACGATGAACGATTACAATAAAATGTTAAGTAAGATATTACTTGAAGCCTGTGCATAAATCGTCGCGTAGCGACAAATTGAATTTAGCCGTGCGTTTTAACGCACGGAAAACGTCGAAATAGAATCGTCGTCGCGTCAGCGACGATTGAAAAACCGACGACTGGTTCAATCGTCGCTGGCGCGACGGCGGATATTTTCATTATCCACCGTGCGTTAAAACGCACGGCTAAATTCATGCCACCGCTAACGCGGTGAAAACAAAAGACTTTAATTAGCACAGGCTTCATATTACTTCGTTAAGGGAAACACCGCCCGCTCGTCAACTTTCACGCGCCGCACGTCGGATGCTTTCATCTCGCCCGTGTGTTGGACAATGGGTTGGATGGGAAGCGTCGCGCCTAAGCGGGCGAAAAGCGGAAGGCGCGTGAGTGGGGCTTCGACTTCGGTGGTCGTGCCGCCTTCGTAGCGTTTGCCCGTCCACCAATCGAGCCACGTTGCGCCTTTCGGGAAATAGATTGAACGCTTGGTTTGGTTCGGGCGCACGACGGGAGCGACCAAGATGTCGCCGCCGAGAAGGTATTGGTCTTCGATTAAATATGTGAGCGAATCCTGCGGATACTCGTACCACAAGGGGCGCATGACGGGCGCGCCGGTGCGCGTGTGTTCTTCAAATAGTGAAATGAGAAGCGGTAAGATTTGATAGCGCAGTTCGATTGACTTGCGGTTGATTGAGGTGAACGGTTCGCCGTGTATCCAAGGTTCGCGGTCGAGTTTTCCGCTTTCGACGTGCGAGCGCATCATCGGTGTTAAGGCGGCGGCTTGCAGCCAGCGCGTGTAGAGTTCCGGCGACGGTTCACCGGAGAAGCCGCCGACATCCGCCCCGATAAGCGGGACGCCGGAGACGCTTAAATTCGTGAGCATCGGAATCGTCAACGCGAGATGCTCCCACGACGCGACGTTATCGCCCGTCCACACCGCCGAGTATCTTTGCACGCCCGCGTAGCCCGCGCGTGTCAGAACGAACGGGCGTTCGTCGGGTCGCAAACGCTTCAAACTCTCGAAGGTCGAACGCGCCATTTGCATTCCATAAACGTTGTGATAACGCGCGTGTGTGTCGGGTCGCCCGTCGCCCGCGTGCGGTGTGTTAATCGGAAAAGTTTTGCCGGGATGATGAAAGATGCGCGGCTCGTCGAGAACGTCGGGTAGGAAAGTCGCGGGTTCGTTCATGTCGTTCCAGAATCCGGCGACGCCTTCGTCCAAGTGCGT
>JBGTMR010000267.1:0-8315 GCA_041743485.1 Pyrinomonadaceae bacterium
TGAGGTTTAGCAATCTCCGGCATCTGGTTTAGTATCTGTGTGACTACGGTCATCAGCCAACTTCCTTTGGTTGTATGTTTGGTCACACACATCTAAACGGAAGTTGGCTTTTTCTGTCAAAATTTGTCCACAGTATTGTTATATGTATTGTGTCTAAAAGTAGCGGACGGGTTATTAACACCCGTCCAGCATGAGCTAGCGATACAAGTCTTCTTAGAATACTTGCAGCTTATCAACCCGCCGCCAAACGGTGAAGCCTCGCTCGTCACACGCACCGAAGAAATCCGCAAAGGTTACGGTTGCAGCCGCACATCCGACGGTTTGTACATCGCCCTCGCCGAACAACTAAGCGCAAGCTATACGGTTGAAATCCTGACGTTCGATAACGGCTATCTCAACCAAGCGGCGAACAACGCTCCGTCTGTGAACGTCAACTTCTTAACACCTTAACCTCACACCGCTTCAAACAATCCCAACCCGAAGTGACACCCGAAACCGAGCGCGGGCGGCGCGCTGACTTCACTCGCAAACTCGATTTCAAAACCGGCTGTGCTTTAGCTAAAAGGTTCTAGGCTTCATCAATCCGAAACCGTAGTTCCTTCCGCGCCCGACAACTAACACTCCTTTGACCGGACGCTTGAAAATAATTTCAGCGTGAAATCGAGGCGTTGATTCAAGATGTCCGTTTAAGTTGTAATCAAGGGGGCGAAATGTTTTAGGGACAATCGGACTTTTATAAGTGGCGACGGATTCAACATCGTTTTCGCTTAAACCGATTTGCTTGAGGGCGCGGATGATGAGTTGTTCCGGTTCGCGTCCCCGCCGTGTCATGCCTGTCAAAACAATCGGTGTGACGCTTCGCCACACGCGACTGTTGTTTGAATTGCCGTTGTACAAGGGCAAGATTGAATCGCTCGAAAGATTCTCGACTCTTTCCAAGTAAGCGCAAGGCGTATCGTTGTCTTTCAAAATCGCGCCGTTTAAGTTCGCGGCAAGGTCGAAGAAAAAGCGACGCGCGGTTTCGTCTTCGCATCCGTTACCGACAAGCAGCATACGGCGTATGCGCCCATCGGCAACCGAATCACGGTTGATGCTCGGAAGCGGGACGTAAGAGATATGCGCGCCGTTGTATTGCGTCGCCGTTTCCCCGCTTTCGTGTTCGCAGGGTTCATGTCCGAACGCGAGCCGCGAAAACATTGCTTCGCCATAGTGTTCGGCAAACAATGGCGCACGCGCTTTCCATTCCTTAACCGCGTGTCTCACCATCGCGCCCGGCTGTCGCAAATCGCGGGCATCGAAATCTTTTCTCTTATCGGTGTCTTTTCTCTTACCGCTTTCATCAATCCGCTTCATCATAAACAACGCCAACGGTGCGTCTAGGTTGATGTACTTAGACGAATTATAGGTGACTTGTTGCATCGGAACTGGATAGTTTTCCGCATCCGGTCTGAAATCTCTGTTCGCTTCACGCAAAACATTTTCGTAGCGCGATTTGAACCCTTGATAAGAACCTTGTCGCGGGGCTTGCCATTCGCCGCCCGCGACGATGTTTGGTTCATAAATATCAACCGCTTCACCCGCATCGCTCTTTGCTTCCGCCTCTTCGTTGATTGTTCCGCGTGCGAACACTTCGTCAACGCCGTGTCCGAGACAAGTCACAAGCTGTGCGATAGCGCATACGACTGCGGCGTTTAGCTTATCCTCGTCGGTATCGGCAAAATGCCAAACATAGCGCACGAGTTTTTCTCCGATTAAGACGAAAGCGCGCATCGGTTTTGCCGTTCGGTTATGACTAATGGCGTTGTCGTTGTTAGGCACGTAATTGATTACGTCCGAATCTGTTTCGGCATGTTCGCTCGCTTCGATTGTCGGCGGGGAGAGTTGTTCAAGCCAAGTAAAAGCCGCATCGCGCACTTCGGTATTGATTAGCCCGTACACTCCGCGATGACTGCCCGCAAGCATCGCTTGAAACAATCGCAACGGCGACGGCGGAAACTCCTGCCCGTGAAAACGCCCGCGCGTGAAAGTGACGTTGATGTTTAATTTCATACCGCAATCCTTTTCGCTTGCTTCAAAATCAACTTCACTTTTTGCCGCTGCGCGGTGATTTACCCGCCTTTTTATCTTCGGCTTTCTTGAGTGCAGCGCGAACCTTATCAACACTGAAATTAACGGTTTTCGACGGGCTGACTCCGAACTCTTGCGCCGCGAGCGAAGCAAATTCATAAGCCGTTCGCTTGTCCCAATCAAAACTCTCGCGTCTGCCGTCGCTGAAAACTATTTCGGATTGCGCGGGCTTGGATTGCGAACCAACCAATAAACAACCTTCGCGCAAGTCGTAATCCTTTTGACAACGCGCGGCGATTAACCCCAAACCTAAAATGTAGCGGCGAAGTTTTAATGTTTGCTCGGCATCAATCTTCTTGTCATCGTTCAACGCAACCAATGAACGCAAACCAACCATACTTAATTGTGTGCGGCGTACAATCTCGCCGTTGACGCGCACCCCGCCGTGCGTATCCGGTGCTGGTGCGGATTTCATACCAAGTTGGGAAAGTGGGTCTTTCTTCCCTTTTGCGCTGGTCTTTTCAGCTTCCGGCAAATCAGCAACAACTTCATCCGCCATGCTGTCTTCCGGTTCTGCCAAATTGATTTTCGCTGGGTCAAAAGTAGGATTGAACTGTGCCGAACGGGTAACGAGGGCAACATTGCTGGCACGAATGGTTGATGAGAGCAAGCGACCAGATTTGTATTGTGTGTCGCGTGAATCCCAGAAGCCGAAGACAAGCGATGTCGGCGCAAGCTGGGCTAACATCAAGGCATTACCGTTATCCGCCATTGCTTTAATCGAGGCGCGGGCTTCATCTTCCAACTCTGAAAACCGGACGGCGGCATCCGCGATGCGATGACCAGCTTTCAGCAAATTAGTTTGCTGGACTTTAGCGTCAACTGTTATTTGCGGCACTAACTCACCAAGTAAGTTTTCTTCACTCTCGTTTTTCACGAAACGATTTTCCATGCGATTGGCTTGTGAACCAACACTATCAATCAAACAGGTGTTGTAATCACCGTTGTTTTCCGTTTCGTAAATGATGTATCTAAAGTTGTCTGTATTAACAGGCTGTTTGCTCGTAACCTTGAAATCAACTGATGCGCGTCTGGTTCTCAAATCGTCAATACTGTACGGATGCTCGGCGCGGTCTCCGCGTGCGAAAGTCGGCGGGAAGATAATCGCATCGCGCCCCAGTGCGGGTTCGAGCGTTTCGGTTAAAACCAGTGCCGTCGGCTGATTGGATTCTTCCAACCAGTCGGCGATTTTAATGTGTTCGTCGTAAGTGTTGATGTTCACAGCTTCTTTTTCAGTCATCGCTTTTGCCTTTCGTGTCATTGGGTTGAATGCTTATTAAGACGGAAGGTGAGAGGTTCCCGTAATCCTTGCGTGAAGCGCGCCAAGATTCGTACATCACTCCGGTTTGTTCATCCGCGAGGCTGCCACACGCAAAGCCTCTAGCCAGCACGATGGGCAACGATGCGTGCCACATGCAATGCCGGAAATAGAAGTGTTGCGTTTTGTCTGTTCTGTTTTTCTTGCGGCGCACAAAGCCGCGCGTTGAAGTGTATCCGCCGCCTGCGCGCGTGCGTTGTGGAAAGAAATACTGCGCGCCAATCATCGCCAGCAATTCGATGAACGGATAAGTGGCGACAGGTAATTTCACATCGTTAGGCGAGTAACCGACATCAAGCGCATTACGCGAGGATGACGGGTCGAAACCAAACCGCCCGGTCATTCCAATTCTGGCGTTCAACAACTCGGCTAACTTCGTGAGAGATTGTTTGCTCATAATCTCGGCGCACGCCGACACCATACTCGCGGCTGTTTTCTTAGGTCTTAACTGTCCGGCATACATCTTCCATGCGCTTTTGCCGCTCACGTCTCCGTCAGTTTTTAGAGTTTCGTACCACCAATCCATTTTGAGAGTTTGAGACGAGAAATCTTTTAACTTAAACGTGACATCAATTCTTGTTTCATATTGCTTCTTATCTTGCGCTTGCTGTTCGTTCTCCGATCTATCTTCCGCCACTGTGTCTCTTTTCGGATGTTCACACCAGTAATCTTTCCAGTTTGTAAAACTCTGAACGATAAGTGCGACAAGTGCGGCTTCATCGAGTTTGGTGTTAATCACAAACCGCGTCATCGCTTCTGTTTCCCAACGACTCACAGCATCGGCATCGAAGCGCGAGACGATTTCAAAGATGCCGCAACATGCTAGGTACTGCGCGGGATTGCGGGCGTTGATTTCAATTTCTATGGTGGTTGCTGAAGTCATTGCGTGCCTTTCTGATTGGCGCGCGAAGCCAAACCGTCCGCCGCTTTCAAGAGCGACTCAAGGTAAGCCAACTGCCACCAACCGTATTGCCGTTGAAGTCGCGCGAAACGCTGCATCGTATCGAATGCGAATCGTTTGCTATCAGGTTCTTCGCGGTCAAAGGCTCTGTCAGGAAAGTACGGGCGGGCGTAGCCGTGATGCGCGGCGATTAAATGCAAAATCAATTCACGGTGCGGATGCCGGTTGATTTCTACATCGCGCGTTGCTTCAATCAACGAACCGAACTCATGCCGGTATCCGGCGTTTGCTTGCTGGTCAAACCACGTTTTACCGGATTTCGCCAATGCCGTTTCTATGTTTTCTCTGTCGTAGTTTTCGTTGCCGATTGCGCGCTGCCAACACAGGCGCGCTTTGCCGTTGTCGTGACGCGAAGCGGCAAGAATGATTGCCGAAGCGAGCGACGAATCAAGATTTAATTTCTCGCAAATGATTTCAGCACAACGCCGCGCGTCGGCGTTGTGCTGTGTAACGGATAATTCTTTATCCCTGTTAAGCGATGATTCATCCCTGTTGCTTGAAAACTGCTCCGGCGCGTCACGTTTCAATAAGTAAGCAACGAACTTGTGATGCTTAACATTTACATTTGAATCATCTCCATCGTCGGCATCATTAGTATTTACCGATTCACCTTTGTTACTGATGAAGTGGCACTGTCTTTTCCATTGCTTGCAATACGCTTTAACAATTGCTTTCGGTGATGGAAACTTGTTAGGCAATTCGTTATCAATTGCTTTTTCTTCGCCGTCGGCATCAAGCTCTTGCGCGACAAAATTCTTTCCTTCTTGGGTAATAACAAGCCGTCTCCATAAGTCGCTATCAACTCTGTCCTCAACTCTCGTCACAGTTTTAGGAAGCTCTTGAAGCGGGTTGCCACTTGAGTCTAAACCGCCGATTTCGTTTGGCAGGATAAGCGTGGCGAATGACAACTTGCGGTGTAGTTCGTCGTCTTTAACAGATACTTTGCCGTCTGTTACACCGCATATCTTTTCTAACGTCGTCGCTTCGTAAGTACCGCCACCGTCAATAATGACGAGTTGCTTTTCACGAAACTTTTCGGCGAGTTTTTTGACGAGAGCAATGGCACGATGAACCGCGACATCCGCCTTTTCCTGTGGTGCGACGGGAACGGCTTTCACCATATTCACGATGTCGTCTTTGTCATCTTCTATCGAAGCCGCAAACTGTAAATCGGCGCGCCAACAGAAAGTCGTAGTCGCCGAATTGTCAGCCGTCACACCGCGCAACCAATAAGCAACGAGCGGGCGCGCGTAATCGTTTTGATTAAGCGTTGTCAATGACCAATCATCAAGCTGTGCGGAATCCAAAGGCGGGCAATGTGGCGGCACGCTCCACGCTCGTTCATCGTTTTCGATTTCGCGTAAAGCCGTCGGCGAGACATCTATGCCGCCGTCTTCATCGGCGCGCGATTGCAAAACGGAGTGAGCGTAATAAGCCGTGCGGTCAATCGGTTGCGCGGCGTTTTTTCCCTTTGGCGCAGCTTCGTTTGATGAGTTTTTCTCTAACACATCACAGGCTTTGAATTGGGCTTCGTCGTACATCACGGTTGTCGTCGCCGCTTTGTTGCCAAGCCGATTGATGCGCCCGAAACGCTGAATCATGCGCTCGTAAGCTACAAGATCACAGATGCCATGTTCGGCATCTATATTGACTCCGACTTCCGCCGCCGCCGTTGCGATGATAAAGCGACAACCTTCAGTTAAAACGCGGTTCTCTTTCGGTTTGAAATACTTGTAAATTTTATTGTTCTTAACAAGGTCATCGCGCTCATACCCGCGCATCTCATCGGTGATTTTAAGAATACGCTCCTTTGCATCTGCAATCTCCGCAGCCTTCAATTTACCCGCTAATTTTTCCTCAACTACGTTCACTAGCTCAACCGTTTTGAGATAGATAATCACGGCGGTTGATTGATTAAAAAACTTCGCCGCGCTTTCTACAATCGCATTTGCAAATCTCTCATTCGCCGCTTTCGAGCTTTCCTTAACATCAGATTCGGGTTTGACTGGATGCCAAACCAAACGCTTTTCTGCCATCAATCTCTTGCGTGCAATCTCGTTTTTATAATCATCGGCAATCTCATCTTTACCGAAAACGATTTCTTTTTCGTCTTGCTCGTCGCTTTCGTTGTGGTTGAGGATTGTCGCCGACAGCCGCATCAGCCATGAACGGCGAATCTCTTGACTCCGACGTTGGTACTTATATGCGGCTATCGCGGTTGTAACGAATGTCGGTGACAACTGCGCTTCGTCAATCACAATCAGCGCGTCTTGACCGAGCAGACCGGCTTGCGTGCTGCGGTAGTAACGCCCTACGCCGCCGTAACCGGAAAACAACAAACGACTGCCAATCATGTCAACCGTCCCGACGATAACCGCCGGACGCGCCGGGTCAACGCACCATTCGCGGTTATCGGCAAACTGCCCACGCAATGTTGAAAGCGCGATAAGTTTATCGTGTGCTGCACAAGCTGCATTCTTGAAAATCTCCGCCAACATTCGTAGGGCGTTTGTTTCGGCAGGAGAAGCGGTAGAATCAGGGTTTTCAATCTTCTTAACTAAGGATTCGGCTTCATCCGTTGATTGGTCAACCACCGTGCGACGGTCAACCACGTAAACCAATCTACGCGGAAACGGCAGCGAACTTTTACTGCTCAAATGATGCGCGAGCGCGATTAGCCAAACCGCAATCACGCTGGTTTTCCCCAATCCCGTCGGTATGTCGCTAACATCGGGAATCTCACCGCGCACAAAACGCTCGTATAACTTTTGCTGCCAGCTAAACGGCTCGTAGCCCGTCAGTGCTTTGAAGCAAACTGTAAAATTAAGCATAAACATTTCAATGGTTCGGACAGAATTAAGGGGCGATAGCCGCATAGTTCCTGAGATATTCAAACTGCGGATGATTTATTACCGCAGTTTGCTCTAACGCTAACTTGGAAATTATCAAAATGAGCCAGTGTTCATTGAACGCACGCTGTTTGATGCTCGACATTGAGAAGACCATCTTGTCGTCTGTTCGGTGTTCCGCTTGCGCCATGATGCGCGCTAAGTTCACTAGCGTCACTGAGGCGTTAAAGTGAAAATGGAGTGCCTCTTTATCTCTGGCTTGGCAATCCGAAAAGCCGGCGAACCCTTTGGCATCGCGGAACAAAAACTCGGTAGAGAAGCGCGCTTTGTAAAAGCGCAAGATGTCTGCGGCGCAAAGTTCCGTGTCGGTTGAGAACAAGACGACGTAGCGCGATTTCTCTTTCACTTTCACTTTCACTTTCACTTTGCGGTTGACGACCACGACCACTCTGAGCGTGCGCTTCAAACTAACTGACCAGACCACTTGGGTGTAGAGCGTAAGGTGTGGTTGATGCGTCTCACTCGGCTGAAAACGGCGCAGGTCAGTACACGAAACTTTGCCGTCGAACTTACGTCTTCGTCCGCGCCCTCGTTGCACGCCGTCGTAGAGATACAGCAGGTTGGCGTCCGAGCGCAGTTTGCTCACCACCTGATAGCCCAGAGGGCAGACGCCCGAAACGAACTTCTGCTTGGCATAACAGCCATCAAACACGCCGTATTTGATGGTCGCGGGAAACTACGCCGCCGTGCGCTGGAGATGTTCGAGGTAAAAATCAATCCGCGTTTCTCGCTTCGCTTGGTTCTTTATTTCGCTGTGCGGTGGAGTTTGTTCCGCCGACAACGCGAAGGACTGATTGGCTTCGACGGCGACAATGGAAATCAGCGAGACCTCCAATCCCTTCTCAGCTTTTGCGGCACAACCATTCCAGAACTGGTCAAGTCCGTAAGTTTGCTTGCCGCTCTTGGAAGAAAATGTGGCGTCTTGGGCGAAGATCTGAGTGTGTTTCTCAGTCACCGCTCTGGCGATTGCGGAGTGATTGAAAGAGACAAAAGCGAAGGG
>JBGTMR010000268.1:0-8737 GCA_041743485.1 Pyrinomonadaceae bacterium
GCATCTCGGCTTAGAAGATTTGATGAAAAAACCCGACGCGCCGAGTTTGTTTGATTAAAGATGAGTAGTGAACTCGTAAATTGGATTAGCATTATCGGCAGTTTTTTATCGCTTCTCGGCGTGATAATCGCTCTCGTTCAAATTTCCAAAACTCGCCGTGCGGCGGAAGCGGCAAAAGATGCTGCAATTCAAACTCAAAAAGCTATTTCGCAAAATCTTTTACTTTCGGATGTTTCGATTTGCCTACGAAACGCAGAAGAAATTAAGTCTTTTGTGCGAATCGGGAAATACGAATCTGCTCTAATTCGCGTAACCGATTTAATTTCCCAACTGATTCAAATTCGAGAAGTGCTGGATAGTTCAAATCATCCTCATCAAATTCAATTTGATGAAAGACTTTCTCAACTTGTCATCATCAGAACGGATTTTGAGAAGAAACTTACTAAAAGTTCTGCTAAAATAAATGTAGTTCAAGTCAATTCGCAATTATCAGAAATTTCTGACGATTTGGATAAACTGATTGGCAAAACAAAAATTACGGTTAAAAAAGATGAGTAATATGGATAATCAAAAGTTCAAGCTAATTCTCGACAAACTTTTGGAGAGAACTGAAGAGGAAAAATTGGAATGGAAAGCAACGGCTAACGACAATACTTTTCTTGTCGTCTTACAAGACAGTTCTATTTCGGTGAGTTACGAATTCGCTGAACTGTACAACCTTGAATATTATACCTTCAATTTTAGAAACGAAAACGGAGAAACGGTTGCTTCCGTTAGTCTTAAAAAAGACGAAAAAGAATTTGAAAAGGCTCAGAAAATCTTTAACTTGGCTCGTCAGCATTCGTTTATGAACAATAAAACTGTTGACAGTATTCTCGAACAACTCGCGGCATAATTTCTTTCATAAAATCAAAAGCGACGAGTTTAAGTAAAAACTTATCTCGCCGCTTTCTTATCTTTGAGCCTATTTATTCCACAACTTCATCTTCTGACACATCCAACAGCGACGCGCTTGTTACCATATCGCCGTCGTTCATCCGAATCAGCGTTACGCCTTGTGCGCTTCTGCCTGTTTTGCGGATTTCGCCGGCTTCGAGACGGATGAGTTTTGCTTGTTGGGTAATGATAATTACCTCTGAATTCGGGTCAACCGGGAAAACGGCGACGACTTTGCCCGTTTTCTTGGTTGCCTTCATATTTATCACGCCGACACCACCGCGATTTTGCAGACGATATGTGCCGACTTTGGTTTGTTTGCCAAAGCCTTGTTCGGAAACCGACAGCATATTTTCGCTCTCGTCTTTTGAAACGGCACACGCCGAAACCGCATAATCGCCTTTTCGCAATTTAATGCCGCGCACGCCGCGGGCGACTCTGCCAAGCGGACGCGCATCCGATTCGTCAAACCGAATCGCCATTCCGTCGTGTGAGGCGATGAAGATTTGCTTTGTGCCGTCGGTTTCAAAGACACTCAACAACTCGTCGTCATCGTCAATGTTGATGGCGTTGATGCCGTTGGCACGGATGTTTTGGTAAAGCGACAGAGCCGTTTTTTTGACAACGCCTTTTTTTGTAACCATCGTTACAAAAACGTCGTCGGTAAAGTCTTTGACGGCGAGAACTTCGACGAGTTTTCTCTCCGACGGAATGCTTATCAAATTAACAAGTGCTTTGCCTCGTGCCGCGGTGTCGGCTTCGGGAATTTCGTGGACTTTTATTTTGAAAACCTGTCCGTCGTCGGAGAAAATCATCAAAAACGAATGCGTCGAAGCGGTGAACAGATGGTCAATAAAATCATCGTTTTTCGCCTTTGCGCCAAACCGACCTTTGCCGCCGCGAATCTGCGTCGAATAGGCGGAAACGGGTGTGCGTTTGATGTAGCCGGCTTTCGTTACGGTTATCGCAACTTCTTCGTCGGGAATCAAATCTTCGATTTTTAGTTCGATGCCCGCATCAACAATCACCGTCTTTCGCTCATCGCCGAAAGTTCTTCTGATTTCTTTGAGTTCGTCAATGATAACCTGCATCAGCAGTTTATCGTTTGCCAAAATTGATTCGAGTTCGCCGATAAATTTGAGAATCGTTTCGAGTTCGTCAATAATTTTCTGCCGTTCAAGAGATGAAATTCTTTTGAATTGTAAATCAAGAATCGCTTGCGCCTGACTATCGCTGAAACCAATTCCGCCGACAACTCTTTCCAAATCCTTCAAAAAGCCGGCGAGAGTTTTGTCTGATGAAACGCTGCGCCAGTTTTTGACTTCGTGCAAAGTTGCAAAATTTCCTGTCAACCATTGTTTAGATTCTTCTGTGTTTCTTGAATTGCGAATCAACGGAATGATAAAATCGAGCGCGTCAATCGCTTTATTCAAACCTTCCAAAATATGCGCCCGCGCCTTTGCCTTGCGGAGTTCAAACTCGGTGCGGCGGCGGACGACTTCGCGGCGAAATTTAACAAACGCTTCGAGCATCTGTTTGAGATTCAAAACCTGCGGCTGTCCGTCCACAATCGCAATACTGATAATGCCGAAAGACATTTGCAACTGCGTCAATTTATAAAGTTTATTGAGAACGATTTGCGGCACGGCATCGCGTTTGAGTTCGACGACGATTCGCATTCCGACGCGATTCGATTCGTCACGCAAATCGGAAATGCCTTCCAGCTTCTTCTCGTTGATGAGTTCCGCGATGCGCTCAATCAAACGCGCTTTGTTGAGTTGATACGGAATCTCCGTGATGATGATGGCATCACGTTCGGTTGTGCCGCGCCCGATGCGGTCAATCCCGGCGCGGGCGCGCATCTGAATTATTCCGCGCCCCGTCAGATAAGCCTGTGTGATGCCTTCGCGTCCGTAGATAAATCCGGCGGTCGGGAAATCGGGACCCGGAATGATTTTGATAAGTTCCTCAATCCCGATGTGCGGCTTACGAATCAAGGCGATGGTCGCGTCCACGACTTCGGTTAAATTATGCGGCGGAATCTTCGTCGCCATCCCGACCGCGATACCGTCCGAACCGTTGATAAGAAGTTGCGGCACACGCGCCGGAAGCACCTTCGGCTCACTCAAACTCTCGTCGTAATTCGGTTGAAAATCAACCGTCTCTTTCTCGACATCGGAGAGCATCTCATTCGTCAGTCGCGCCATGCGAACTTCCGTATAACGCATACTCGCGGCGTTGTCGCCGTCAACCGAGTTGTGAACGAAAACGCCGTCGGCAAGCAGGAAGTTATGATGAACGTCAACCGTGATGTCGTACACATCGGCACGCCGAGTCAAATGACGGATGGCGATAATGCGGTGGTTGTATTGACCTGCCGCGTGCTTCAAATCTTCAAAGTCATTGAAGTACGCGAGTGCGGTTGATAAGCGCGGAATCCAATTCGCCGTGCGCTGTGACTCGTATAGTTCCGGGGTCAGTTTATCCTTGCCGAATTGCGTGATGAGATTGGAACCATAGCCCGCGATGCGCGTGCGTAGAACTTGCTCGCGGTGCGTGCGAGTTTGCCATTTTGCTTTGAGACTGACGGCGGCTTTCGCTGCCATCTCGTTTGTCATTTGCGGGTTTGCCTTCAAGCGCGCGAGATTGCTTTTATGAACGGCGGCGCGATGAGTTTCGACAAACGAAGCATCTTGCCATTGCCGTTTCAACTTCGCGCCAAAGGCGGCACGCGCTCCTTCTTTGCTCCACAAGGCGGTTGCCATATTGCGGAAATGGTTCTTGTTGTACTTCGCACGGTATTCCGCCGATTGCCAGTTGCGACGGGCGTTCGCGCTCAACTTGGCGCGAACCGCTTCGGATGATAAAGCCGTCGTTATCGCTTGAGTAATCTCCGCGCGCTTCGCATCGTCGCGCCACATATCACGGCTCTTGTCGGAAATGATGCGGGCGATGCGTGCCTTTTCCGCTTGGGTTAAGTGTCGCTTCTCAACGCCGCGCAATGCCGCGCTCATCTTGCGTTTGTAATCATCGTCCGCCCACAACGCTTTCATGCGCGCTGAAATTTCACGGCGCGCTTCTTCGCCATTGGCGAAGCGGGCTTTCAAACTCGCACCGACACGCTTGCCGTTCGCACGGCGAAACGTCAGGTCTTTATTCTGCGCGATAAACTTTTGTCGTCGCGCTTCGCGGACATTGGGATTCGTTTCATAATAACGCTTCACGCCCGCCCGTTGTGCGAGGCGGAAATCTTCCGATTGCCACAATTCTTCAAGGTGTTCGGCGTGTAAATGCAAGTGTTCGAGAAAATCCATACGCTCGATGTTGGTCGGGCGATTATCGAAACGATTAAAGTTTTTGTGATGACGGACAAACGCCCCCGCAAATTTTTTCGCTGTTCCGCATTCAAAATTGTGAGCGTCCGCCAAGTGATGTACGAATTCGTATCCACCCGTTGCCGGTTGCATCACGCGCGCATAATCATTGGTGCGCTCATTGACTCGCGCGGCGTCAAAGTAGCCGGGCATAAGACTGTCTTCCGGTGTCAAATCTTGGGCTTGCTTGTAACTACCATCGCGCAACATAAAGCGGTGGTCGGGCGTGCAACGAATCTGCGCGCCGTTGTCTAGTTCGACTTCAATCAATTTCGCCGCCTCCCGCGTGATACGCGCATGTCTTCCTTCCCCAACGACGATGCGCCCTTCGGCATTGACTGAATAAACGTAAAAGATTTCATCTTCGGGAAGTTGCGCGAGTTCGGCAAAACTCTTTTCCGTTCCATCAAGCAGTTTAATTTTTGTATCGCCCGTGAAGCATCCAAAATTTCCCTGTCCATCAACGAGCGGGTAACGCATCGAGAAATCTTGCGCGAGGCGCACAATCGTGTCATAGACGGAAGAATCACCGTGTGGATGGTACTTACCCAACACGTCGCCGACGACACGCGCGCTTTTCTTGTAAGCTTTGTTGTGCGCGTTTCCTAATTCGTGCATCGCCCACAGGACGCGGCGGTGAACGGGTTTGAATCCGTCGCGGGCGTCGGGCAGAGCGCGCCCGATGATGACGGACATCGCGTAATCGAGATACGAACGTCGCATCTCATCTTCGATATTGATATACGGTCTTTCAACTGTCGTTTCCATCAATTAAACCTTTCCGGTACAATTCGCCGCGCGCGGCATTCAGGCAAAATTCGCACCGCAAGACGTAAAAGCAGCGGCGGCACAAACAGCCCGAATCAATCTTTGTTTCGCTTAAAATAATCGGCAATTTAGAATCGTGAAATGCTCGTTTTCGGTGAGCGTCCGAATACGACATATTGTACTCGCTCAAACCGTTTTTGACAACCCGCGAAAGGCTTTCAAATAGCTGTAAAATCAGCCACTTCCGCGCTTTTTCGGGGAAGTCGGACGATGATTTCGGGAAGTCTATATGTTGTGTTCCGCGACGGTGTTTGAAAGTCTTCGATTGGCGTTGTTATGAGTGGTAATTTGCGGCAAGAATACGAAGGTAGATCGCGGCGTCTGCGCGAGCGTTTGGCGTTGCCGTTGCCCGTGCGTGTCAAGTGTCGTGAGACGCGCGAACATGAATGGGCGGAGGTTACGCGCCTGATTGACGTGACGCCGTTCGGTGCGCGTTTCGCCCTCACACACGCTACCGAATACGGGCGACTACTGCATCTCTCACTGCCGTTGCCGCGCCCTCTGCGCTGCTTCGACCACGCGGAAGACCAGTATCGCGTGTGGGCGTTGGTGCGATTTCTAAAAACGGTGGAAGTGAAAAACCAAGTCTCGCGCTTTGAACTCGGCGTGGCGTTTATCGGCAAGCACCCACCCGCGAGCTACATCGAAGACCCGGCGACGCGCTATGAAGTTCTTGCTCCGGGTTCGATGGGCTTGTGGCAGTTGCGTGAGATGACGCAGCAGCCGCGCCCGCGCCATGTTTCACCTGCCGAGATGCGCCCCGAAACGCGCGTCACGATGCCGCTCGAAGTCACGATTGAAGTTCACGATGCCGACGGGAAAACCGTAGCCAGCGAAGTCTCTGTGACGGAGAATGTTTCGCGGCGCGGGGCGGCGGTCTTTACGAGTCTCGACATCGAACGCGGTCGCTTTGTGCGGTTGACCAGCCATATGCACAACGCATCTTTGATTGCCGTAGTGCGCGGGCGACGCTTGGGGGCAAACGGTATCCCGCGTCTTCATCTCGAATTTATTGACCGTCAATTTCCGCTTGACGGCGTTGACTAAGCTTTTGCGATGAACGAAAAACCAGCAAACCCGAATCGCTTCACACTGCCGCGCGAAGTGTTGGTGGTGGAAGTCGAACGCCGTTGCCAAGCGTGCCAAGCCCGCAACTTCATCGGCTTGACGAAAGATGAAGCGCGGGAATTTCGCGGCTTCGAGTGCGAACGATGCGAAAATTGGTCTGAAGCTTTTCTACTTGAGCGCGACGCGCCGGAATGGTGGGCGGAACTTCAACTCGAAGTCTTCCACGCGCAGCTTTCACCCGACACCGCACACGACAAATCTCATTGATTACAGGAAACCGACACATCATCGAATCACCGCACAACAACGCCCTCGACAACAACGCCGATGACACCGACGCGGGCATTTCAAAATCAACGCCGCGCATCGCTCAAACTCCGCGCCAAGCGGCAGAGCCGACGGTGATGCCGCAATGGGTTTTCGATTATGTGATTCGTCCGGGCTTCGGCAGTTTCCTGCGCGTGGTGAACCGCATACGCTTTCGCGGGCTTGAGAACATTCCGGCGCGCGGTGGCGTCATCCTCGCCGCCAATCATCAAACTTACCTCGACCCGTTTCTGCTCTCAATCATGCTTAAACGCCCGACGCGCTATCTGGCGTGGAACGAAGCGTTCAACTGGAAGCTGACCGGGAAGTTTATGTACCTGTTCGGCGCGCTTCCGATTCAACTCGAAGGCGGCGACCGCACCGCGACGCGCCGCTCACGGGATTGGCTGGCGAAAGGCGGCGCGCTCGTGGTTTTCCCGGAAGGCGGTCGCGGAAATCCCGACGGTTCGTTGATGCGTCTCAAATCCGGCACGGCGCGCCTCGCACTCGATGCGGGCGTACCGATTCTTCCCGTGTCTTTAGGCGGGGCGCACCGCCTCTGGAATCGCACGCAGAAACTTCCGCGTCCTGCGACGCTCGAAATCACATACCACCCTTTAATGCGCGTTCGCTGTGAAGCAGGCGAAGACGAACGCACCGCCGCCCGCCGCATCACCGATGAACTCGCTGCCTACATCTCTTCAGGGCTGTGAAGAATGATTCATTGTTTCATTCAGTCATTGAATCAATGACCCGATGATTCAATGAATCAATCTTTCAATACTTCCATCATCGCATCGTGAATGCGTCCGTTGGTGGCGATAATCGGCGGCGTATAAACATCGTAAGGCGTGCCGTCGTAACGTGTGACGTGACCGCCCGCTTCTTCGACGATGACCGCCCCTGCCGCGACATCCCACGGGCGCAAGCCTTCTTCCCAGAAACCATCGAACCTTCCGGCGGCGACGTAAGCTAAATCAAGGGCAGCACTTCCGTCGCGGCGCACAGCCTGCGCGTGATTGATGAACGCTGTGAAGTGGCGCGCGAAGTCGCCTCTGTCGCGCACGTCGTAAGGGAAGCCCGTGCAGAGCAAAGCTTCGTTTAATTGTGTGACGTTTGAGACGCGCAGAGTTTTGTTATTGAGCGTCGCACCCATGCCCCGTTCGGCGGCAAAGAGTTCATCGCGCATCGGGTCATAAATAACGCCGATGACGATTGCGCCTTCGTGTTCGAGAGCGATAGAGACGCAAAAGCACGGGTAGCCGTGCGCGTAGTTCGTCGTGCCGTCGAGCGGGTCAATAATCCAACGGTGCGTGCTTTGTGGACGTTCACTCAAACCGGATTCTTCGGCGAGGATTTCATGGCGCGGGTGATGTGTGCGTATGCGTTCGACGATAAGTTTTTCGGCGGCGAGGTCGGATTCCGTGACAAGATCAATCGCGCCTTTGTGTTCGACGTGAAGCGACGCGCGCCCGAAGCGTTCGGCTAAAATGCGTCCGGCGTCGCGGGCGCACGATGCGGCAAAGTTGAGCAAGCGGGTGGTTTCCTTATTTGGAGAGGTTGGTTCAAAGTTCGATAATGCGAGGTTTAATAAATTGTGTTTGTACGGCGGGCGACATCCTCTTTTCAATCAAACGCAAGACTTCTTGGACTTGCGCGTCCCAGTATTTCCAATCGTGACGACCGGGAAGTTCGCGGTATTCGTGCGGGATTTTCTGCTCGGTCAACAGGGTTGCGAGTTCACGATTGACGCCGATTAGACTGTCTTCCGTGCCGCAGTCGAGATACAGAAACGGAAGCTTACTGCGACGTTCGGCGGGAAGTTCGCGGGCGATTTTGAACAAGTCGTTCGCGTCGCGCGCGGGATTATTCGCATCACCGAAAGCTTGCCCGATAGAGCGACGCAAGGTTAAGGAAAACGGATTATTACCGCCGTCGCGTCCGGCGGTTAAAGCGGTTTCCGTCAAGCGCGGAGCCATCAACGCCCCGCTCATCGAAGCCGCGACCGCGAACATGTCAGGGTATTTCATACCGAACTTGAGCGCGCCGTAACCGCCCATCGAAAGCCCCGCGATGAAACGCGCATCGCGTGTTTTCAATGTGCGAAAGCGCGTTTCGACATCGGGGATGAGTTCGCGCACGACGTAGCTTTCGTACTTTTCGGTTTCAACGACGGGGCTGTCCGTGTACCAACTGTTTTCGCCTTCCGGCGTGACGATGATGAG
>JBGTMR010000269.1:0-2138 GCA_041743485.1 Pyrinomonadaceae bacterium
CGCTTAAACTGTCCGCGCATATGCGCGATGTTTGTTTCAGTCCATTCGCGCGGCTGTATGCGTCGCTTAATCGCGGCTTGCTCGGCAGGTTGTCCGAACGAATCCCAACCTATCGGATGAAGCACGTTAAAGCCGTTCAACCGCTTGTACCACGCCAAAGCGTCACCGATTGAGTAATTGCGGACGTGACCCATATGCAAAAAGCCTGACGGGTAAGGCAACATTTCGAGACAATAAAATTTCGGGCGCGCGGCATCCGTTTCGACTTCAAAACACTTTTCATCCGCCCAGTATCCTTGCCACTTCTGTTCGATTTTTTCGGGGAAATACTTTTCGTCCATCACTCTTGACCTCAAATGTTTTCGCAATCACAAAACCAATCCACGCCTGACCGCTTATCTCTCTACTGTCGGAGACATCAAGCGATTTGAGAAGTTCGACACTTAAAACAAAGGGATTTCCGCCGCCGCGACTTTGGAGGAAATGTCAGCCGCGCGGCACTGTAAGGCATGGAACGAAATGACGTGTGAAGCGACGCATACCAAAGATTTCTTTCATCTTGGAGCTTTCTCACTCCGAATGTTTTTCTTAAGTTTTCTTGTTTTGTTATTTGAGATTTCAAATCTCAAACAATGAGAAAGTCCTGTCATCTATGAAACTGATTTCATGTTAAAGCGATTTACATTTCCGCGCAACAAAGCAGCGGAAACACCTTGCGATGCCTCCGCTGCTTTGTTGTTTCAAGTTGTTCGGACGGTGTTTTATCTTGCGATTGAACTTGCACCGTCGAAAACTTTTTAACGCACGCTGACTCTGCGCGTTTGTCCGTCAGGTGATTTAATCGTCCACGTCAAACGACTGCCGTTCCACGTCACGCTGAAAGCATTGGCGACGCGACCCGGCTGGAATGCCGTCGTTTGATTACGATTTTGCGGATTCGGCGAGAAGAAGTTGCTTGAGCCGACCGCGATGTTGAAGGTCGTCGGATTATCGTTTTGGTAACCGAACGTCACCGTGTAAGTTCCGTTTGCGTTACGCACAGGTGTGGAAGCAAACGGCGTGATTGCCTGCGGCGGAATGCGGAACGTGACGCTCTGCTCCGCTTCCCTGTTGCCCGCGACATCCGTGCCGAAATACTTAATCGTGTACTCGCCACGGTCGTTGTAAGGTCCGTCGAACGTGTATGAAATACTGCCGTTGTTCGTCGGACGGGTGAAGTTATAAGTCTGCGGCGCGCCGCCGTTGACGGAAGAAGTGACGGCAGCGTAGCCCGAAAGGTTATCGCGGAAATTGACGGTCAGGGTGATGTTTCTACCCGCGCTCGACACGGTGTAAGACGTGACGGGTGCGGTCTGGTCAACCTTGTATGTGGCGGTGGTCGCCGCGCCTTCATTGCCCGCGTTGTCAACGGCGTTGAAGGTCAAGGTGGTCGTGCCATCGGCAAGGGCGACGGTCGGGTTCGACGCCGGGACGAATTGGCGTGTGTAGGTTTGCGCCCCACTCGCCGAGACGTAATAACCACTAATGCCGGAACTCGCACCGGCGACGGGCGAAGCGGCGTCAGTTGCGCTCAACGTGACTTTCGCCCCGCCGTTCGCGCCGTTGTAGTAGCCCGAAGAATTCGGCATAGAGTTCGGCGTCGCCGTCGTCGCGCCGGGAACGCCCCTGTCTATCCTCACCACATAAGTCTTTTCCGCTTCGGCGTTGTTCGCTTTGTCAAAAGAGCGGTAGATAACGGTGGTGACGCCTTCCGCCGTGATGGTCGCGGTGGCGGTGTTGGCGAAGGTGTTGGTGAAAGAAGTGGTTTGCGCGCCGGTGGTTCGATAGACGATGCGCGCGACGCCGGAATCGGCATCAGTCGCATTGAACGTCAGCGTCACGTTGCCGTTGTTATAACCGGCGGCGGTCGGGGCGGGCGAAGCGGAAAGGGTCGTGACGGGCGCGGTCTTTTCAATCTTGACCGTCACGGTCTGCGGTTGTTCGACGTTGCCCGCGTTGTCGGTCGAGAAGAAGGTCACGGTCGTCGTGCCGACGGCGATGACTTCAAACGATGTGAAGGGAGTCTCGACGGTGGTTTGCTCAATCTCCTGTGCGCCGGTCGCGCTGTAAGTGATGCTGCGAACGCCCGACTCGGAGTC
>JBGTMR010000270.1:0-25406 GCA_041743485.1 Pyrinomonadaceae bacterium
TTGTCGCCGTCGGAGAAATGGAACGGGTAGATGTTCCAGTCGGCGGCTTTGTAATCTTCGCGGATGATGTTGAGCGCGAGTTCATACGCGGATGACACGACCGTGCCGCCGGATTCGCCTTGTGTGAAGAATTGTTCTTCCGTGACTTCGCGGGCTTCGGTGTGGTGCGAGATGAAGCGTATCGCCACGTTGTCGTACTTGGTGCGAAGAAACCTGACCATCCAGAAGTAGAACGAACGCGCGATGTACTTCTTAAATTCGCCCATTGAACCGGAAACATCCATCACCGCGAGGACGACGGCGTTCGATTCGAGACGTACATCTTCTTCCCACGACTTAAATCGAAGGTCTTCTTTTTTGACGTTGCCGAAGCGCGCCGTGCCTTGATTTTCGCGGGCGTTGCGTTTGATGTTTTCTAAAATCATGCGGCGTTTGTCGAGGTTCGACATCACGCCCGTGCGCCTGATTTCATTAAAGCGCGTCGTCTCGGCGGGAACGGCTTGCTTGGCTTTTTCCTCTAAAAACGGGAGGCTCAAATCTTCAAAGATGAGGGCGGCGAGTTCGTCAATCTGCACGTCGGCTTCGTAGTATTCGCCGCCCGCATCCTGTCCGGGTTGACCCGCACCGCGCCCCGCGCCCTGTCCCTGCGGTTGACCTTCGCGGGCGATGACATCACCGACTTGTGATTTGCCGTCGCCCTGCCCGACGTGTTTGCGCTTCGTGTGGTCGAAGCGAAACTTGTATTCGTCGAGAGATTTAATCGGAACTTTGACCGAGCGTTTGCCGTCGGACATGATAATCGCTTCGTCGGAAACGATTGAACCCAAGTTCTTTTTTATCGCTTCGCGCACGCGCTCTTTGTGACGCTCTTGGTCAACGATTCCCTTGCGTTGCAAAGACCAATCTTGGCGCGTGATGGACATAATGCTAAGGCGTCCTTCGTTGGGTTAAAACGTATTCGAGATTTGATATTTGAGGATTAAGGTTCGCCGCGCTACGTTCCGAGTTCGAGATTTAACGGCGGTGTCGCGTGTGAGATGTTGAAGATTGAATCTGGAACATCGAACGATTCGTGCGGCGCAAGCTGGACGTTCAATTTATCCTCACAGTATTCGATGACCATTTTCGCAAAGTCGTTTGAAAACTCTTCCTGCGGCAAGTGTCCGCAGTTTTTGAAGACGACGAGCCGCGCGTTCGGCATTCGCTCCAACATCGGGGCGGCGTTTTTCAGCGGCACATCCAAATCCTTTTCACCCCACACGAGAAGCGTCGGATGCCGGATGTTCGCGGCTTGTTCTTCGATTCGATTCGCGCTCCAACGGCGCAGGATTTTCATAAACGCGCGTTGTGTCGCCGCCGTTCGCAAAGGTCTGTGGTGGGCTTCCATACGCTCGACGCTGTGAAGTGGTCCCGCGCCGCGCGCATAAACTTTCTTCATCCGAAAGCGCATCAATGTTTTTGAACCCAACATCAAAGGCGACAAGGCATCGCCCATCAATGGTATGCGCGCGAGTCTCAACAGTTTTTGATTTTTCACCGCGTCGTTCGTCACGGGACTGACCAACACTAACTTTTCGATTCGTTTCGCGTAATCCAAAGCGCAAACGCAAGAAATCGCTCCGCCGTAAGAACTGCCGATGAGCGTCGCGCGGTCTATCTTCAGTTCGTCAAGCAAGCCGATTATCATACGGGCTTGCGCGTCAATCGTGTATTCATGCCCACGCGGTTTTTCGGTGAACCCGAAGCCGATGATGTCGGGCGCGATGACGCGATAACCCGCCGCCGCCAGAGGCAAAAACACATCGCGCCACACAAAGTTGGAAGCCGTAAAGCCGTGAATCAAAATTAACGGCGGCGCGTCCACGTTTCCCGCTTCCTGATAATGCACGCGCACGCCGTCAAGGGTCGCAAACTTTGAATGCTCGACGTGATGAAGCACATCCCTGTACTCATCGAACACCACATCTTCAGCGCGGCTTCTCAACTTCCACCACAACGCCGCCCCCAAACCCGCATAGCCGCCCGAAATTAAATATCGTTTTTTCATTCGTCGTAATATGTCTTACCTTTTAGCCGTTTAATATCTTCTTCGCTCAATGCATCAAAACCTTCTTTGACATCAACCTTCGCATAAACGTCAGTCAATTTCAGTTCGCATTCAGTCGCTTCAAGGCGCAACGTATCGCTTAACTTCTGCGCCGCAGTAAGCAACCACTTACCTTCCGGTTGGCGGCTGAAATGATTGACGCTGACACGATCTTGTGCGACTAGCACATACTCTTTCAGCGATTCGATTCCCGCGTAAAGTTCAAACTTCGCGCTCTGGTCGTATTTCGCCGTTGAATCTGAAAGCACCTCGAAAATCGTCACCGGATTGAGCAATGTATCAAATTCGTTATCCAGATACTTTTCCTCACCGCATGTCACGATGGTATCAGGGTAAGTGTACAAACCTTTTATCGGGTCAACACACACACGCAAATCATTCGCATACACATTGCAATCACGCTCGCGGAATTGAGACTCAAGCGAATAAACCAAGTTCGTGACGATGCGAACGTGCTTTCGTCGCGCTCCCGACATAGCATAAATTTTGCCGTTGTAATACTCGCTCTTAAACTCGGCGGCGCGTTCAAGCCGCAAGTATTCTTCCGCCGTGATGTACTCGTTTTTTAGTTGCGTTGACATGCTGTTCTACCGTTCACCGCGACAACAACGTGCCGACGTAAGCCAGCAGTTCGTTCGCGCACACAGGGCAATAACCGTGGTCACGTACAAGGCGGTCAATGACTTCGTTGATGCGGCGCAGTTGGTCGGGGTCAGGGGATTTCACGGAAGTCGTAATCTTCACCACGTCTTTCAAGTCGGCGAAAATCTTCTTCTCAATCGCTTCCTTCAAGCGTTCGTGCGATAGGTATTCAAACTGTTTGCCTTTGCGCGCGTAGGATGAAATGCGAATTAAGATTTCTTGGCGAAACGTATTTTTCGCATTGTCCGACACGCCGATTTGTTCTTCGATAGAACGCATTAAACCTTCGTCCGGCTCTAAATCATCTTCCGTTATCGGGTCTTTAATGCGCTCCTTATTGCAGTAAGCTTCGACGTTATCGAGGTAGTTGTTGCAGAGCGTGCGCGCCATGTCTTCAAACGAATAAACGAACGCGCGTTGGACTTCGGTTTTCGCAATCTCGTCGTACTCTTTGCGCGCCATCGAAATCAGATTTAGATACTTCTCGCGCTGCTCACCGTTAATTCCCGTGTGCTGCTCGAAGCCGTCTTTGATCGCGCGCAGGGCGTCAATCGGGTTGATGCACGTCACACCGTCTTTGACCAAAGCACCGGACAAACGATTGATGATGTAGCGCGGCGAAATCCCGTCCATGCCTTCGCGCACGGTCTCATCTTTGAGTTCGCGCACGTCTTTCGATTTATAACCTTCGACATCCTCACCGTCGTAAAGCTTCATCTTCTTGACGACATCAACATTCGCGCGCTTCGGTTCTTCGAGTCGGGTCATGACCGCGAACATCGCCGCAACGCGCAGTGTGTTCGGGGCGATGTGGATTTTGCGTAAGACTTCCGATTGACGAAGCAGCTTGTCGTAAATCCTCTCTTCCTGTTTGGCGCGCAAGTTATAAGGCACGCGCACGAGGATGATGCGGTCTTGCAAAGCTTCCGATTTGCGGTTGCCCGCAAACGCCGCGTACTCGTTTTCGTTCGTATGCGACAGGATAACTTCGTCGGCGTAAATCATCGCAAAGCGTCCGGTCTTGATGTTCTGTTCTTGCGAGAGTGTGAGAAGCGAATACAAAAACTTTTCATCAACCTTGAGCATCTCGATAAACTCCATTACGCCGCGATTGGCGATGTTGAGTTCACCGTCGAAACGATACGCGCGTGGGTCAGATTCGACGCCGATTTCGCCGATAGTTGATAAATCAATCGAACCCGTCAGTTCGGTAACGTCTTGAGATTTCGGGTCGGAAGGGCTGAACGTGCCGATGCCGACGCGCTCTTTTTCCGAGAAGGCGATACGTTCGACCGCGACATCTTCATGACGCCCTTGATATGTGTGTTCGAGGTTGTAACGACACTGCGGGCAGAGGTCGCCTTCGATGTAGATGCCGTAATGCTTTTCGATTTCCGCGCGTAGTTCCGCCGGAATCAGATGAAGCGGTTCTTCGTGCATCGGGCAGCCTTTTATCGCAAAGACCGCCCCCGCGTCGTTTCGCGTCCAATCTTCAAGCCCGCGTTTGAGCATCGTGACGATGGTGGATTTGCCGCCGCCGACGGGACCCATCAAAAGCAAAATGCGCTTGCGGACTTCGAGGCGTTGAGCGGCAGATTTGAAGTATTCGACGATGCGCGCGATGGGTTCTTCGATGCCGTAAAGTTCATCGGCGAAGAAGTTATAGCGTGTGGTTTCGTCGCGCGCGCCTTCGTTGATTTTCTCCGTTCCGGCATGATGAATCATGTCGTTGACGCGGGCGTGCGAAAGTTGCGCGAGGCGAGGATTTTGCGTGACCAACTCGAAGTAGTCGCGGAAAGTTCCAGACCAGTTTATACGCTCGCGTTCGCGGCGATGCGCGTCGAGGCGTTCGCTGATGTCGAATGTGGGTTGGTTGGTGTTGCCATCCTGATGGTGCATAGCCTTAGTTAAAACCTCTTTTCGGCTGTGTGTTTGAATGGACGACGTGTGGGAAATGCCACGCCCTTTAATGCTTGTTCCGATGTCGCTTGTTCGATGTACGGCGGCGCGTGCGCGGGTTGCTTTGGATTTGGAAAACTCGCGTCGCTTAATTCCGCGTGAACAACCGCGATTATAACACACGCGATTTCACCCGTTCGTCAATCATCTATGCGGAATCGCTTTGCGGTACAAGCAACACGCGCGGTTGGATTGTTTGCCGCCCCGCGTCATATATTCCGATAGCGATGAGTCCGCCCGTATCATCCGTGAGACGGACACGCGCCCCGTCATCAAGCGTTGAATCTTCGACGCGAAGCGACGCGCCGTGATGAACGCGCCGCAAATCATCGCTGCCGAGATGCACGCACGGCAGTTCGGGAAGCGCGTCGTTTAACCCCAATAAAGCTTCACTCTCCGCACCCGTTTCCGCTTGTCTTGCAAGTTCATCAAAGGTGCAAGATTGCCGAATGTCGAAAGCTCCGGCGCATGTCCGGCGAAGTTCCGCAAGGTGCGCTCCGACGTTTAGACGCGCCCCCAAATCTTCCGCCAGCACGCGAATATACGTTCCCGCCGAACACGCCACGCGCACACGCGCATCGCACGTTCCTCCGTCGTTCATTTTTATAAAACTCTGTGTCTCATCTTTCTCCTCTGTGTCTCTGTGGTTAAAGTTTTCACTCGTCATCAACTCAAACTCACTCACACGTATCTCAACCGCTTCCCGCTCAACCTCAATTCCCTGTCGCGCAAGTTCATACAACTTCACACCGTCAATCTTCTTCGCCGAATACATCGGCGGCGTCTGTGTCTGCACACCCGTCATCAAACGCATCGCCTTCTTGATACGTTCAATGCTCAATGCTTCAAGGTTCGCCTCACCGTCGTCAATCCGCGCCCCCGTCAAATCTCCGGTCGCAGTCTTAAACCCGAAGCGAATCACGGCTTCATATTCTTTGACATCGGTTGCCAAAAACTGTGCGAGTCGTGTCGCGTGTCCCAACAGCATCACCAGCACGCCCGTCGCAAAAGGGTCGAGCGTCCCCGTATGCCCGACGCGCCGCGTGCCATATATCTTTCGCACGCGGCTCACGCAATCATGCGAAGTTATGCCCGCAGGTTTATCGAGAATCAGGATTCCGCTCACGCCCGAATCGTTTCGTTTAGCTTTGCTCATCTCGCTTTCGATTATCCATACGCGCACCTTTTGTGCAAACACCCCGTCATCTGTGACGCCGTTTCGCGTTGTCGGTTAAAATCGAAATCCGATGAACACGAACAACCGCAAACCCAAAGTCTTCAAGCGACGCGAACCGAAATCCACGCGCCAGATTAACGCCGACATTGCGCTTGAAGAAGACCGCCCGCGCCGCGCGGTTGACCCCGAAAAAACGCGCAAACGCACACTCCAACGCGCCGTCAATCTGCTCGCCGCCAAGCCGCGCTCCACAGGCGAACTGCGCGATAGATTATTGGAAAAAGAATGGGCGACACCCGAAGCCGTCGAAGCCGCGCTCGACAAATTAAAGGAACACAAGTATCTCGATGACGCACAATTTGCCGAAAGCTTCGCCGCCTCCCGCGTCCGCCAAAAACCTATGGGACGCTCGCGCGTGGCAATGGATTTGACCCGCAAAAAGATTGACCGCGAAACCGCGACCCAAGCCCTCAATAAAGTTTTCGACGAAACACCGGAAAGCGATTTACTAGACGAAGCCATTGCCCGCTATACGAGAACCAAAGGCACGCCAACCGACAGAGCCGCGCAGAAACGCCTTTACGATTACCTGATGCGGCGCGGTTTTTCATACGACTTGATTTCAAAGCGCGTGCGTGCGGCGAGTGAACAAGCAGATGCTGATGATTAGATTATTTGCGGTTTGGATTTGCATCAAGGATTATGCGAAAATGTATCTTCATTGTAGATACAAGAAAGGATATTAAAAATGAAATTGCAAGTTCAAAAATGGGGTAACAGTTTGGCGTTGCGGATTCCGAAGTCGGTGGCAGCGAGTTCGGATATTGAACAAGGGACGATGGTTGAAATGGAAGTCAAAGGCGAAAACATCGTCCTTAAACCGGTGCGAAAAAAATCGTACACGCTTGATGAATTGCTGGAAGGCATCACGAAGAAAAATCTTCACGGCGAAATCTCGACGGGCAAGCCGCAGGGACGCGAGGTGTGGTGATGGCTTACGTTCCCGAACGCGGGGATGCCGCGTGGTTATCGTTTGACCCGCAACTCGGACACGAACAACAGGGGCGCAGACCGTGCATAGTTCTTTCGCCCGCCGCTTATAATCGCAAAACAGGTACGGCATTGTTTTGTCCCGTGACGAATCAAGCGAAAGGCTATTCATTTGAAGTCGCGCTCCCCGAAGGCTTACAGGTAACGGGCGTGATTCTCGCCGACCAAATCAAAAACCTCGATTGGAAAGCACGCCGCATAGAGTTTATCGCGCGGCTGCCCGCATCGGTGACGGAAGAAGTGTTGTTGAAAGTCAGTGTGTTGCTAAAACGTTAATGGGATAATTCGGAACAAGTAATAATCGTGAAAGGGTATGAACAATGAACCAAGTTTTAGAAGTATCACCTATGGAAGCCGCACGACTCGAAGCGGCGATTGATGAATGTCTCGCGGCGATGAACGCGCACCGTCACGCGATGCGACAAAGCGATGATGAACTTGAGAAGTTGAAGCGTTCGACGCAAAGCAAACTCGGTGAGATTGAGCGCGCACTAAATCATGTTGAAGAAAATCTATGACACCTTGCGCGCCTTCGTCACGCTAACGCTTGATTTGCAGCGCACACGCGACGACATAAAAGAGATGCGGCAAGAGATAAATCGTTTGACTGATGCCGTGTTACGTTTGGCTTATGATTTTCAACGCTTGGAAGAACGCGAGCGTTTGGAGCGCGAAAAGTTTGCGCTTGAAACCGAAGTGCGTTTGCTGAAAAACGAGCGTGAGAAAGAAAAGTTGTTGAGTCAAAATACAACGGACAAGAACGAAGATTGAACAAGTTTGATGGACATTGGACGCGAAACAAAACGGTTATTTGCTTTACGGTATATGAGCCATGCTGATTCTGATGATTTGGTTGAATGGGCAAAGTTAGCTTTGGAAGCAGGTTTAGATAGTAAATCGCTTTGCATCTTGGCGGGCTTATCATCACCTATTTATTCGACGGAAGCCGAAACTTACTTCCAACGAAGTTTGAAAGAACTAAATGTGGAACTGCCTCCTGTTGAAGAATGTTTGCATTGGTATTGTTATTACACAGCACAAGATATTTTAGACAATCGTGGTACGCCTTCGGAAGGCTGTCGTAAAATATACAACACGGTAATGTTTCTTCTTCAACAAGGAAGCGATAACACATTGCCGCCAAACTTTTATCGCTGGTTGGATATTGACGAGGAAGTTAATCCTGATACATACGAGTATTTGACTGACGGGAATTTTGAAGACCTTGTGAGACGTGAAGACAAGTTACTTTTGGCTAACCTTCAAGAGGCAATGAATTGAAACCATTTATGACTATGACCGGAAACGAAATTAGAGAACAGTTTATTAAATACTTTGAAGCGAACGGACACGCGCGCGTGGCGTCGTCGCCTTTGCTGCCCGCGAATGACCCGACGTTGTTGTTTGCGAATGCTGGCATGAATCAGTTTAAGGATGTGTTCACGGGGGCGGAGACGCGGAGTTATACGCGCGCCGTGTCGTCGCAGAAGTGCATACGGGCGGGCGGGAAGCACAACGATTTGGATGATGTCGGGAAGACGGCGAGGCATCAGACGTTTTTTGAGATGTTGGGTAACTTTTCGTTTGGCGATTACTTTAAGCGGGATGCGATTCGTTACGCTTGGGAGTTGTTGCTGGATGTTTATAAGTTGCCGCTGAATCGTTTGTGGTTTTCGGTTTATACCGATGACGACGAGGCGACGGAACTTTGGGAGAAACAGGGCGCGCCGCGTGAGCGGATTTTGCGTTTCGGGGCGAAGGATAATTTCTGGCAGATGGGCGATACGGGAGCGTGCGGACCGTGCAGTGAGATTCATTATTATCGGGGTGAGAACCCGGATGATGCGGAATTTAATCGTCCCGAATACGTCAACGGCGAAGGCGACGATACGGTCGAGATTTGGAATCTGGTGTTTATGCAGTTCGAGCGTTCGAGCGATGGAATGCTGACGCCTTTGCCTAAGCCGAGCGTTGATACGGGTATGGGTTTGGAGCGTATTGCGAGTGTGGTGCAAGGCGCGGCGACGAATTACGGCACGGATTTGTTGAAGCCGTTTGTGGATTACGCGGGCGAGTTGAGCGGCGTTGAATATCAGTACGAGAGTCAGACGGGGTTTGCGATGCGGGTTATCGCAGACCACGCGCGATGCACCGCGTTTGCGATTGCCGACGGGATAATTCCGGGCAATGAAGGACGCAACTATGTCCTGCGAAAAATTATGCGGCGGGCGATTTATCAGGGTCGTCACGCGCTGAAATTAGAAGGCGAGTTTTTCTATAAGGTCACGAATAAAGTCGTCGAGTTGATGCGCGATGCGTACCCGGAACTTGAGACTTCGCAAAGCGTGATTGAAAAGATTGTGCGGGCGGAAGAACAGCGTTTCGGTTCGACGATGACAATCGGATTGGCGAAGTTGGATGAGATGTTTGCGAGTCGCGCGGTGGTCGGTGAAACGAATCAGGTTGATGAGCGCGCGGTTAATTACAAAGAACTCGCAAGGCTGTATGACACGTTCGGGACGCCGCGAGATTTGATTCGCGTGGCGTTGGAAGAACGCGGATTTGTGATTGACGAGGAAGATTTTTTGCGCGAGTTTGATGTCGCGTTAGCTGAACTTCAAGCGTCGAGCGCGAACGTCAAAGCTAGTCAAACAGCGAAAGCGAATCCGGTTTATCAACAAGTTTTCGAGCGTGTCGGAGCAGTTAAGTTTGAAGGTTATACGACGACGCAGGTTGATGGTTGTGAGGTCGTCGCGTTGATTAAAGACGGTGTGGAGACGGAAGTTTTGAAGGCGGGCGAGACGGGCGAAGTCATCTTGAACCGCACGCCGTTTTACGCCGAAGCGGGCGGACAGGTCGGCGATACGGGACACTTGATTTCAACGGAAGCAAGGGAAAACGTGTTTGTGAAAATCGAAAACACGTTCGCCCCCGTTCGTGGATTGAACACGCACGCGGTCAAGATTGAGCGCGGCAGTTTGCGCGTCGGAACGCGGGTCAATGCGTCTGTGGATGCGTCGCGGCGTGACGGCATTCGACGTAACCACACGGCAACGCATCTTTTGCACGCGGCGTTGCGCGATGTTTTAGGCACGCACGTTAAGCAGGCGGGTTCGCTCGTCGCCCCGAATCGTTTGCGTTTCGACTTCGCGCATTTTCAACCTTTGAGCCACGAGGAACTCGAACAGATTGAAACTCTTGTTAATGAAAGCGTGCTGGAAAACCGGCAGGTCGAGACGAATGTGATGCCGGTGGATGAGGCGATGAAGACGGGGGCGATGGCTCTGTTCGGTGAGAAGTACGGCGACAGTGTGCGCGTCGTGTCGCTCGGTGATTTCTCGAAAGAGCTTTGCGGCGGGACGCACGTTCGCGCGAGCGGCGACATAGGAGCGTTCAAAGTCGTGCGCGATGAAGCGGTCGCATCGGGCGTGCGAAGGGTCGAAGCCGTGACGGGAGCGGATGCTTATAAACGATTTCAAGAAGACGAAACAATCCTAAACCGCGTCGCCGCGCAACTTCGCACGACGCGCGAAGCCTTGCCGCACGCAATCGAACGCCTTCAGGAAGAATTGAAACGCACGCGCAAAGAGATGGAAGATTTGCGTTTGAAATTGGCGACGGGCGCAACGTCATCAAGCGGCGCGGGTGAGACGGACGCGCGCGAAATTAAGGGCGTGAAGGTTCTCGCGCGTGAAGCGAATGACTTGGACGCGAACGCTTTGCGGCAATTGTCGGACACGCTTTTGGCGCGTTTGAAAAGCGGTGTCGTCATCTTGGGTCGCCACAGCGAAGGCAAAGCATCGCTCATCGTCCGCGTCTCGCCCGACTTGCAAACGAAAATCAAAGCGGGCGACATCATCAAAAGCCTCGTCCCCATCATCGGCGGCAAAGGCGGCGGACGCGCGGACATGGCGGAAGGCGGCGGCGGTGATGTTGATAAGTTGGGTGATGCTTTGAAGGAAAGTTACGCGGTGGTCAAGCGCATGTTGAGTTAAAAGAAAAGAGATACTCAAAGGCGGCGAAAGACGTTTCGGTGAACGTCGGAGGAGACGGAAGATTGACGCAAGAGTTCTGGTCGAAACTAAGGTGGAAGCTTTGTCTGCCGGAGTATGTGTTGCGTCCCGCGCAAATCGCGCGGCGTGTGCGGCGTAAGGCGTCGGCGCATAACGGAATGGAAACGGTGCGCTTGCCGTGGGGATTGGATTTGCAAATCAAGTTGCCGGAATTGATTTCCAATGCGTTGTGGTTCAAAGGGATTTACGACGTGGTGGCGAGCGAAACGATTTGGCGTTTGATTGACGAAGGTGAGACTTGTCTGGACATCGGTTCGCACATCGGTTATATGGCGAGTTTGATGGCGAGACGCAGCGGCGGCGCGGGCAAAGTTATCTGCTTTGAGCCGCACCCGATGTTGTTCCGCGAACTCACCGCCAACATCGAATCGTGGCGACGCGCGCCGAACGTCGCCACGATTGAGAGCCACAACATCGCTGTGTCGGACACAAGCGACCCGGCGCGTTTGAAAGTTCCGTCAGATTGGGACGGGAATCGCGGCACGGCTTCGATTGCCAAAAACGGCGATGCGGCGCATGACGAAATCGAGGTTATGACGCGACTCTTGGATGAACTGTTTGACGGCGAGCAAAGATTCGGAGTCGTTAAAATTGATGTCGAAGGACACGAAGCGGCGGTGATCGGCGGGGCGGCGAAATTGCTTCAGCGAAAAGCGATTCGGGACATCGTATTTGAAGACACGGGACGGTATCCCACCCCAACAATGCAGTTGCTTGAAAGTCACGGCTACACGCTTTTCAGTTTGGCGAAATCGTTTCGTCGCCCGCGCTTGTGTAGTCCAGACCGTCGCGGTGTGTCGCCGCGCGATGACCCTAACTACCTTGCGACGCTTGATGCACGGAGATCTTTAGAGCGCATGAGCCGCGCGGGTTGGTGCGTGCTTAAAGAGACGGATTAAGTTTTTATCGTGATGAGGACGAACGGGTTTGAGAAGTGTATGACGATGCCAGCCGAACAAGTTTTATCAATCGAAGCGGGAAGAAACGTCAATAGATTCGCGCACGGTTTCACGGTCGAAGCGAGCGATATTGATGTGATGGGGCATGTCAATAACGTGGTGTATGTGCAGTGGATTCAGGATGTCGCGGTCAAGCACTGGATGGCGAGGGCTTCGGCGGAACAGATTGCGAGCGTGTTGTGGGTCGTCGTGCGGCACGAGATTGATTATTTGCGTCCGGCGTTTCTTGGCGACACGCTCATCGCGCACACTTGGGTCGGGGCGGCGACGGCGGCGACTTACGAACGCTTCACGGAGATTGCGCGTTCGGATAATGAAAAGATTATTGTTCGTGCGCGCAGTGTGTGGTGTCCGGTGAACGCGGAGACGAAGCGACCGCGCCGCGTTGACGCGGAGATGCGTGCGCGGTTTGAGTGACAGATGAACGAGTCTGAATCGAAGGTGAAAGCCCGCGTCGCGCAAAATATGCGCGACGCGGGCTTTGTGGTTTTGGACGGGACGAAGGTACGAGTTACATCGCTTTCTGTTTGTCGGTCAAGGTGATGTTCATTTTTTCGAGCGTCACTTTGTTGAGTGTGCCGGTGGCTTTGATGCCTTCGGCTTGCTGGTATTTCTTGAGTCCGGCGCGAATGTCGGGGGTCAGTTTCTTCGAGTCTTCGCCGCTATACATCTGACGGTCGCGCAGGATTTTGACGGCTTGCGCGACTTGCTCTTGGTTAGCGCGGAAAATAGGTCCGCGTTTGCGTTGAGCAGTCGTTGTCGTGCCTCTGGTGGTGGGAGTGCTTCGGTTGACTGTGCCGCCCTCGGCGGGAGTCGTCGCGGTTTGCTGCGCGGGGGTGATAGCCGTTGCAACACACAACAATGCACAGCACAAAATTAGCAGGGATTTCTTCATGGTTCTGTTCTCCGTTTCTAACGTGAAGTTAGGGGCTGGTTCTTGAAACGAATGCTGATGGGTAAGCCGATTGAAAAGGTTGCGGGCGTTAGAGTGATGCGCTTTCGGCGTGTTGTCAAGAAAAATCTCACCAATCAAGCTTTGTACAAAAATGTTGAACACTCGTTGTTCAATCTGTTAGTATCTTTTGGTGTCAAGTCGCGCGTCTTGCGCGTGATGTCTTCCTTTCTCTTTACATTTCACCGCTTTATCAAGCCTTCGTTCTTTTACTGAAGCCTCTCCGCTCAATTCCATATAGTTATGATATTTCACAAAAAACTTATTCCGGCGTGTGTGTTGGGAATCGCGTGCGCGGTTTCGCTGACGGCGCAACAGAACGGAGCGCGTTATCGCTATGACAATTTCGATACGAACGCAGGCGTGCGTCTCACCGTCGTCGCACCGAAGCCTGAAGTCGTGCCGGTTAAAACTCCAGCCGATTCGCCGTTGAAGAAACAGTTGGTGACTTCGGCGCGCGGCAAGTCGGGTAAAGATAAATCCGGCAAGTTTGTGACGCCGACAATTTATGTCGCTCCCGCTGTTTCCGCGACCGCGAACTCGCTTGGCGGGTACACGACGGGTAACGCGAATGTTGACCGATTCATAATGGAATCGGGTGCGCGTCACGGCGTTGATACGCGATTGCTGTACGCGATTATGCACCAAGAATCGAGTTTCAAACCGCGCGCGCTATCGAATAAAGGCGCGGCGGGATTGATGCAGTTGATGCCGGGAACGGCGGCGCGTTTCGGCGTGCGCGACCGTTACGACCCGCAACAAAGCATTGACGGCGGAACGAAGTATATGCGCTGGCTGTTGAACTACTTCGGCGGGCGCGAAGACCTTGCCCTTGCCGGATACAATGCGGGCGAAGGGGCGGTCATAAAATACGGCAGACAGATTCCGCCGTATCGTGAGACGCGCGAATATGTGCGCCGCATCATGGGACGTTATAACTTGATTCGTGACCCGCAGACCGTGCGCCGCGCTCCCGTTGCGACACCCGTGCAAATCGCCAAGGCGGAAATCGCCAAGCCTATCCCGCTACCCGTGTATGAGCAAAGCATTTTCGCGGTGCGGCTGCCGGACGGTAAGTTGCGCTTGATGACACAATGACAACTTAAACCCGCGTTTTTCACCTTCGACAAACCGAACCTAGTTTCATCCAAGTACAATACCGGAGAGCGTGATGGCTATCGTTCACGCTCTCCGGTATCGTGCTTTTGAGGTAAATGACAGTTTTCTTGTCATTTTTGTATTCACGCGCCGATTTGCATTGTATATTAAGCAGCGTAACGTATCCTCTCGCTTTCGGAAAAACGTATTTTGTCACACGCATCATTCGACACACCGCCCGCAGAATCGCATTTCGTGACCGCCGCCCCTGCGCCGGAGTCACCGCCCCGTGTCTTGTTCGTCACGCATCACAACGCGCACACGGCGACATGGCTTGACGAAACTCCGCGTTACGACACGCACGTAGCGACGCTGGCGGACGCCGCCGTCTCTTGTGCGCGCCTCGCACCGGATGTCGTAATAATCGAATTGCAGGCTGCGTCCGTATCATCCGCCGCTCAAAATGCGGAAGAAGTCGAAGACGCGGGCATCACTCTGGCGCGTCGTCTGCGGCGTGACGCAGCGACTCATACCGTGCCGATAGTTTTACTTTATCGTCAGGACGCGCATCACCTGCGCGCGGCGGCGGCAAGCATCGGCGTGGACGATTATTTCGCGTTCGATACTTTAGCGATTGAAGCCGAAGCCCGCATTGAATCTCTGTTCTGGCGGGCGGAAGTCGCAAGGCGCGCCACTCAATCTTCCGGCAATCAACAAAGCGAGATTGACGCCTTTATTCAATTGCTTGACACGGTGCGCGTTGATGCGCGTCACGGCTTGACGGGAACGCTCGTCCTCGTCGAAGAAGCGGTCAATGCTTCGTCGCCATTGCCTGTTGATTCCGGCAGGAGAGGTGTAGATAAAGGAAAACGTCCGGTACAAGTCGTTTATAATTTCTTGAAATTAAACCTTCGACGGCTCGACGCTATCGCGTTTTACGGTCCGTCAACTTTGCTCGTTTATTTGCCGCGTACCGGAACGGGAGCGGCGCGCGCGCGACTCACCGCGCTGCACGATGAATTGATTGATACACGGCTCGCGCATCATCAGCGTTTCGGGATGGCGTCTTTTCCGGCGGACGGCAACGACCCTGAAACACTGATTCCCGCCGCCGAAATTGATCTCGAAGCGGCGCGGCACGCCAACTCTCTTTTTGCCCGCCGCACAACGCCGACACCCGCCCAAGCGATTTTCGCTGCGACTCACAACGCCGCGACGCACAACAAAACCGTGTCATCAAAACCCTTCGCATCCGATGACCAACACGCGGAAGCCGCACCAAAGAACCATCAGAAATCCGACGCACGAAGCCTGTCGTCTTTCTCATCGGCGTTCTCGTCGGCGTCTTCATTTTCAAATTCATCATTGTCGCTGCCCGCGCCCCCATCTGCGCCCGCTTCGCGCGCCGAAATTGCGCGACCACCGGAAAACCCAAAACCGTCGTCGCGCGTTCGCATTCTACCGCGCCGCGTGCTGCTCGCGGTTTCCGATGCCACGCACTTATCGAATCTCAATGCCTTGTTGCGAAACGGCGGCTATGAAGTGCGCGCGGCGTTTGACGGACAGCAAGCCCTTGACTTGCTGCGAATTGATAATCCCGATTTAGTCGTGATTGATTATGGATTGCGCGACATGACCGGCGTCGAAGTTTTAGAACGACTGCAAATTCGATATGGCAAGCAATCGCCCGCCCCTGTCGTCATGCTGTCAGCGGAAGATGATACGGAAGCCCACCGCGCCGCCGCCCAACTCGGTGCGCGCAACATCACATTTCCTTATATGCCAAGCGAACTGCTCGATACTTTGCGTTCGCTGATTCCTGCTTGAGTGAGCGCGGATACGTTGAGACACGAAGCGGGAACTTGGCAGAGTGTTCCCGCATCATAGTTTCAACCTGTTCGCAGAATCATGCTTGACGGGCATTACCGGCAAAGGAAAATCTATCGTGCGTTTCTTCAAATTCGATTCAAACTTTCTCACGCGCTCTTTATGCATGACGATAACTTGCTGTGTGTTCACAGTGTCCGCCTTCGGTGCAATCTCGAAAGACACGGCGCGGCTTTTCCCTGCCCGCTTCGGTGATTTTCAAGCGCAAGAGAAAGCCGCCCGCGAACTACAACCGACCGATTTCACCGCGCAAGATTACGCAATCACGGAAGGCGCGGCGCGGCGTTACGTCGCTCCCGACGGTGCGGCTTATGTCGTCGAAATTTTTCGCGCCGCTTCCGGTTCGGCGGCGTTCTCGCTCTTAACCGCGAAATCAAATCCGTCAAATCTTGTACCGCTTGAGTTGAACGATGTCGGCGGGTACGGTTTCACTTCCACGAACGAAGCGATGTTCGTCAAAGATAAATTGTTTGTCCGTCTCAAACCGGAAAACAATGTCACATCCGATACCGGACAACTCACGAATTTGGCGCGCCTCGTCGCCGCTTCGATTGACGGCGAAGCGGGCGGCGTTCCGGTTTTGGCGCGGCACATTCCCGATTGGGAGCAAATTCAAAATCGCATCAAGTACGCCGTCAGTGCGCCCGCCCTACTCGCTTTCGTCAATCAGGATACGGTTCTCGACGCGCTCAATTTCGCGGGCGGAACGGAAGCCGCCGTCATTGACTACGACGCTTCCGCCACCACCGATAACCAAGCCGCGCGCCTGATTATCGTCGAACACTTGACGCCGCAACTGGCGACGGACAACTTTAATCGCGTCAGTCAACTTATCAAACAGCGACGCGAACAGGGCTCGCCTGTACCGTCCGATTTCCGTCGCACAGGCAATTACCTCGTGTTCGTGTACGGCATTTCAGATGCGGAAACGGGTGCGACACTGGCGAAGCGCGTGCGCTATGAGCAAGATGTGCGCTGGCTTGGCGATTATCCTTTCGCGCAGGAACGCGCCGAACGGCAATACACGATGATGACCCTTTCCGTTCTCATCGGTTCAATAAAAACAGCGGGCGTCGCCGTCACATTCTGTTTGTTGGTTGGTATCGTCGTCGGCGGGACGGTCTTCATGCGGCGACGTTCACAAAGCGCGGCGGCAAATATATTCACGGACGCGGGCGGAATGGTGCGCCTCAACATTGATGAACTGACGAAGATGCCCGCCTCCAAACTTCTCGGCGGCAAGGACGAACAACGCGGGTAAGGCACTTAAAATCCTTCGTTTTCAAGAACAACCAAAAAACCAATCCCGTGCATAAACACTATGCACGGGATTGGTTTTTATAATTCGCCGGATAACGATACGGGTTGACGGCTATCTTGAGAAACTCCCCCAAATCTCATCAAGATTTTGCCGCCAACCCGCCAACTGTAGCTCTCAACCGCATCACCGTGAAGTGGCGATTCCGTTCCCCAATAGAACCGCCGACTTGCAAGTTGTAACCGAAAGCCTCCCCCAAAGCTGACCGTCACTGCCGTTTCCGAGCTAACCCCCACAATCTGTTTTCACGAATGCTCTCTCAGTTGCTTCCATGCTTGGCAATGAACGTGCCACAAATCTTATGGTTGGGGGTGAAGCTAAAATAGTGCGCGCGAGGCAATAACGAAGCGGGTTTTGTACAGGTAATACTTGCCCCGAAGCGGAAGCGAAAACCGTTTCAAATTGATGAACCGCATCATTGAAGAACGCCTGAAAGATACACTTGCCCTGAAACGGTTCAATCGAACACCAATGCCTGTCATCCACATTCAGACAAGAGAGAAGCGCGGGACGATTTTACCGACGACTTCACGGCGATGATTGCGAACATCGAAGCGCGAATACGGAATCAACGCGGCTTGTGCTTTTTCACTTAATAGACCGAGTTGTTTGAGGGCTTCAATAACCACGACGGGACGCGCGCGACGGTCTTCGCCGTCTTCGATTTTAAGGGCGATGCCCAATCCGTGCGGGAAATCATCGGACGGCATCACGCCCGCCGTATAAACGCCTTCCGCCCCGACTTTTGAAATTACGCGCCCATCCGTCGCACGCATAATTTCCGTGTCGAGTCGTTCGCGCGTTCCGCCGACCATTTCAGGGAAACGGCGCATTGCCCCGACGATGCGCGTGGCGGCGGTTCTCGTCGCGTCGTCGAAATCGGCGGGCGGTGAAATCAGATGCGCGTACATCGTTGCCATGCACCGCACGGGCATACCGAACACCGGAACGCCGCACCCGTCCACACCGGTGACGATTTGACTTGCCTCAAAACTCGCAAACCGCGCGACGAATTTCTTTATCGCAACCTGTACCGGATGCTCTGCGTCGTCGTAAGAATCCGTCGGCGCGTTCAACATAAGGGCGAGAGCGAGCATTCCCGTGTGTTTGCCGGAACAGTTATTTTGCAGAATGTCAGGTGACATTCCATCGCGCCGCAAGCCGCGTGCGACTTCGCGGTCGAACGGTTCGTGTATCCCGCACTTGAGAAGCGACGATGAAAGGTTCGCGTGGTCGAGCATCTTTTGGACGATTTGCGTGTGAATCGTCTCACCGCTATGCGAGCCACACGCGACGGCGATTTCCTGCTCCGTGAAATTAAAAGCGTCCGCCGCCCCGCTTGTTATCAACGGCAAAGCTTGAAACGGCTTTGCCGACGAACGCAAATAAGTCACCGTTTCAATCGCACCGAGCGCGGCGACCGTCTCACCACGCCCGTCAACGACCGCGATATGCCCGCGATGCCGCGATTCGACAATCGCCCCGCGCCGCACCTCAACCAACGGCACGGCATCCGGCACGTTCCGGTTTACGGCTTGGGAATCAATCTCTGCGTTTGAATTTTCGCTCATCTTCGTAAATCGTCTCCGTGCAAAATCAGCGTTCGTCATCTTAATTTCAAATTTGAAATATCAGATTTGAAAACTATCAATCTCAATCGTATCTCCACCATGTAAATTTCTTCATCGTCATACATCGCGCGGCGGGCGCACGCCGTCACGCCGATACAGCACGCGCCCTTTCCACATCACGCCCGAACCGAACGCAATCTTAAACGCCGAATTGAAAAGAATCATCACGAACAATAAATGTCCGAGCGGCGCGAACCACGCAAAACGAAGCGGCAACTCGATCTGTTTATACACAAACCCGAACGTCAAAGCCTGTGCAAACCACACCAACGCGAGCGGGATGCACAACATCATCCACGCATTTGAATTTGAAATCAGCCACGTCACAAAAGACACACCCGCCCCGATGCATGGCAAAACCGAGAACACAAAAACCGCCGTCCCGCCCACAACGGCGCGGGCAAACGAGAACCTTGTTCCGGCGTATAGGTTTTTCGTGAAGCCTTCCCAAATCTCCGCGAGATTGGTCTGCATTCGCGTCCGCACAAGTCGCGGCGCATACTCGATGCGAAGGTGCGCTCCCGCCGCTTTCAACTTTTCGGCGAGCCGCAAATCTTCCGCGACTTCGGCACGCACCGCGCGCCACCCGCCGATGCGCTCAATCCACATGCGCCGCATCAGGAAGAACCCGCCGACACCGAGCGCGTCCACTTTCGTCATATCATTAACGCGCTCTAGCGGGCGCGCCAGCAACATAAACCAGCCGAACGACGGCATAAACACGCGCTCCCAAAACGTCACACACTCGACGCGCGGCAGCAACGTCAAAGCGTCGTAGCCGTTCGTTTCGGCGTGAAAGACGGTTGTGCTTAATGCCCTTTTGTCAAATAACATATCGGCGTCGGTCGCCAAAATCCATGAACCGCGCGCGACTTCTAAAGCCTGATTCATCGCGTGCGGCTTGCCGAGCCACCCGGCGGGCAAATCTTTTCCGTCAATTATTTTAAGACGCGAATCGCGGCGGGCGAGACGTTGCAAAATCTCTCCGGTCGCATCAATCGAACGGTCGTTGGTGACGATGACTTCGTAGTTTTTATAATCCTGCCTGAGCATCGAAGCAATGGAATTTTCAAGTGTGCGGTTCGCTTCGTTGCGCGCCGGAACGAGAACCGAAACCATCGGGACGGCTTCATCTTTGGGCGCAGGGTTTTCGATAACTCCGAGTTCGCGTTGCCGACGTATGCCGCGCCACGTCAGCCACGCTCCGCCGCACCACAGAACGAACGTCAGCCACGCTGCGATGACGAACAGATTAAAGACGGTAAAGTTCACGAATTTTCCGGGACGTGCGACGAAGCGAGAGGCAGAGAACAATCAGATTGAACTGCTTTTGGCAGTCAATCTTAAACGTCATAGCCAACGCGCGGCAACCCGACGCACAAAAAACAAAATGAGTTGCGGCTTACAAGCGTAAGCCGCAACTCATCGAGATTGAAGTTAAGGGAGCGTGTATTTCGAGTCGAGAATTATCCGTTTAATTTTTGCCGTTTTTGCGCGGCGCAGAGGGAGCGGATTTCTTGCGTGGATAGCTCATCACGGTAAGTTTGATTTTACGTTTGCCGAAACGCATCGCTTCACCGTTTGAAGGAACCCAAATATCAATTTTGCGCCCCTTAATTGCTCCGCCCGTATCGGTCACAACGTATTCGCCGCTATGCCCGTTTCCGGCATCAACTCTGACGCGCGTACCCATTGGTAAAACGCGGCGGTCGGCGGCGATGATGCCGCGTCGGGTACGAGTTCCGCTTGCCGTGCGCCCGTGCAGGGCGTAAGCCGTTGCAGTGAAGTTTTGCGGCTTTTCGGAAGCTGATTCTGCGGGGGTTTCTTTCTTGGTCGGGGATTTCGATTGACGCTGTGAGCCGGATGAATCGCTTCTTAATGAGGCGGCAGCGTCAAATGTTAGAAATGAAAATGTAAGAGTCAGGACGACAGTCAAGCTACGTCCGATTAAAGCATTCGTCTTCAATAAACTTCCCTCCGAAGTTAAGTCTTAAAGTTTCGGAACTGACACGCGAACTTTTTTACTTCTCGCGTGAGAAGCAGAAGTTCATCCTCCGGCTCTAGGAGAGGCTGACTGACGACGTTACGCTGGTCAACCGGAGTAGCCAAGCTTGGGGTACTTGGATGTCACTACCGAAAACATACAAAATAAAACAAGCGAACTCATTGCTTACTGCAATCGTTCGCTTGTTACGAAATAGAAACTAGCACAAACTTTTGTGATAAGTCCAACCCCGCGCAAACCGTTTCGACAATGAAATCCGTTTTGCCACTCTACAAAACCGAGAACAGCGACGAGTCTTTTAATTAAAAGACTCGTCGCTGTTCTCGATTTTAGCGTGAGATAAATCTTAATTCCGCATCGGTGACTTTAGCTTATCGTTGATGCGGTATTCTCTTGCTTCTTATCATGTTCAGTCTGCTGTTTGTTCTCGGCTTTAACGGCTTCACTCTGCGCGCTGCTCGATTGTTGTTCAAGACGGCTACGCTCCGCGACCTGGCGTTGCGTACCTAAATCTATACCGATTAAGTCCTTGACTTTGCCAAGCAGCATCGGCAGCACGACGGCTTGCGCGGTGTGCGAAAGTTCGTCCACAAGACGATTGCCAAGCGTACCGACTTCGTTAGTCAACTTATCGTAAGCCTGTGTGCTTTTGAACCGCTCGAAGATGCCGGGACCCGACGGCTCATCCGCTTCCGTTGAATCATCATCAACACTATACGAAGGAGAAGCGAGTGACGAAGTGGAAGACTTGCGTACCGTGCGAGCCGCCATTGTCGGCGTGTACTCGTCCGTGTAGTCAGATTCTTCGTAATCGTAGCCGTTCTCATCCTCGTCGTAATCGTAATAATCGTCATTACTGCCGCCTTTGAAGACGCCGCCGAGACTGTATCCGACGAGCAAGCCGACACCGAGCGCACCAATGCTGAACGGCACGGGGCGACGCTTGAACTGTTCGCGCCAATCGAGCGTGTCGTTAATGGATTCGCGCACGGTGTTGTATTGAGTCGTCACGGTGTCTTTGATTTCAGACACCGTTTGCGAAATTGATTCGCGCGCTTCGTCCATACGACGCTGTAAATCTTCCTTTGTTTCTTCCGTGTCAACAATCACGGTTTCCGAAGTAAGTGCTTCGCTGGCGCGGGTTGGTGCGCTCCCGCCGCTATTTGTGGTTAGCCCTGTGTTTCGTTCTTCAGCCATTGCTTATCCTTTCTGATTTCCTCGACGCTACGGTTCGGCACGGGCGAGCGCGCCGTCATGCGATTTTTGTATATAGTAATAACGATGCCGCCGATGACGAGATACAGAATCCCGGTGATGGTAAAGCCTAGGGCATATCTGACGGGCGGACTGAAACTATCGAAAATTGATGAAATAAAAAGCGCGACCGCGACGTTGACGAGTGCGAAACCAATCGCCGCGACGACTCCGCCGACCGCGATAAACGCTGCGTTAGTACCATAAAACTTTGCGTCTTCTCCGGCTTCGACTTTGAGCAATCCGAGTTTTGCGTCAAGCAGACGCATTGTATCGTCGCCCAGTTTTCCGATAAGCGTCGGCAACGCTTCGATGTCAGATTGAGTGTGCGCGACGGGTGCGTAGTTTGTTGTTTCTAAGTCTGCCATCAATCTTTCCCTTTTGGTTCGTGTGCTTATAATCCTGTCTCGTATTAACGAAGTGGGCGGTTGCCGCTAAAGGCTGTAAAGTATCGAAACTCAAAAACCACAAAGCCCGACAATCGCCCACCCGTTTTAGTAATACACGAAAAGCAGAAACGTCAAATCTTTAGCGATTCTTTCCGCCGCGAAGCAAGATACCGAGCAGGAAACCCGCCGCCGCTGAAATCAACAACGCCTGTCCCGGATTCTGACGCGCATACTGCTTCGCGTCTTCCGCGACTTGGCGGACATCGGTGTTCTGCAAATCCTTCAATTTGTCTCCAACCACCGAAGCCTTATCGGTGATGTATCCTTTGGCTTGCTGCGCCGCGTCCGCCGCTTTTTGACCATAAACTTGCGCTTGGTCTTTGGCACGTCCCGCGAGTTCCTGAGCCTGCGCGGTCGCACTCGCCGCACCACCCGATGTGTTGGGGGCAGGCGTCGTTTTCGTCATTCCCTGTGTCGTGTCGCGCGTCGTACCGGCATCCGTCGCACCCGTTCCCGCGCCGCCTGTGCTTCTTACTGCATCATCTCTATTTTGTGACATTGTTTTAATCTCCTCCGTCAAAGTGGCGTGTAGCCGTAAAATCATTTACCCGGACAACACGCGCAATAGTTGTTTAATTGTTGTTCTAACCCGTAGCCGAGAAGCAAAAGATGTGCCGACTACCGATTGGTCGAACAAGAACGCTAAAAGTAAGGCATAAACCGTAAATGATAACGACGCGCATCTTTCGTACTTGTTGCGAAAAGATACGCGCCGTGCAGACTCATAGCACAAGAACGATACAGCCATGATGAATCATCGCGGGTTTATGTTCGGTACGGTTTCAATCACTGTCGGGCAAACGGTGCTTCGCCCGCGATGAAGCGCGCCGCTCGCGGCAGCAACTTATAACGACAAACATCAGTCGTCAAAACCTCGCCGTCCGTGTTGACTTTGATTTCCCGCGCAAAGCGCATCTCCAACTCTTGCGCGTGGAAGTATCTGACGCGCTCGTCTTCGACATGATCGCCGGATGAAACGCGCGTTAGTAAGCTGATGAATTCCAGCATCGGCATCGCGCGCACGACGCACACATCGAACGCTCCGTCATCAATCACGGCGTGCGGCGCAATCAATCGCCCGCCGCCGATCATCCTCGAATTACAGACCGCGAACATTTGCATGTCAAGTTGTTCTTCACTGACTCCGCCGTCTTCACGCACACGCACACTTGTCGGCACGGCTTCGTATTCGAGTAAGACTTGCGCCCCGCCGACGAGATACGCGAGTTTTCCGGCGATGCTTTTCAGTTCGGGATTGACCGCATCCGAGACTTCCGCGATAAAACCGCCCGCCGAGACGTTGATAAAATAATGTTCGTTGAGTCGCCCGACATCAACCTGAATCGTGCGCTCTGCGAGTAAAATATCGAGTGCCGCTTCGACATCTTCCGGCAATCCGAGCGCGTCGGCAAAATCGTTTCCCGTCCCCAGCGGAATCAACCCGAACGTCGTTTGCTCCAACCCGCCTTCAACGGAAGCGACGCCGTTTAAGACTTCATTCAACGTGCCGTCGCCGCCCGCGACGTACAAACGCGCATAGCCTTCACGCGCCGCGCTCTCACCCGCCGCCCGCGCGTCGCCCGCCGCCGTCGTCATCACGATGTCCATCTCGCCGATTGCGGCGCGCAAACGCTCGTTAATGGTTTGTAAAAAATCCGGTGCGGCATCCGTCCCAGAAACGGGGTTGACGATTAAACGCGATTTCATTTGTGTTCCCTGCGATGTTGGAAAGTGGTTTATGCTTCGACGCTTTGTGTTCAAGGTATCATCGCTTGACCGTGATGCGCGCTTCAAGCTAAATCTTTTGCCGCGCATTTCAATTTACATTTACCCAAGCACTTAAATCTATAAGCCGACTTTTACGCATCTGTGACGATTATGCCCGACGACAAACCCACGCAATCTCTGGACGCTCTCGCCGTCTTCACGCACCCCGACGATGCGGAACTCATCGCCGCCGGAACGCTTCTCAAACTCAAAGCGCAAGGCTACCGCACGGGAGTTCTCGACATGACGCGCGGTGAAATGGGAACGCGCGGTACTGTCGAAGGACGCGCCGAAGAATCGCGCCTCGCCGCCGAGATTCTTAAACTCGATGTGCGCGAAAACTTGGGCTTGCCCGACGGACACGTCCACGCGACGGAAGAAGCCCGCACACGACTCGTCCGTTTTCTTCGCGCCCACGAACCGAAGATTTTACTCACGCATCACAGGGACGACCCGCATCCCGACCACGCCGCCGTTTCCAACATCGTGCGCCAAGCCGCGCGCCTCTCAAGTATGCGCCGCTATGATGAAGGCTCGAATAAACGCCCCGACGGTTCGGCGATGAAAGTCCCTATCGTCGCTTATTCGATTCACTCGCGCCTCACCGTCCCGTCGTTCATCATTGACATCTCCGAACACCTCGAAGGCAAGATGAACTCGATACGCGCCCACAGTTCACAATTCTTCAGTTCCAATTCGACCGAACCCGCGACGCGCATCAGTGCCGAAACCTTCCTCAATGAAATCGAGATTCGCGCACGCTATTACGGCTCGCTCATCGGCGTCGCGGCGGGCGAACCGTACCTCGTCCGCGAAGCCTTAAACATCAATGACCCCGTTGCTTTACTGACGCGCCCGATGAACATCTATAGTTAGTGGATAGTTGATAGTGGATAACGGATAGTGAAAAGCCTTTGTCTTAAACTATCCACTATCAATGCGAATCAAGGGTAAAGGACTTCGATTGCTATGTTCATGAGCTACGGCAGTAGCGGCAAGTCGGTAGCCCACAGTGAAGGCGAAGCCGTAACTGTGGGTTTAAGCGATACCAAGATTTTTGGCTGCGGTAGCAGCGTAA
>JBGTMR010000271.1:0-7717 GCA_041743485.1 Pyrinomonadaceae bacterium
TATTATCTTTCCGAAGCAAACCAAATCATTGATGATAGGGTGAGCGTAGTTTATTGCGACTTTCCGATGAACTGGAACAAGAAGGCAGAGCGTGATGAAGTCCTGCGATACTGTGCCGGGCTTCAAACATTTCTGCTCGACAATCTCTACGAAGAAGCGGTTTTGATTGTCGCTTATCCAGTCGCACACACCCAGCAATCCTAAACCAGTATAGCGAGCGTGGTTCCATCAACGCCGCACCGAACAAGTCCTTGCAGCGGACTTTCATTCCGCTTCGCTTCATGAAAGCCGCTGAAGTCCAGCGTTCGATGGCTTCGCCTTGACCCAAATATCAGTTTCTATGAGCGAAAAATATTTCCATATCTTCTTGCTAACCCTTTTGCTCCCATTTTCTCAGCCTGCGTTTGCTCAAGAATCTCAAGAGCCGAAGAGTCGTGATGTCTTAGTCAAAGAGTCTATTGCAAATTTAGATTCAAACGATATTCACATTGCTGCTCAAGCCGCGCTTTATCTGGGCAGCTTTCGGGCGACGGAGGGCGTTCCCGCGATGCTTCGAGTGTTACAAAGCTCGCGCTTTCTTGCGACATCCGAACATATTACGCCGGAAGACAAAAATGGTATGAGCTACTGGGTAGTAACGGACGTAAAAGCTGCGATTATAAGTTCATTGGGGCTGATTGGTGACAAGCGAGCCGTGCCAGTGCTGAAAAAGTATCTGAAGAAGCCGCCCAAGAACAGCGCAGTCTTTACTCAGAATGTTGCTTATGCTTTGTATCGAATAACCGGCAAATCGTATAAATATAAAGACCGAGACGGCATAGTAAAAGTATTTCAGAAGAGTGTTAACTAAACCCGCCATCGAACAAGTCCTTGCAGCGGACTTTCTGCCCGCGAGGTTCTCATATTCTCGCGTTGCGTGGGGCGGGTCGTCGCTGAAGTCCAGCGTTGGACAGCTTCGCTTTGTCTGCGGTTGTCATACAGCCAAACGGAAGAATCTCCCGAAGCTAAAGCTGTTCGTTTAGCAGAAGAGTTCATCGCGCAGAATGGCTATACTGACCTCCCGCCAGTTAAAGAAATCCTCTCTTACGAAACCGTTGAAGGCGCGAGGAATGTTGAAGAAATGTTGAGGTTGCGGCATAACTCATTAGAGCGCAGGGCATACGGCGTTATGTACAGAGGTAGATTGGGAACGAAAGGCGGCTGGACAGTGGTGTTTCGGAATAAGCAACGCTTTGGAAACTTCTATGACGAGTTTGGGCGTGCAGTGACGATGGACAAAGATTTCAAGAATCTGCTCGTCGAGCATAAAATGTTTGCGCTCACCAACGTAAATAGAAAGCTCTAAGTAGCTTTATTCCCTTCACGCGCTGTCCAACAAGTCCTTGCAGCGTACTCTTTGCCTGCGAGGTTCTCATCATTCTATGTTGCGTGGGGCAAAGAGCCGCTGAAGTCCAGCGTTCGGCGCAACGAAGCGGGTCAATTATGAACGTCGAAGAAATGCTCAATCAGTACGACCTCTTTGACAACGCCATCCTAAGTCACGGCTTCACTGATTATCACCGTGACTACCGATTTATTGCCGAGTTAGGGCGCGGCGATGGTCAGTGGGTCACGTGTGCATTTTTGTTTCGGGGCTGTGTGGAAGTTGAATACAGATTAAGCATACCTCCTGTAGGCTTCTCCGTAGATGATGTCTTTATTGACTTTGAGCGTTGGGAAACAACAGAAGATGCTTCTGATGGGTATGTGTGGGGTGTCAAATATGCGAATGTTTATCCCGGTTGGAAATACTCTAACAAGTCCGCCCGTGTGATTGAGTGGTCACAGCAATATGGTATTCCGATGCACGAAGTTCTGATTGAAACAAATGTATTCAGTTTGCTTTTAATTTTCCATGACCTCACAGTTACAACATTGGAAGAAAGTGTAGCGAAAGTTGAATAGCGCTGTTGCGCCGAACAAGTCCTCAGACTGTGTAAAAACTCGAAAGCCGTGCGAACTGTGCACGGCTCTTTTGCTTTGACGCTTAGCTTGGATGTGGTGTCTTTGTTTGTTCCTAATAATGCTGCGTTTTATGCGACCGCTGCGATCAACTTTTCGACTCCGATGTTGTTAATCGCTCGTTTCAAGTTATAAGCTAAAACCGTGAGGCTCATCTCGGTTGCCACTTTCTTTATTCCTCTCATTAAGAAGTAACTGCTCATCATGCTGCGCTTGATCGTGCCGAAGGGGTGTTCCGAGAGTTGTTGTCGCTGCTTCATCAGTTGCCGATTCGTCTTTACTCTGGCTGCCATCTCATCTAACAAGTCTTCATCAACCAAGCGTGTCAATCGTCTGCCGGGACTCGTCGTACACAGATGTTTTGCGGGACAACCCCGACACTGTACGGAAGCGTAGTACTTGATGTTCCGCTCTCGCTCACGGGCAGCGAAGCGGAAGGTTAAGCTTTCTCCTTGCGGGCAGGTGTAGGAGTCAGTTGTTTTGTCGTAAGCAAAGTCGTCTTTGGTGTAGAGTCGGCACTTGCTTCCAGATGAAGTCGAAGGCTTCGGGACGAATGTCGTGATGCCAGCATCCACAGACTTCTTGACTTCCGCACCGTCGAAGTAGCCCATGTCCGCCAGCACGTTCATCCCGTCGACTTGCAACGTCTCTTTAGCTTTCATTGCCATCACGGATAGTTGCGCGTGATCGGTCGCTTTGTTCGTCACTTCGTGTTCAACGATGAGTTTGTGTTTAGCATCAACTACGGTCTGGAAGTTGTAACAAACATCGGTGATCAGCGACAATTAGAAATTGCGGGCAGAGGTCGTGTCAAATGTTGTGGAAATAGATTTAGCGCATCCTTGTTCTTTGCTTTCTTTCATCTCACGCTGCCAAGACAGCTTGGTTATTTAGAGGGCTTGGCAAGGTGATGAACTTTAACTTCTCGGCATGGCTTAGTCGCTGCAAACTCTTCTCCGCGCGCTTCACGATCTGATAGATCAGATACACCGCCGAGCGTGATGACCTCAAACGCTTCATCGCAGTGGCGCGTAATCTAACTGACGCAAACACCGACTCGATCACGTTCGTCGTTCGCAAGTGTTTGTGATGCTCTGCCGGGAAATCAAAGAAGGCAAGCATTCGATCCAGATCATCCATCAAACATTCCGCCGCACGGTCATACCTCCCGCGCCAGCTCTTCGCTACTGTCATCAGCTTTGACTTGGCTTCTTCGCTGGTGCGTGAGAGGTAAATCGCGCGCAAACTCTTGGCGGCTTCCCCGCGCTCTTTGGGCGGTAGCTTGTCCAACACATTTCGCATCTTATGCACCCAACATCTTTGGTGTTTGGTTTGCCGCCACACTTCACCGGCTGCCGCCCAAAATCCCAACCCGCCGTCGCCAACGGCTAACGCTGGCTCGTTCATCCCTCGCGCTTTTAAGTTTCTCAGCACCGCCAGCCAGCTTTCTTTTGACTCCCGATAGCCTTCCGCCATCGCCAACAAATGCTTTGTGCCCGAAACATCCGCTCCCATGACAACCAACAAACACGCCCGCTCATCCGCGATCCCGGCTCTGATGTAGATGCCATCCACCCACACATAAACTATCGGCAAAGCTGCCAGACTGCTGCTGCTCCAGTCCTCATACTCCGCTTTGAAACCGGCATTCAGACGTGAAAAGTCGAGGGCGACCGTGCTGCCTCTGCGCCCATCAAACACCGCAGGGCAGGTTCAAAGTCTCTGGTCGCTAAGCCTTCGATGAAGAGCTTCGGGAAGAGTTGCTGCAAGGAAACCGAGCGACGCTGATACGGCTTGACGATGCGCGACTCAAACTGCTCGTTCCCCACTGGCACATCCGAGACGCGCGGCGTCTTGACCTTGATCGTTCCGCTGCCAACGCTTATGTTGCGCTCCGGTGCGTGCCCGTTTCGGTAGCCGCGAAACTCTGCTTCGCCTTCACTTCGCTGATGGCGCGCGCGCTCTAAATACTCACTGACCTCTTGTTCCAAAGCGGCGTGGAGCATGACTTTCGCTCCGCGTCGAACTAAAGCCTCTATCGGGTCATCTTCAGCCGATGAGACACTAAACATCTGCGTGTTGTAGAATTCATTCATAGCGTATCCTTTTCTGTCAGCAAATGGCTGACGGTTGTTTTATTTAGGTTAAAACAAGGATACGCTATCTCTATTTTAGAGCCTCATCTTATTTCCACAACTTTCGATACTAACTCCAACATCAAAAGAGAAGCGGCAACATTCGGATTATTCCAATCAGCACCGCTTTTCTTTTGATGTTGCTGTTACTGCTCCAGCCGATCTTTCATTGCGCCCAACTCGAACTGCGTAGCCAGAATCGAAACAACCTGCAATTTGGGCATAAATAACTCTTAGCTGTGCGGAACAAGGCATTCGAGCAAATGTAACGCTAAGGGTGTCTGATTAGGGGCGATTATCTCAATTGGACATTACAGTTAGATTTCCACTTTACATTTGATTGAAAATTTCAATAAATCCGTCGTTTGTCCGTCACGCTATTGGTCAAAAGGGTTATTTTGACCAGTAGACTATAATCAACTCATCTGTAAGTGTCGCGCTACGTCGCGGTAGCATGGGCAGTAGCTGCCGCGACGTAGCGCGTGTCCGGTGCTAGAAATTCATCTACGCTGCCGCCGGTCTTCTTCGCGCAGGACAGTGCCGAAGTTGCGACCCGCAAAGTTAAACCCGTTGAGTAATCTTCCTTTCGCGCCGACTCGCGCGCCGCGTTCCGGCACACCGCGCTCCGTCACGACCCACAAACGTCCTGTGCCGTCATCAACTTCGTACACCCCACGTCCTAACAAGCCGAAGGCATCAACGACACGACCTGCGACTGCAACTTCCCTTTCTTCGTAGCGGGACGGGTTACGCTTCAAATCTGCGATGCTCGTGCGCTTCGGACAGGCAGTCAGCAGAAACGCGCAGGTGAGCCCGAGAACGACAAGAGTGATCCGCGAATGTCTCTTCTTAGCATCTCCTTCACAATCTTTTTCTCCAAAGCTTATGGGGAGGGCTTTTAAGTCAGAACAGATGTTGGTCATCAATCGTTGCCGACATCATACGCGATGAGGCGTTTGTCATTCGCCGTGAAAAGCAGACCGAAGTTTTCATCTACGAGGAAACGCGCGTCGAGTTGTGGCAAGCGCAACGCGCGCTCTGTCCGCCCTGTGTTGACGTTGACGCCCGCTAAACCCCGCCCGCCCTCGCCGTCATCCCCGCGCGATAGGTTTGTATAAAAGTACATAAAGTCGCCACGCAACGTTGCGAGCCGCTCGCGCCGCAGCAGGAAACGCGAGAGGCGTTCGAGTTGCCGCGCCGGGTCGAGACGGTCGAGCAGAGGCTCTTCCACGTTAATTGAGGGACGCGGCACGCTCGCTAAATTCGGTGCGCCGGCGTTGATTCTTCCAGCGATGTCGCGCGCTCCGGCAAGACGATTAGCCAAGCCGTACGTCGTGATTTGCGACGTGACGCGCACGCGCGCACGATTCGCCGCGAGCGTCGTTAGATCGGAAACACTCAAGCGCGATGTTAAACCAGTCCAACGCAAACTCGACGCCGCACGCGCAAATTGTGCTCCGCGAAACGCCGTGGTCGCCGCGCCGCCATAACGAAAATAGAGCGCACCGGCACGCGCCGCAATCGCCGCCACCGTGCGTAACACGCCGCGCGCAGGCGGCGTGTGTCGCGCACGCCACAACTCGACCTCGCGACTTATGTCAAACGCTGCCACCTCATCGCGCCCGCCGACGACAGGCGCGCCCGCCTCATTCAAAATCACGAACGCCGCGCGCTCGATTTTGTGCGATACCTTGTTGCGCCGCTTGCCGGTCGCAAGGTCGAGCGTGATGAGGTCGTCCGCGTCGGCGACGAGAACTGTGTTCGCATCGGGCAGCACAAAGTTCGTCAAACCTTTGTCCGCGCCTTTGTAGTGCCAGAGAGTTTTCCCCGTCCGGCGCTCGAGCGCGCTGATGCCGTAAGCTCCGCGTGCGACGGTTTCGCCGTCTGCGAGGCGCACGAATTGACCGCCCGTTCGCACGATCAGCCTGTCGCCCGCAAGCGTCATCTCAGGCGTGCGTCCGAGGTCTGAGGCGCGCCACACTTCTTCGCCTGAACGCCGCGAAATCGCTCGCACGCGACCGCGCCCAGAGGTGTAAAGCTGTTCTTCGTCAGCAATGGGGTCAGCTTCAGTCAATGCCAAGCCGTCTTCGTTGACCGCGAATTTTTCGCGCTCGCGGTTGTCACCTGTGCGCGCGTCAAAGGAAGTCACGCCTTCGTAAAACAGCCACAGGCGATTATCCAAGAATAGCGGCGGACGATAATTGTCGAGCGTGTAAGCCACATCTTCATCACCTTGCGTCCAGCGCACCGGCATCATCTCGATGTCGCTTGAGGTTTCGCGCTTCCAGATTTCCCTGCCCGTTGCGAGGTCAAAGACGTATGTGCGCGCTTTGCGACGAAAGCCTTCTTTCGCACGCCCGCGCGCATCACGCACAAGCGTGACGGCAAGCAGGCGTGCATCAGTGTCAACCGCCATGCCCATCACGCCGCCGCGTTGGGCATCTGTGCGCCACAAACTTCCGCCGCCGAGCAGGTCCACAGCTTCGAGTCGCGCGCGTTCGCCGTCGGCGAGATTGACGAGTAAAACATCCGTGCCCGGAATCGCCGCCGTGTCGGTTTCGTCCAAGCCGCGCGCCTGGCGTCGCCACAACACATCGCCGTTTTGTGCATCAACGGCGTAAAGCGATTGGTCCGTGCCGACGACGAGCACGCCGAGTTCGGTGGTGTGGTAAAAACGCACCTCGCCGTCGAGTTTTGCCGTCCAACCCGCTTGCGCCGTGGTGGTAATGAAAAGTATGCCGAGCGCAAGCGCGAGCGCGCGCACGATGCGGCGCGAGGTTGATTGAAGATTCGTCATCAAAATGATTGCCGCCTTCCGTGTGGTGAAGTTAAGTTATGCGCCTCAAGTTATAAATAGAATGGAAAGTCTAGAGCCGAACACGCATGAACGAAGTATCCACCGTCGCCATCTTATTCGCCGCCGTCGGGATGCTATTCATACTCATCAGCATTCCGCTCATACTTGAGCGCGTGCCGCCGAATAACTTTTACGGACGGGCGCACGCGCAAGACGCTTTCCGATCCGAAAATCTGGTATGAGGCAAACCGCATCTCAGGTTGGGGTTTGCTCGTCGCGGGAAATCTGATCGAAACCGCATCGCTCGCCATGCTATTCGTGGGGCGCGATTGGAACCCCGATCACGTCACCTTCACGCTGCTCTCCGTAATGATTCTATCGCTGACCGGCGCGTTGCGACACAGCTTCAAAGCTATCAAGAGAATGTAAAGAAAGAGCTGCTAAAACAACATACGCCCGATGTTGTAAGAACCGGCGAAGATTTATCCACTAATGAACACGAAACAAAGGCTGATTTCAAAATCGGGGGTGTCAATAATTTCGTGTAAGTAGTCGCATGTCAGAAAGAGGTGTCAGGTTTTCAAAGATAATCGCAACGCACTCGAGTGCCGCGTTCCAGCAATAGACCCCCCTCGGATTATGGCTCGCGCGCCTTATAACGATGCGCGATTTTTCGGCTGTGCTTATCACGCTTGACGGCAATGCGCTGGACATAAACCCGCGTCGCTTGCGGATTTTTGTGATCAAGAGCATCCTGCGTCTCGGTTATTGAGCCGGTGTCTTC
>JBGTMR010000272.1:0-2852 GCA_041743485.1 Pyrinomonadaceae bacterium
CGGTTCGCAATTCTTCATCATGCACAGCGATTATCAACTGCCGCCGAGCTACACGATTTTCGGGCGCGTCATCGAAGGGCAGGACATCGTTGACAAAATCGCCAACACCGACACCGACCGCCAAGACCGTCCGGCGCAAGACGTGGTGATGAACAAAGTGACGATTGAAGGGTAGTTATGATGCGAATCAAGAGTAAAGATTTCGATTACTATGTTCATCAGCTACGGCAGTAGCGGCAAGACGGTAGCCCACAGTGAAGCGCAAGCGCAACTGTGGGTTAAGCAGTACAAAGATTTTTAGCTGCGGCAGCAGCGTAAGATAAGCGGATGAGAATCGCTTTCTGATGATTTGTGTCGCTACTACCGTAGCTTGGAATCTTTTCCAACCTTCTTCCCACAGTTACGGCTTCGCCTTCACTGTGGGCTACCGTCTTGTCGCTACTCCGTAGCTAAAGGCAGGGCAACTTCACCCTTGACTCACATTTATGAATGATGAGTGATGAATTTAAGAACACGCTTTCGGCGTTTTCAATCACCACTCATCGTTCATCGCTCATCATTACCCATATCGGGCTGTGACCATGCCCCAAGCGTGGCGCAGTCCGAATCGCTTCCGTTACGAAATTCTTCGCCCGCTCAATCGAATCTTCCAAACTCATTCCCTGTCCTAAACCGCACGCGATGGCGGCGGCGAGCGTGCAGCCCGTGCCGTGCGTCGCGGTGCTTTCAATGCGTGTCCCGTGAAAGACGCGGACAGAATCGTTTTCATCAAGCAATACGTCATCGGGCGCGCCGTTCAAGTGTCCGCCTTTGACGAGGGCGGCGCGTGCGCCCATCTCTCTTAAACGGCGCGCAGCTTGAATCATCCCCTGTTCATCTTCGATTCTCGAATTCGTGATGCGTTCAGCTTCAGGGATGTTCGGCGTGATGAGGTGGGCGAGCGGAAACAGATTTTCGATTAAAGCTTTGAGTGCCGCATCGTCAATCAAATCGAAACCGGAAGTCGAACGCACCACGGGGTCAACCACAGGGGCGGGCAGTGATTTTATGTCACGAAACAGGCGCGCGACTTCCTCTATGATTTCGCGTGACGGAAGCATTCCGGTTTTGACGCACGCGATTTCAAAATCTTCGATGACGGGCAAGATTTGTGCGCGCACCGTTTCACTTGTCTGATGCGCCGCCCCGGAAACGCCAACCGTGTTTTGAAACGTCAGAGAAGTGACGGCGGCAGTGGCGAAGAAGCCGAACGCGGAAAACGTCTTGATGTCGGCAATCACACCCGCCCCGCCGGACGGGTCAAAGCCCGCGATGGTCAGGGCGACGGGCGGCGTGGAGTTGTTTTGACTTTGATTCATGGTGTGTCGGGTTTCGATTCGTGCGCGGTGATGGCGCGCGTGACATCGGCAATCGTCGCCGTGTCATTAAACAAACGAATCGCGGCGATGCCGGACGCGCCCGCGTCCAAACATGCGAGGGCGCGCGTCGTCGTTTCGATGCCGCCGAGCGCGAGTAAGGGAAACGAATCGAGTTCACGACACGCGCGGCTCAAGCCTTCGAGTCCGACAGGCAGCAGGTTATGAATGAGTTTTGAAGCGGTCGGGAACACGGGGCTGAAAGTCGCAAAGTCCGCTCCGCCGTCGCGCGCCGCGAGTGCTTCCGCGAGTGTGTGTGTCGAAACGCCGATTAAAAAATTCGCGCCGAATGTGCGTCGAACGACATGCGTGTCGAGTGAGCGCGTCGTGAGATGTACGCCGTGCGCCCCGCCGGAGTATGCGATGTCGGCGCGGTCATTGACGAGTAATCTGGTTGATGAGTCGCGGACGATGGCGGCGGCGTGGTGAGTTAAGAGATACAGGGCGCGCGCGCTCAGAGCCTTTTCACGAATTTGGACAAACGAGATTTCGGCTTTAACGGCGGCGGCGATAGATTCGAGCAGGAGCGCGACCAACGGGTTTGTGTGATTGATGTGAGCGTCCGGCGGCAAGCGTCCGGCGGTGATAAAGTAGGTGAGCGGCTGGGTGTGATTTGATTTCAGTGTGATTGAATCTCGTTCGCGGCGCGGTTCTCTCTCGCAGACTTGTAGTGCGCGGTGTCCATATCGAGTTCGGCGACGCTGTGGCGAAAGTTGAAAATCTCGGAAACGGCGATAAGCAGATTGACGACGCCCAAACCCGTGACCGCCCCGCGCACCCAACCCGAAGCCACAGCCTTTTGCAAATTCTGCGAACCCGTGATGCGCGCCAGACTGACGAGAAAATAGTTGTCGCCCCAATCGCCCAAGCCGAACAGATAACTCAACCTCAAAGGCTGCACCCAAGGCAATACCGTCAAGACCGTGCCGACGATGAAACACAAAACTATAAACAGAATAACGGTCAGCTTGTTCAACATAAAAACTTAAATACAATGCGCCGCGCAGGGAAACATATCCGGCGCGGCACATGTAAATTCAACGTATCGGGATAAACGGTTTGAGGTTTCGGTTGTCGGCGGCGCGGCGTTCCTCTTTTAAGTCGTAACAATAGATTTGTTTCGCAAATCGCGCAACCGTTCGGCGACGCCGCGATATGAAACGTCCATGCCATAGACTTGCATAAACGTATTCGTCGCCGCGTCCATATCGCCCATACGCTCATATGCCGAAGCCAGTTCATAACGCAGAGCCTGATATTCGTCTTCGGTGTGTCCGGGCGTATCCACACCTTTGCGAAACCACATCACGGCGAGTTGGTAAAGACCGTTCTCCATGAAGCAGTGACCGAGCATGTTGCAGCACTGAAGATAGCGCGGCGTGCCGTCTTCGGGACGACAGACGTTCGATGCTTTCTGAAATTCTTCAACGGCTTCAT
>JBGTMR010000273.1:0-5629 GCA_041743485.1 Pyrinomonadaceae bacterium
AGTCCGGCGATAATTTCGGAATCAAGCGAAGCTTCGGCGCGCTTAATCATCGTGACGCGGTTGCCGCGTTCGCTGTACGTCACTTCGTCCATGATGTTATGAATTAGAAGCACGCCGCGCCCCGATGTTTTGAACAGATTCATCGGGTCGAGCGGGTCAGGCACATCTGCCGGATTGAAGCCTTCGCCTTCGTCTTCGATGATGAAGCGCGCTTCCCGTGATGAAAGTTCGGCGGTGATGCGGACGAGTTTGTTGTGGTCGAATTTGTTGCCGTGTTTGACGGCGTTGACGAAGGCTTCGTCAAGAGCGATAAAAAGATTCGAGCGTTGCGGGTTGATGAGTCCGAGTTTCACTACGCGCTCCATCAGGTAATGAAGCACGCCGTTCATCAGTGAGATGTCGCTCGGCAATTCAAACTCTATCCGTTCGCAAACATGCGGCAGAATTTTCAAGTCTTCGACGAAGCGTAATTTGTATGACAGGGTTTTATCTACGATTGCCTGAAGTTCGTCGCGCTCAAACGGGCGACGCACGAAGTTCGCCGCCCCCATGCGAAAGGCTTTGACGATGCCGGGTTGTTGTTTCTCTTCGCTTGCCACGACGACGGGAATCATCACTTGCTGGCGGTTGAGTTCGCTCAGGATTTGCACGCCGCCGCTCGCGTCATCCGCCGAAAGGTCACTGATAACCAAATCGAAACGGTCGAAGTCATCGCGCGTGGTCGCGGTTTCGGCACTGGCGAGGGCGACGACTTCATGACCGAGTTCGCTCAAAACATCGTCGAGCAGTCCGCGCAGTTCGTCGTTGGAATCAACAATCAGGATTCGTCGTTTTTGCATAATAAGTCGAAAGAAGCGTTGTGTAATGCTTTACGCTCACGGCTAAGGTTTTAGATTTTACGGAAACTATGAAGGATGTGCGCCGGGAGAGCCAAGCTTTGAGGCGAGTCGCGGCGTGTTACGCTGTACGACGCGCCGGGCGGCACAGTTCAAAATGTTATCACTCTCCCCTGCCGCTCGTACACGGAAAACTTTTCGCAATGACCCCCCCGCCGGAACACATCACGAAAATAAATAACGACGGCGATTCAAAATTTTCGCTCGAACAAGACGGACGCAAGCGCGATGCGCGTACGCACGACGAACGCATCGCCCGCGCGTATCGCTTCGCCGACCTTGCTCGCTATACATTCAAACAACGGCTTGCGATTAAAACCATTGACTTGATTTTCTACGCGCTCATCTCTTTCATCGGACGCACGACGCGCTTTCATGTCGAAGGTTGGGAACACTGGCAGAAGGCAAACGCCGACGGTCAACCGTTGATTTACGCTTCGTGGCACAGCGAGATTTTTCTTGCGACTTACTTCTTTCGTCGCCGTCGCATCATCGTCATGACTTCGCAAAGCTTCGACGGTGAATACATCGCGCGCTTTATTCAACGCTTCGGCTACGGGACGGCGCGCGGTTCGACTACGCGCGGCGGCACGGGGGCGTTAATCGAGATGATGCGGCTTGTTAAGAGCGGCTGTCCGGCAGGTTTTACCGTTGACGGTCCACGAGGTCCGGCGCGAGTCGCGCAACCCGGCGCGATTTTACTCGCCAAGAAAACAGGCGCGCCCGTCCTGCCGTTTAGCGTTCAAGTCAAACGAAAGTACGAAGTTCCGAGTTGGGATAAGCTGCAAGTCCCCGTTCCTTTTTCAACGGCAAGGGTGTGTATCGCCGCCCCGATTTATGTACCGCCCGATGCGGATAATGAAACCATTGAGCGGAAACGAATCGAGTTGCAAACTGCGCTCGAAGCTTAAAGCGTGTGAGTGGCGATGATGCAAAGTCGTAAGTTGAGTTGCTTCGTCATTGCTTCAAACATGAGTCCGTCATCCGCTAAGATGACAACCCTGATGTCGAGACACCTTCGCTTTGTCCCGTCAGGGACACTTGGATAATAGCCCAGCGATTTATCGCTGGGAATCGGATTGATATTTGATAGTAGTCCCGCAAGGGACGGCTGAAGCTGCCACACGATTTCAGCCGTCCCTTGCGGGACTTGAAAGGGATTTTCTATCTCCTTTCCAGCGATTTATCGCTGGGCTATTTTCATGGAGTCCCTACGGGACAAAGAAAAGTGTCCCGACTTCAAGATGACAAACTCAAAATGAATCAAGATACACCAGACATCACGCCACAAGATTTTCGCAGCGGCTACGTCGCGCTCATCGGACGCCCGAACGCCGGAAAGTCAACGCTTCTTAATCGCCTTGTCGGTGAGAAAATCGCCGCCGTTTCAAACAAGCCGCAGACCACGCGCTTTGCCATTCAAGGAATCATCACGCGCCCTGCGGGGCAGATTGTTCTCGTTGATACGCCGGGCGTGCATAAGCCGGGCTATCTCCTTAACCGCCGGATGATGAGCGCGGTGCATGAAGCGTTGGGCGGCGTGAACCTAGTCGTATTGATGCGCGATGCGAGTGTTTCGACGGGCAACGGCGACCGCTTCGTTTTCGATTTGGTGAAAGATTCAGGCAAGCCCGCGATTCTCGCGCTCAATAAGATTGACAAGATCCCCGACAAAGCCGACTTGCTCGCGTTGATAGAATTTTATCGTGACCAGCATGATTGGCAGGCAATCGTTCCGCTTTCGGCGCGCAAGGGCAAAGCGGTTGAAACGCTTCTCGGTGAAGTCATCAAAAACTTACCCGTCGGCGAAGCGATTTTCGGTGAGGATGAATTGACAGACCAGCCGATGCGCGTCCTCGTCGCGGAGATTGTGCGCGAAAAGATTTTAGAGACGACGGGTGAGGAACTGCCTTATGTGACCGCCGTCGTCACCGAACGCTACGACGAATCCGAACCCGGACTTGTGCGTATCAACTGCGCGATTCTGGTTGAGCGTCAATCGCAAAAGAAAATCATCGTCGGGCGCGCCGGTTCAAGAATCAAAGACATCGGCACACGCGCCCGCCAAGATATTTTGCCGCTTCTCGACGGGCAGCGCGTGTATCTCGAATTGTTCGTTAAGGTCGAAGCCGATTGGCGCAACAGCCACATCGCGCTCAATGATCTGGGAATACGCGAATAGTTTATGAGCGACGAACAGAGCGATAAATCTCAAACAATTTGGTACGCACTTGATTTCGTCGTGTGTGAAGAAGAAGGCGAAGCGGCGCAGTATGCGTTGATGGAACTCGGCGCGACGGGTACGGAGATGCGCGCGGCGGACGCGCGGACGACGGAAGCGGATAGACTCGAAAGGCGATGCCGTCACCTCAATGTGAGCGGATATTTCGCGCAACCCCCCGATGACGAAGCGGTGCGCGGGTCGCTCATCGCGGCGTGGAAAATCTACAATCACAAAATCAAATCCTTCGCGCTTCCGTGGGTCAGGCGCGAAGTTCCGGCGCGTGATTGGCTCGCGGAATGGAAAGCGAACTGGCAAGCCGTGACCGTCGGGACGCGGTTCATCATCGCGCCGTCGTGGAAAGATTTGTCACACATCGAAGACGCAGAGAGGCGTCACGTTATCTACATCGAACCCGGCATGGCGTTCGGCACAGGTACACACGAAACGACGCGCCTGTGTCTGGAAGCAATCGAAAAACATTTCAAAGGCGCAAGCTTTCTCGATGTCGGCACAGGCACGGGCGTTCTCGCCATTGCCGCCGCGATGATAAACCCGAAGGCACGCATCGAAGCGTGCGATACGGACGCCGAAGCGGTTGAGATTGCACGCGAAAACGCCACAGTTAATCACGTCGGCGAACGCATCGAATTTCGCACCGGCTCGATTGACGAAGCGACGGCTTCCGCCGATTTCGTGTGTGCGAACTTGACGGCGGATGTGATTCTGCCGCTCTTGCCGACACTGATAAAACTGACGTGCGCCCGTCTGGTTCTCTCCGGCATCCTCGCCGAACAAGCCGCGACTATCGAAACGCGACTCGCGGAATGCGGCATCACGAATTATGAAATCATGCCGGACGGTGAATGGGTCGCGTTTGTGATTTAAGAAGTTTCGCGTTTGAAAGCAGTCTCATAAATATCTACCAGCCGTTTAGAGGAGGGCTTCCGCCCTCCGTTGCCGTGCGAACTGGAGGGCGGAAGCCCTCCTCTAAACAACTAATTTGTATTTATGTGAGCAATCCTGAACGTATCTGACTCACTTATGACTCGTCGCCGCTTCTACGCTCCGTCCTTTGCTTTCTCGTCCGATGCTTCGCGTGTCACGCTTGAGACGGAAGAGGCACATCACTTGCGCGATGTTCTGCGTTTGAGTGTGGGTGATGATGTGTTTGTGTTTGACGGCGCGGGGCGCGAGTTTCGGTGTCGTATCGAGAGCATCGCGGGGCGTGCGAAGGGACGTGCGGCAGGTGAAACAATTCTGGAAGTGTGCGAAGAAGTCGGCGCGCCGCACCGCGAATCGCCCTTCCGTTTGACGCTCGCGGTCGCGTTGCTTAAAAACGAAAAGTTCGATTGGGTCGTGCAGAAAGCGACGGAGTTGGGTGTGTCGGCGATTGTTCCGGTTGAAACGCGGCGTGCCGATGTGCGGCTTGAACGGGGTAAGCACGGCTTGAAGGATGATAAAGAAATCATGCCGCGCGTGGCGCGTTGGCAACGTCTCGCGCTCGAAGCGGCGAAGCAGTCGGGGCGTTCGTTCGTGCCGACGGTTTATGCGCCGCGCCCGTTCGGTGATGTGATTGAGAGCAGGGCGGGCATACTTTTTTCAGAGCGTGACGGTGAGAATTTGCGTGATGCGGTGTCGGGGTTGGACGTGATGCGAACGGGTGAGACACAAGCGACACGCGAAACGGAGTTGACCGCGCTTGTCGGTTCGGAAGGCGGTTGGACGGATGAAGAACTGACGGGGGCGCGTGATGCCGGATGGCGAATCGTCACGCTCGGCGGGCGCACTCTGCGGGCGGAAACGGCGGCGATAACCGTCACGGTTTTGATGCAACACCTGTGCGGCGACCTTGTATGAAACAGTGTGTGAAGCGTCGGGTGAGATTTGCTTTGACGCGAGTGCGCGGCGGGGTGCAGAATGAACTTTGCGGGCATCGTTATCGTGATGATGCCGCTTCAAACAAACGAGGAAGAAAAACATAACATGGCTGATAATTTATCGAACGCACGCGAACGCGCCCGCCGTGATCTGGCAAAGCGTTTGGGCGTGCCTGAAGTTGAAATCAAAGAAGACGGATTTGAACGCGCGGAGTTTCCCGATGCTTCGCTCGGCGCGCCGATTGACGGCGAGTTTAGCGCGCAGATGATTTCCAACGGGCATCGCATTCTTCTAAGTCATAATGATAAAGGCTACGAATACCGCACGAGCGGAACCGTCCTGCGCCTTTATAAATTCGAGGGCGACAACCATAAAGTGGAGTAACGATGAGTGCAGAGTGATGAATGATGAATGTGAAGACTGCCTAAAAATTCATCACTCATCATTCCGAATTCATCATTTTCTTGAGAGGTATTAAAGCAATGAACAAAGAAAAGTTTGTCGGACGTTTGGTCATCGCGCTGGTGTTCGTGATGATAGCGGCGATTGCGGGTCAAGTGCGGCGGATGGACAATCAGCCAAATCGCGTCGTGCTTGAAGAGCCAATGTCATCTAACGAACCCTTGATTGA
>JBGTMR010000274.1:0-2281 GCA_041743485.1 Pyrinomonadaceae bacterium
CGATGCGTGAACTCGATGAACGTCTCCATCGTCACATCGCGCGGCACAACGACGCCGTTGCACAACGGATAGTGACTGCCGCACCCCGCCCCCGAACCCGTCGCCCGCACGCCCGCGCCCCACAAAATCACCAGCACGTTATACCCAAGCGCAACCCACGCGACGCGGCTAAACCGCGCCAAACTCAATGCCAATGACGCGCGCTGTACTTCGATTTTTCTCTTGATTGAGACGGGCGAACTCGACATAAAACTTATGGTCATAGGAAATCGTAAAGCAGATTCATATCCAGCACAAAAACCATTCGTTGAGGAAGCGAACGCCCTCGAAGTTGTTCGTGAGCTTACGCGGCGACAGTCTCTTGTGCGGGAGCGTCAATCTTCGTCAACAAATCCTGCGGGAGATTTAATTCCTCACCTTTAAGAGCGCGCACTAAGACCTTCACGAGGTTTCGGGTCGCGGGCGGGTTGGCGGTAAGGTGAAACTGTAATTCTTTCGGAAAGTGAAACGTGCGAATCGCGTTCGCGCTTTGACTTTCGTGTTCGTTGAGCCGCGACTCATCCGGCGCACATCCGCCTTTAGTCGTCACGCCGTAACGCTTGCGCTCATCGCCGATTTGCAACGTCAGCATCAAGTCGTTGCCGGGCGCGCTTACTCTTTGCACCGCCAGACACACAAAGTCATCAACCTGTTTCATTTGAATACCGCCTCTCCGCCCCAGACTTTTATAAACTCTTCGCGCGTCATGGTGTAGATTGTCCCACACTCCGCCGTCTCGTTTATCGGGAATGGGTCTTTGATGACAAACACCTCGCCGTCCGTGACGCTTTCCACTAAAACCATATGTCCGAGCGTTCCGCCTTCGTGAAATACAACCGCGTGAACATCTCCTATCTTGCCGAGCAACTCCAAATGCTCATCGCTAATTGCGCCGCCGCGCCAAAGTTTTCCGGGCGTTTGGTCAAATTCATTCATAACCTCAACGAGTTCATCCACCGTCGCCGGAATCTCTATTTTAGCAAGGATACGTTCTTGCGACACGTCTATTCCGCGACTCCGAAGCAACATTTCGCCCGTCGCGGCGACACAGGCAAGCGGGTTCGATTGCGCGGGAACTGACGAATCTGCACGCTCGTCAATCGTCTTCCAACTACCGCCCGCTCCACTTCTAGCTTTTGAAACAACCGATGAGCGTTCACTTGTTTCCTCGCTCATCTCGATAGCCTGCAAACTCTTTTCATACCGCACCAACCTCCGTCACCCGCCCCGACTCCGCCCCGACAATCTCCGTCCACCTTTCGCGCATCTCGAAAATCGCCGCTTCCTTGTGCTTCGCTTCCACTTCAATCCACAACCCCGCGACATCGAACGCGCGCGGCACATCAATAATCACATCGCTGTGTTTCGGGTCGTTGAAATACTCGCGCCCGTTCGAGATATGCGTCATCTGCCAACCCGCGTTCACGCCCCACGTCCCACGCGCCGCGTCCAACATCTCCTTGACGCTCGCGTGTTCATAACTCGAAATCTTTTCCGCGCAAACATGATGATGCGCGTCAAACAAAAACGGCACATTCGCACGCTGACAGACATCCAAAATCTGCGCTGAATGATAAGCGTGTTCGTCATTCTCAAACGTCACGCGCGAACGAATCCCGTCCGGCAAATCTTTGATAATTGAAACCAGACGGTCGCTTCTGTCAGACTTGCCGCCGTGAATGTTCATCGCCGCCCACGTCGAGCGCGGCAGTCCCAACAAATCGAAAATCCATGCGTGCGTACTTAAAATCAGAATCGAATTTTCGATGACGTGCGGCGAATCCGACGACAACACGCAAAACTGGTCGGGATGCAACACGACGCGCAAACCCGTTTCCATCGCCCGCCTTCCGGCACGTCCCACGTCTTCCGCCATCTCTTCCAAAACCACGCGCCCGATGTCCGTATCCGCGAACGGAAAAAACGCGCTCGTCAAACGATACAGCTTGATGTCGTTTGCGAAACAAAAATCAATCGCCGCCCCGAACCGCGCAAGGTTGTCACGATACAAATCGCGCAACATCACAAGCTGCTCGTCCGCCCCAAACTGCAACAACCTTTTCCTCGTCAAAGCACGATACCGCACCGCCTCGCTGAACGTGATACACACCAAACCCAACTCCGGCAAATCATCTCTCATATCTTCTCTGTGCTTCCCTCTGTGTCTCTGTGGTTAATTCTGCTGCTTCAAATGCACTTCAAAGAACCGCAAAATCCGCTCGTACTCATCCGCCCAACTTTC
>JBGTMR010000275.1:0-4937 GCA_041743485.1 Pyrinomonadaceae bacterium
CTCATCGAACGCCGCGACGGTGTGGAGAGCGTGATGTTCACGAACAACATGGTCAGTTTCGTCGGTGATTATCTACTGCTCACGCCTGATGCCGAAGCCGCGAGCGCGGTCATCAAGGCTTTTCGTGAAGGCGGAAGTCTCGCGTCAGACAATCGTTTTACGGCGGCGCGCAGTTGGCAGAAAACCGAAAAGCTCGGTGAATTTTACATCGCTAATACGCTTGTCAAAGCCCTTATCAACATGTCGCAAAAGTCCGTTCTGGCTGCTATCGGCAATGTTCCGAATCCTTACGCGGGCATAGATATTGACCCCCGCGCCGTTACCTACACGATTACCGCCGACCCGCTCGGAGCGCAACACGAATTCCGCATCCCGATTGACGCCGTGCGCCTGTTTTCGCAAACCTCGTCGCTCGCCGCCGCGCATCAGGAAGTCATCACCAATGATTCGAGCGCACAGGGCGCACTGCGAAGTATCTATTACGCTCAGCTTCAACGACGCTATAAAATCACGGAAAGCATAGACGGCGATGACGGTAACGATGAAGCTAAAACGGAAGTCAAAACCGAAGACGCGCCTTTCGTTTCGCTCGAAGAATTAAGCGGCAAAAGCGAAGACGGCGAAGACAACGCCGAACGCTTCACGGCGAAAGGTTATCGCATTGAAATGAGTGCCAACGGGTCTAAATTTGAAGCGACCGCGACGCCCGAAGCTTACGGCAAATCGGGACGCCGTTCGTTCTTCATCAATGAGAAAGGTACTCTGCGCGGCGGCGACCTCGCGGGCAGACCCGCCAACGCGAGTGACAAGCGAATCAATTAACAAAGTCTTCAAGCGTCTTCACTCCGCGTGACTCTGCGTCAGAAAATTCTTTGGACGCAGAGTCACGCGGGTTTAAGACGCTGAGTCACGCGGAGTTGAAACACAAAAGCATCTTCGGGCAAACTTGTCGCCCGCTTTAGCCTTTTGCACATTCAAGAAACTGAATTGAGACGGAGAGACGAATGATGTCCGACGTAGTTGCTAACGCCGCCGACATTTCATCGGTGCGCGTGACAATTGAAATCGCGGGTTTGACGGAAGTATGGGAAGCGGCGGCAACCGAAAACGCTCTCGCGTCGGCACTCGCCGCCGTCGAAATCGTCGCCGCCGAACTGCGCGCCCGCTTCGAGATGGCTCAAGAACTCGAACGTCGTTTCGGAGAGACAATAGATTGACTCACTCGTTCCCATAACTGATTTCCATGCGGCGTATGCGCCACGCGGCGATGACGAGCATGACGACGACGAAGATGAGAAGTCCGCCGATGGAGACTAACGCGGGCGAAGGTTCGGCGATGAACGCGAACCCACCTTCGCTGAGTTTTATCGGCGTTAAGGATTGAAGGTAGTAAATTACGCCGGTGCGTTTGAGAACCGGCGGCAGTAAGAAGTTGATAAATTCCCAACCGTAAATCGTCAGAGCCGGAAGCACGGGGTTACGAAACACCAACCCGATGACGATAAACAGCGCGCCGTAGCCCGCGCACGCCAGCCACGCGACGCCCAGATACGTCGCCGCGTGTGAAACTCCCGCCCCGCGCGTGAAGTAGTCCGCGACCTGTCCGCCGTCGCGCGTGACGTACATCAGGAACATCGAAAGCGCGGTCGTGACGCTGAAGAACACGATGCTCGCCGCGACTCCGGCGATGAATTTGGCGACTACCAAAACTTCGCGGCGCACGGGAGCGAGAAAGTAGTAATGCAGACTGCGGTCTATGACTTCGCCGCGAAACGAGTTCATGAAAATCCACGCGCACCCGAAAAAGATGATGGTGCGAAGAATCAGAATCTCAAAGATATAGGCAAAAATTTGGTTGGCATCCGCGACGTTGCGCCAGTTGCTGTCGGCATCCGGCACGTCAACGAACGTCACCACGATTGTGACGAGTGTGAGCATCGCGGGCGGAATCAGCGCGAATAGATAAATCAGCCACGCGCGTTTGCCGACAAAGTTTTTCTTAATTTCAAGCCGCACGATGGTGGCGATTTGTCTGCGCCACAACGCCCATGCAAAATTTTCTTTCGCCAAACTCGCCGTTTCAATTTGTGCTTCCGCGCTCATTTACTCGCTCCTCCGCCCGTCGGTTGCGCCCCGATGAGATAACCATAAACGGCGTGCAGATCGTCGTCCACCGGCTTGACCGTTTCAATCCGCGCGATGCCTTCGACGACCATCGCATTGAGCGTCAGGTAAAGCTTGTCGGCGTCCCTCGTTTTGAATATCACGCCGCGCATCGTCTCGCCGTCTTGAATCGCTCCGGCGTCTAAGGCGCGCGTCGCTTCGTTTGATAACAAACGCGCTTCACGCACCGCGTCGCGTCGAAGCAGTTCGGCGGCGAGTTCCTTCGGACTGTCGCATCGCACAAAGATTTCCAGAGGCTGTGTCGTGATTTCTTCGCGCACGCTGCCCGCCGAGCCGCCGCTGGCGACGACGTAACCGTTGTTGATGAGAACCACGCGGTCACTCATCATATCCACTTCATGAAGGATGTGACTTGAGATGATGAGGTGTAAGCCTTCGGTCGCAAGCTGGCGAAACAGTGAAATGGTTTCGGCGCGGGCGAGCGGGTCTAAGCCGTTGAGCGGTTCATCCAAAACAAGCACCGCCGGGTCGTGCATGATGGATTGCGCGAGGCGCGCGCGTTGCCGCATCCCTTTGCTGTAACCCGCGACTTTGCGATGCGCCGCTTCCGTCAAACTCACACGCTCCAGAGCGCGCCACGAACGGCTTTCCGCTTCGCGTTTGTCGTAGCCGTGCAAACCCGCGAACGCATTGATGAAGTTGTAGCCCGTCAGTCCGCGCGGAAACGAATCGAACTGCGCGCAGTAACCGACCTGACGAAACAACTTTTCGGGTTCGGAAGGCGCGATGCCGAGAACGCTGACGCGCCCGCGTGTCGGTTGGAGAAGCCCGGTCATCAAGTTCATCAAAGTCGTTTTACCCGAACCGTTGGGTCCGACGAGACTCGTGATGCCGGGTGTGATGGTGAGGTTGATGCGGTTGACGCCGAGAATATCGCCGTAAAATTTCGAGACGTTATCGAAGACGATAACGCGCTCATCGTTGTGCAAATTCGATTCGCCCACGCGCGGTATCGCATCGCCCGTGTGAAGCGTCGTGGTGGTGGTTGTCATCTCCATTAAGCGACCTCGTAGGCGCGGACTTTGCGCGACAGTAAGAACACCAGTATCAGGCACATCACCACGAAGCCGAGCCACGCTCCCGTGAGCGGCACGGTGTATGAATCACCGGGCAGCAATCTAAATAGCGCGGCGCGAACGGTCTGCGTAATCGCGGACGGGCTGATGATGTTGAGCCACGTCATATATGATTCTTGGTTCTCTCCCTCGTTGAGAATTTGATACGCGACTTCCGCGATTGCCGACGGAATTATAAACGCCGCCGCCATTCCCGCACTCGCCGCGACGCGCCACTTGACCCACGCCGAAAGCGTTTGTGAGAGCAGTGCCAGAAACAGAATCCACGTCCATGACGACAGGAAAATCGCGCCCGCGATCCACAGATTCGCGCTCATCCACACGAAGCCTTCGAGAAAAGATTGAAAGATAAAAAGCACCAAACCGGGAATCCACATCACGCACGACAGGAGTATAAAGACGACCGACATCTTCCCTATCGTGTATTCAAAACGCGAAAACGGGCGTGCGAGATACAACGGCAAAGCGTTGTTCGCAAGGTCTTTTGAAACGAGCGTCGGGGCAACGAGCAACGTCAGAAAGAACGCCGCTCCGCTCTGAATCCCGATGAACGTATAGAAGAAATACTCGTCAACCGGAACGAGTTCCGCGATGTTTATCTTGAACGTCGCAATCGCGCTTACGTTGTGGTGCAGATAAATCAAAATCGCAAACACGAGCGGCGGGATAAAACTCAACGCGAAGAATCCGGTGAGAATTTTCGACGCGAACAAATCCCGGAACGCATGGCGCGGAATGATAAGAAAGCGCGACCACTGCGGCGTTAATTCTCCGGTGTAAGGTTGATACCGATGTTCATAGACAGCCATTGTGTGGAAGCGATGAATGATGAGCGATGAGTGATGAATCAAAGACAAAATGTTTTTAACTCATCATCCATCACTCATCATTCATCACTTAGCTCCCTTCCATTGCTTTCAAGAAGATGTCTTCGAGCGAATCGCGTTTGTGATTGAGGCGGCGAATTTGTATGTGCTGGTTGGCGGCGATGCGGTACAAGTCCGCGATTTCGATGTTTTCCGGTAACACGAGTTTGAGGCGCGTGCCGGTTTCGAGTGACGTTGCGATGTTGGTTTGCGTGTTGCCGTTTGAATTGCCTTGCGCGGCGTTTTGGAGGTTGCCCTGAAGGTTGTTGGTGAAGGCGTATTCGCAGCCGAGTGATTCAAGTTCCGCTCCGAAGCGTTCGGTCGCGCCGCGAAGTTCGAGTTCAAAGAAACGGCGGTTGGCGCGGCGTTCGGCTTCGAGGTCGAGCATCGCGCGGACGCGCCCGTCTTTTAAGATAAGAATCTCGTCGCAACTTTCTTCGACATCGCGCAGGAGATGTGACGACAGCATGATGTGGGTTTCGCCGCCGTCGCGTATCTCTCGAATCAGTTCGAGCATACGGGCGCGCGCCGGAGGGTCTAAGCCGTTGGTCGGTTCGTCTAAAAACAGAAGTCGTGGTGCGTGAACGATTGCCTGCGCGAGTTTGGCGAGTTGCTTCATGCCGAGCGAGTAAGTGTCGAGCGTGCGATAACGCGCTTCACCCAAGCCGACATAGAACAGGGCTTCATGCGCGCGCTCAAGTGCGGCATCGGGCGGCAGACCGGAGAGTTCCGCCATCATCGAGACGAAGTGAATGCAGGTATCGCCGTGAATGAATGAATCGCGCTCCGGCATGTATCCGAGAGCGGCGCG
>JBGTMR010000276.1:0-38306 GCA_041743485.1 Pyrinomonadaceae bacterium
ACATCGCCGCCGTGATCGGAGTCGGCATCAGTACCGTCTTCAACATCAAACGGCGATACCTCGCAGAAGGACTTCACGCGGCTTTGCAGCAGCGTCGGCGTTCGGGACACCCCTGCCGGATTGACGCACACACCGTTCAACCGCGCAACCTTTAAGGCGTCCTCAGTTTCAATTCCTACAGGTTCGATTAAGACTAAATGGTCAGTCACAACGTCTCGCCATTCTAATAAAGTTTCAATTCCTACAGGTTCGATTAAGACTACAATACGATTGCCGCTTGGATTGATTGACCATTCGTTTCAATTCCTACAGGTTCGATTAAGACCTTGTCCGCAAGTGTGAAGCCACCGCAAAGCTTCCGCGGTTTCAATTCCTACAGGTTCGATTAAGACACGGCGACGAGCGGCGATTTAACACGCTTCGATAATGGTTTCAATTCCTACAGGTTCGATTAAGACGCCTTACGGAGTGAAGCGATAAGCTTGGGCTTGAAAAGTTTCAATTCCTACAGGTTCGATTAAGACGTACTACTTAGCACGGACGAATGTACGCTTCGCCTTAGTTTCAATTCCTACAGGTTCGATTAAGACAACGACATTGCCGAAATAATCTTTTCGCTTAAAGATGGTTTCAATTCCTACAGGTTCGATTAAGACGCCGCGCGGCGCGTTCGCGGAAAGCACACGGAGTTAGTTTCAATTCCTACAGGTTCGATTAAGACCAGGCAAACATCCGCAGGATACTTACGGCTTTGATAGGTTTCAATTCCTACAGGTTCGATTAAGACTGTTGGCTAATTCTTGTTGCAGGTATTGATTAAGTTGTTTCAATTCCTACAGGTTCGATTAAGACCGCCGAGTTTCTCAGCGTGAGGTAGCACAAGGATGTGTTTCAATTCCTACAGGTTCGATTAAGACGAGAGTGCGAAAGCGGCGGTCTGATGTGAGTAGGTTCAGTTTCAATTCCTACAGGTTCGATTAAGACGCAGGCGTTGAAGGACGCAGAGAGTGCGAAAGCGGGTTTCAATTCCTACAGGTTCGATTAAGACCGAATCTTGAGATTTAAGAGCCGACTCAATATGCTTTGTTTCAATTCCTACAGGTTCGATTAAGACCTCCGCCGTCTCGTACATCGTTCTCGGCTTGATGCTGTTTCAATTCCTACAGGTTCGATTAAGACAACAGCATCCACAAGCATTTTGTTCGGGTCGAAATCGTTTCAATTCCTACAGGTTCGATTAAGACTCGGCTTGCGGTGAACCGTGTCACGGTCGAACATCGGGTTTCAATTCCTACAGGTTCGATTAAGACGCCCTTCGGCGATTGCTTCATCTACAAAGTTGTAAGGTGGTTTCAATTCCTACAGGTTCGATTAAGACCCAGTGGGTGCATTACCTAATTTCAAATCACGCTAAGTTTCAATTCCTACAGGTTCGATTAAGACCGATGCTGTGGCGCGTTTCTCGACCATCAAGCTTAATGTTTCAATTCCTACAGGTTCGATTAAGACAAGCGCAATATGGCGACGCCGAAGACTTCGAGGTAGTTTCAATTCCTACAGGTTCGATTAAGACTCAGGGGCGGCGAATTAGCTGCGTTGTTATCAATCGTTTCAATTCCTACAGGTTCGATTAAGACACGCCAGCCGTCAGGTGCAGCGATAGCTCACCTGCGGGTTTCAATTCCTACAGGTTCGATTAAGACACCCCCTATTGCAACCGTCGATATGACCGATTGCAGTGTTTCAATTCCTACAGGTTCGATTAAGACACAGAGACAGAGACTAAGAGTAAGACGACAGCCAAGAGTTTCAATTCCTACAGGTTCGATTAAGACCACTCTACATAGTTGCCGGTCTGTTTTACCTTGGTTTCAATTCCTACAGGTTCGATTAAGACCGAGTTAGAAGTATCTCTTTCATCGGATACCTCCTTGTTTCAATTCCTACAGGTTCGATTAAGACCAACGGAGTTGACGACTTTGCGCGTCGCGGAATCGCGTTTCAATTCCTACAGGTTCGATTAAGACACGCTCAAGCGCATCGGGGATCAGCGACCTGATGCGGTTTCAATTCCTACAGGTTCGATTAAGACTCTGAGGTTGGGCGGATACGAATCCTCGCCGGTCTGCGTTTCAATTCCTACAGGTTCGATTAAGACGACTTCTCGCGGGTGATTGTCTGCCGTCGTGACTCGTGTTTCAATTCCTACAGGTTCGATTAAGACGAAGAATATCAAGCTGAGCATGAGCGGCTTTATAAAGTTTCAATTCCTACAGGTTCGATTAAGACTGTGGGATGTCGGTTTCCCTTTTGACGCTGCACTTGCAGTTTCAATTCCTACAGGTTCGATTAAGACCTGATAATCTTCACGCCCGGCTCGCCTTCGTAAGCGTCGTTTCAATTCCTACAGGTTCGATTAAGACCGGCTTGACGGTCTGATACTCTTGCGAGTAATGTTCGGTTTCAATTCCTACAGGTTCGATTAAGACTGTGGGATGTCGGCACCGGGCGTGGAACCCGTGAAGGTTTCAATTCCTACAGGTTCGATTAAGACCCCGCGCCCGCCGTTCCTTTGCGCCTCACCACGAGGTTTCAATTCCTACAGGTTCGATTAAGACCTCCGGCTTGATTAACTTGCAAGCGGAAGATTTGATGTTTCAATTCCTACAGGTTCGATTAAGACGCCGACACCTGCGCGGGTGTCGCAGTAGAACCCGAGTTTCAATTCCTACAGGTTCGATTAAGACCGTGACGATGACGCGCGTACCAGTCGGCAACATCGCAGTTTCAATTCCTACAGGTTCGATTAAGACCCCGCGCGAAGATGACAACCTTGCGACGTTCGTATGCGTTTCAATTCCTACAGGTTCGATTAAGACATGCGCGAAGCTTTGATGATGTTGGCGGGATAGGTTGTTTCAATTCCTACAGGTTCGATTAAGACCGGTCTAATTCCGCCGCACATTCTGACTACTTTTCGTTTCAATTCCTACAGGTTCGATTAAGACTCCAAGTCACGTAGTGCGCGCTCTAGCAAAGTTGGAAAGTTTCAATTCCTACAGGTTCGATTAAGACGAAGAACGGATTTTAACCACGATTGTCGAGCATGATAGTTTCAATTCCTACAGGTTCGATTAAGACCCCGGAACCTCGCTTCCCGTTATTCGTCGAGAAGTGGTTTCAATTCCTACAGGTTCGATTAAGACGAGCGCGTCCGCCTGAATGAATCGAAACGGGTATCGGTTTCAATTCCTACAGGTTCGATTAAGACGTTGCCGCTTTAATCGAAGAGAAACTCGTCGAAGTTGTTTCAATTCCTACAGGTTCGATTAAGACTCAGTCGTTCGCTGAAATGCTCGATTGCCCATCTCAGTTTCAATTCCTACAGGTTCGATTAAGACTATTCTGAATACTTGGCGCATCAGATTCTTGACTATCGTTTCAATTCCTACAGGTTCGATTAAGACAAATCGGCAACATGATTGATAAATACCGCCGAAAACGTTTCAATTCCTACAGGTTCGATTAAGACTCGTCGAATCGCGGGGGGCTGCTTTGCCGCAAGACCCGGTTTCAATTCCTACAGGTTCGATTAAGACCCCCAGCAGAGATTGACATCGTGGAGCAAATAATCGGTTTCAATTCCTACAGGTTCGATTAAGACCCGGCGTGCCACGACCTTGTTATCCGCCAAGAGACGGGTTTCAATTCCTACAGGTTCGATTAAGACTGCAGTAAATCTAAAAGCAGCGCGGTGTTTTGCGCTGTTTCAATTCCTACAGGTTCGATTAAGACAAACAAATCTAGGGCGCGTGACTTCCCTGAAGGCGGTTTCAATTCCTACAGGTTCGATTAAGACTCAAGATTGAGATTGAGCCAAGACCCGATGTTGAGGTTTCAATTCCTACAGGTTCGATTAAGACCCGCGCAATATGAAGGAAACCTAACGGTTGAGTTCAGTTTCAATTCCTACAGGTTCGATTAAGACGTCAAGCCCCCAAGCGAAAATAATCAAGAAATCTTTTCGTTTCAATTCCTACAGGTTCGATTAAGACCAGGAATCCATAGATACGTTTAAGGAGTGCAGCATCGTTTCAATTCCTACAGGTTCGATTAAGACGCGAAGGCGAAAGCGAAGTCTCTTGAAAGCAAAGGCGTTTCAATTCCTACAGGTTCGATTAAGACGCGGCGGATTCTTCAATCTGCGTTTTCCCCGAATCGGGTTTCAATTCCTACAGGTTCGATTAAGACTGCCCGCGCCGCGCTTTACAATAAACACTTTCGCCTGGTTTCAATTCCTACAGGTTCGATTAAGACTACTTTGCCCGCGACATTGGCGTGAAACTGTGACTGTTTCAATTCCTACAGGTTCGATTAAGACCAACCTACCTGCCGCCCCTTTGCTTAAATTCCCACGTTTCAATTCCTACAGGTTCGATTAAGACCACACCCGCACCCGCACAGCCGTCAACTTACTCTGGGTTTCAATTCCTACAGGTTCGATTAAGACCGGGGCGCGTTCGATTGGCAAGCCAAGCTTGAGCTGGTTTCAATTCCTACAGGTTCGATTAAGACGCGGCGATGTTCTTCTTTGACATCAACCGCGTGCTGCGTTTCAATTCCTACAGGTTCGATTAAGACTCGCTGCTCAAGGGCAAGTCGCTCGCTTCGGAGTTGTTTCAATTCCTACAGGTTCGATTAAGACCGGGCGGCGCGATTATGATGAGCGTCGCCGATGGGTAGTTTCAATTCCTACAGGTTCGATTAAGACAAGGACAGAAGATTGACGATGCGGAAACTTTTCAACGTTTCAATTCCTACAGGTTCGATTAAGACTCAGCTACAAGAAATGAATGTCACATTCGGGGAGGTGTTTCAATTCCTACAGGTTCGATTAAGACGTTTCACGGCTTGCTTCGAGTTCTCGCTTTAATTGTGTTTCAATTCCTACAGGTTCGATTAAGACTGAGTTGAAAAGCGTGCTGGTGACACCGGAAGATTTGTTTCAATTCCTACAGGTTCGATTAAGACAACGCGGGGCATGTGCATGTGTACTCGGTCGGAAAGTGTTTCAATTCCTACAGGTTCGATTAAGACGATCAACTCGGTTTCTTCGATTTCCCCGACATCATCAGTTTCAATTCCTACAGGTTCGATTAAGACCATGCCGAACCTGCCGATGTTCGCTATCCTGTTGTAAGTTTCAATTCCTACAGGTTCGATTAAGACACCCAAACCTCGCAGAAGAAATCGCTTTGCTGTTACGTTTCAATTCCTACAGGTTCGATTAAGACTCAGTGCGTTACTTTCTGCGAGTTGAGCGATAACGTGTTTCAATTCCTACAGGTTCGATTAAGACTTTCGCGCGTCCCGCTTCAGTGCGAAGTTCAGACGGTGTTTCAATTCCTACAGGTTCGATTAAGACTCAGCGCGCCTTTCGCATCTTCCGAGACGTTGACATTGTTTCAATTCCTACAGGTTCGATTAAGACTTCGCGCGTCCCGCTTCAGTGCGAAGTTCAGACGGTGTTTCAATTCCTACAGGTTCGATTAAGACTTCTCGCCGAGACCTTGCACCTGTCCGGCTTCTTTGGTTTCAATTCCTACAGGTTCGATTAAGACTTCTCCTGCCGCGTTAAGTACACGCGCACTCTCAACGGTTTCAATTCCTACAGGTTCGATTAAGACCGACCGCGAAAGTCCGTGCGTACTGGTCTGAAAATGTTTCAATTCCTACAGGTTCGATTAAGACGCCCCCTGACTCGAATTATCCGAGCCGCGTTAAAGTGTTTCAATTCCTACAGGTTCGATTAAGACTACCGGAGCAAACACCGAAGAAGCGCGGGCATCGGGTTTCAATTCCTACAGGTTCGATTAAGACACAGAGCCGTATTAAATCGCCCGAACGCGGGGATTAAGTTTCAATTCCTACAGGTTCGATTAAGACAAGAAACTCGATGAACTAAAAAGCGTGCTGGTGACACGTTTCAATTCCTACAGGTTCGATTAAGACTGGTTTTCATCTGCTCCGGTGCGCCGCCCTCTAACCAGTTTCAATTCCTACAGGTTCGATTAAGACATTGTCGGCATGAAGCCCATACTTGACCGTAACGTGGTTTCAATTCCTACAGGTTCGATTAAGACTCCGTATCGCCTTCGTCAACGCCGTACTGCCGACCGTGTTTCAATTCCTACAGGTTCGATTAAGACCAAGAGATAGCTTTCATTGTTCCTTTGGCATTCCTAAGTTTCAATTCCTACAGGTTCGATTAAGACGGGGAGTAATCACGCTATAGGTTCTTCCTGATACATGTTTCAATTCCTACAGGTTCGATTAAGACGCCGTCAGTAGGTTTTTGTAGGTCATGAAGGCGAGGTTTCAATTCCTACAGGTTCGATTAAGACGCAACGCCGCCGCGTCGCGCTCAAACGCGGCAATCGTGTTTCAATTCCTACAGGTTCGATTAAGACCTTTCTTTAATTCTTCGCTTGCTTCACGAAACGCTTGTTTCAATTCCTACAGGTTCGATTAAGACTGCCGCCTTCGTTTTCTCGCCACGCTTCGATTTCGGGTTTCAATTCCTACAGGTTCGATTAAGACCCAGTGTGGACGCACGACATGCGATGTAAATGCGTGTTTCAATTCCTACAGGTTCGATTAAGACACGCACCGGACGTGCTATTTCGATTGAGGATTTGACGTTTCAATTCCTACAGGTTCGATTAAGACGCCAAGTTCACACCATGAACCCTAAATGGAAGCCGTGTGTTTCAATTCCTACAGGTTCGATTAAGACTAATCACGAAGCTTCTCCAGCGCGAACTCCGTCTTATGTTTCAATTCCTACAGGTTCGATTAAGACACTTGTCGGGGTTAGCGCGAACATAAGCAATTATTTCGTTTCAATTCCTACAGGTTCGATTAAGACCAGACACACCCGTTAGCACAGTCAACTACTTTCAAGGGTTTCAATTCCTACAGGTTCGATTAAGACCATCGTCGCGGCGAACTTAAAATCGTCGGCAGTGAGGAGTTTCAATTCCTACAGGTTCGATTAAGACTCCGTTTTTGGCGGGTATGTAGCGTTGATTTTGCTGGAGTTTCGGTAGATGTCAAGCTGCGTTTGAGTGTTTGGTGTCGTCGGGGGCAGGTAGTGCTGAAAAGGCGGGAGTTCGACGACTGCGGTTAAAGCGTTGCAACTTTGGTATTTGTGGCGTTGGTGGGGAGTGAAGTCGGCATCTTCGTTGCTTGTTTAACGTCTTAGGCGGTGGCTTCGACGACTATCGGGCAGTCGGTGCTATGCCGTTATCTTGAAGTGATGAAAGGAGTTTGACCATCAAATTAACTCGTTTGGCGAGGCTGGTTTTTATTGTCAAATGAGATTGCCGGTGTTGCCGCGCTCGCTGCCGATGCACTCGCGCCCCAGCCACTTCGCATCGCGCGCCGTGTAGATGAGTACCGAATCGGTATCGGTCGTCAGCAAGCGTTTGAGTCCGGCTTTCACCGTTTCGATTTGCGATTCTGTGAGTTCGCCTTCAAAGACCGAGTTCTGTACCCAGTGCAAATAGCGTTTGAGAAACTTATGCACTTTAGAAACGTGCGTCGCGTCCACATCATAAACAATCAGCGTGTACATAAATCAAAGTAGAAAGAAGAAGGTAGAAAGGAGAAAGTCCAGAGCCACAAAGCAGCGACCTTAATCTCAAATCTTTCTTACTTGTACTTTCTCAATTTTCCTTTCTACTTTCGCTCTTACCACCAAGCGTGGAAGCCTGTGTAGGGTTCAACGCCGGTCAAGTGTTTGACGAGTTTGTAACACTCAAGGCGTATGAGTCGCTCGTAGGAGACTTTGCGCTTTAGGCGGCGATGCTCAATCGTCGTCTGCAAACGCGCGTCCCACTCTTTGAGTACAACTTTTCTGCCCCGTTCGTTTAAGTAACAGCAATTCAAATCCTGCGCGAAATGACGCGCATCGAGTTGGCGCGTGTTCAAGAGTTTGAACAACATCCGGTCGGCGAGAATCGGCTTGAAGACTTCGGCTAAATCCAGAGCAAGGCTAAAGCGGCGCGCTCCCGGTTCATGCAGAAAACTTATCGTCGGGTCGAGTTGCGTGCGGTAGATTTGCGAGAGCGTCGCGGAATAGACCAGTCCGTTCGTGAAGGAAATCATCGCGTTGACGATGTTGTCGGGCGGACGCCGCACGCGCTTGGTGAAGTCAACATCATTACGAAGAATTTTAGCGAAGCCTTGATAGTAAGCCGCCCGCGCGCGACCTTCGCAACCCATCAGTTGACTGATGTCCGCCGCCGCGTCCAAGCGCAGCATCTCGGCTTGCACGCCTTCGGTTTCCGCGTGCAACTCGACACCGCGCCCGTCGTAGTAACGCAGGTTACGCAGTATGTTGTGCATCGCGGCGCGCACAAACCGGCGGGCGATGACGAGGCGCAACTTGCGATTGGAGTAGTGGCGAACTTGCCTGACAATCAAGTATCCGGCTTGCAGATACTCGCGCGGATAATAGCTTCCGGCATAAAAGCCATAATAATTAAAGATGTGCAACGGGATACGATTCTGCGACAGAAACACCAGCACGCGGGCGTTTAAGTCGAGTTCGCCGAACGCCCACACCGCTTCGACATCGGCAACCGGAATCACGCGCCGCTCCGCCACGCGCACCGGAGATGTATCCTCTTCGCCGTCATTGCCGATACAAGTTTCATCCAATTCAGCCGAAGAGTCGGGAGGCTCGAAACTCAAATCGCCCGCCGCGTCAAGCAACGTGCGAGTGTCGTCAATCGAATTCGGAATCGCTTCTTCATCATCATTCGCCGTGACACTCATTCCTTCGATGACACACGGTGCATGATTTTCACCGACAGCTTCACTTGCGGCTTCATCAAGTGACGGCGCAGTTTTGTCGGCACGTTCATCTTCCGCCGCCAACTCGAAGACGAGCGTATTATCTTTGCGCCGCAACCGCCCCGCGCGAGTCAAATAATAGTGACGAGCCATAAGCTACAAGTAGATAAGGCAAAGGATGAATGCAGTGAGTGACAGGCTGAATCAGATGCCCTGCCGCTTCTATTGTCCCCGACTTTCTCCCTTCGACTTTCTCCTTTCGACTTTGCTTTTCATCCCCAACACAGTTCGGCATAAGCGCACGACGCGCACACGCGCATCCACCCGACTTCCGGCGCACGACGGGCTTCGACAATCGTCCCCATCTCAACCAATGCCCGCTCAATCTCGGCTTCGCGCTCCGGCGTCAGTTCGATGTCTTTGGTCTGCCGCAACTTAGGGTAATCAATCCGCCCGCGCAACCCCTCGACGCTCTTTACATGCTTCAAATAATAAAGGTAGTAAAGCAACTGCATCTCGTGCGCCGACTCCATCTTATCCGTCAACTTCACTTCATGAATCACCCCGTCCTCACGCCAATCCACGACGATACGGTCATCCACATTCAACTCTTTCTTACGCCGCCCGTAACTCTCCTCATGCACCAACTTGCCCATCTTCACACGGTCACTCGAATGCTCCATCTGAACACCGTGCGCGAACCACCACAGCTTCTTACGACAGATGAAGTAATAGCCGACTTCTGTGCCGGTGAATGTGGGTACATCTCTACTTGACTCATGATTATCCGGGCTACTCATACTCGCTCGTTTCTTCGGCATCCGCGCCGCTAAAACTCAACCCCATTTCAAACGAATAATACGGCTCACGCACGAGCCACACGATTTCAGGGTCACGCGCTCTGATTAGCAGTTCAAGCGGTTCGAGCATCTCTTGTTGACGGGCGGCGGTGTATTCATATGTGTGGCACTTGACGCCGTGTCGCAACTCGAAGCGGCGACGCTCACTCATCTTTGTCGGTATCTCATCGGATTGTTCATCGTCAAAGTTGCTGATTTTGAAATCGGCATAAACCGTGCTTTGAAATGGAATGTCGCGGCTCTGCCAATCTTTCGTGCGTTCGTCGTCTTCCTCCGCCCCGACTTGTTCTTGCGGCAGGATAAGCCAATTTATAACCGCGCAGTTTTCTAAAGCGCGTTTGTTATCGCGGACGTGCGCGGCGAGGTCGTTAGGTTTCGGGTAAAGACGATTCGTTAGGTCAACAAACTTCTGCGCCGAATAGTCGCCATCTTCGAGCAATTCGCGTGAGCGCGTGAAAGCCTCCGACGCCTGCCAGCCTTGACCGTTTGTGAAATGACCGTAAGGCGCGGGGTTGAGTTCAAGCGCACACGTCTTTTTATTGATGCGGTGCGGTTCGATAATGATTAGTTCACCGATAACATCTTTCTTGTTGTCAGCGCGTTCTCGGAAACGCGCGAGTCGTCCGGCGCGTTGGGCGAGACGGTCAATCGGGCAGAGTTCGCTAATCATAAAATCCGCGCTGATGTTGACGCTGATTTCCCCGATTTGCGTAAGGATAGCGACGCCGCGTTGCGTGCCGTCTTTCCATGCTTTTTGTCCGAGCATCTCCAACAACTGCGCTTCCTTTTTGACTTTGTGCGGTTCGGTGTAACGACTGTGATACAGCACAACGTCAGCAAGTGAAAGCGTGACTTTGTTGGGTTTGCGTAGTCTGTTTCTAAACCAACGATAAACATCTTGCGCGCGGCGCACGGTGTTGACGTAGATGATAGTTGGCTCACCTTGCAACGCTCGTTCTAAATGTCCGGCGTAATCTTCCGGCGCAAGCGCGGGTTGTGTGAAGCGCGTAACTCGACAACGCGGGCGCGTCCCATCGGTCAAGTCTTCATAAATCGTCGGCATGACACCCGTCGCTTCGTCCTTGTAAATCTCGCGCGCCGATTCGGGAACAGTCGCACTCATCAGCAACACCGGAACATTTAATGTACGCAATGCACGAAGCAGCGTCACGATGTTCTGCTGCGTGAAGTCATCGTAAAAATCGGCTTCATCAATCACGAGACACGCATGAGCGAGGCTGAAGAACGTCGCATGATGGGCTTCGCGCGTGCCTGTTAATGCGATGCACAAATGGTCAATCGTCGTTACGGTAACGGGCGACTCTAATCTGCGCGCAAGGTCTTGTTCCTTATCAATAAATCTCTCGATATGACGCGGTGGATTTGGGTTGTCTTTCGTGCGTTGATGCAAAGCACTTGAGTGATAAAGCCCGGTCGCGCTCAAAGAATTGGCGGCGTTGATAGCAAGAGCATTAGCGGTGAAGCGTGTTGGCATCGCAATCACGAGGCGGTCGGCGCGTCCGCATTCGATTTGACGCTGCGCCCAAAGAAGTGCCGCATCGGTTTTGCCCGCACCCGTCGGAGCGCGCAGGATAGAGAAAGATTCATCCCAACATTTTCGGATTTCGCTTTGCACGCCGCGATATGAAGGCTTGCCGTCATCATCTTTGTGCGGAAACTCGTAGGCGAAAGATTCAAGCGGCGGCAACGCTTCGTCTTCTTCCGAAGCACTTGCGCGATGGTCTGCGAGTTGAAGCAGCGAACGCACTCCGGCGTAAGCGTAGCGACGTTCAATCGCCCGCTCGAAGTCGCTGTTGATGCTCGTGCGAAGCCCGTTTGATTCACGGACAAACTCGCTCCAAAAACTTTCAAAGCTAGGTTGTGCGTGCCAACGGTCTTTGTGGCGATGACTTAACTTGCGGTGATGCGCGGCGATTGCAGCGCGGACGATGAGCGGGAACTTTGCGTCGTGTTTTTCACAGTGCATTTGCATCAACGAAAGCGATGCGAGTTCGTGTCTGATTCCGGCGCGACGCAGATTACTACCGCAATCTTTTCCAGTCTTAACGCTTTCGAGGTAATCAAGCTGACACGCGGTTTGCCACTTCTTATGACGCTTGCCTTCGTCGTGCCACTTCGCGCTTTGCTGCAACAAGTCGCTTAAATCACCTCCCGTCCGTTCGCGGTATTTATGACACGCGAACGGACGCGCTCTTGTGATATATGCGGCTTGGTCGCAGACGCTCTGCGTATGTTGGGCAAGCGTTATCTTCCGGCGCGAAGATTTAGCGAGAATTGGTAACGGCTCATTTGCGTTCATAGCTGTGAGGTGAAGCGTTGAAGAACAGGATTATAGTGCGTTGCTCTCGAACTGTTCGCTGGTTATCGGAGCGGCGTTGTTCGTCGGGTCAAACAAACTGCTTTCATCGAAGAACGCAAACGCCGCATCGTAAGCATCCATGACGCTCATGCCTTCTGTGGAAGCATCGTCACCGATAAAGTATTTTGCCGCGCGCTTGTCGAGTTCTTTCAACAGATTTTGTTTCTCAATATCCGAAGCGCGAAAGTAACGACACGCTTTGCGGCTCAACTTGGTATCGAACACGATAAGCACTCGTTGCGGTTCGCCGCTCACAGCATTGCGGGCTTGGTTCGCATAATCGGTCAGGGAATTTGTCGCGTCTAAAGCAAGGCGTATGCGTCGGCGGCGTTCGTCTTCGTTGACGTGACGGACGTATTCAGTGCTTAGGTGCATCTCGTCTTCATATTTGAACCGCTTGCGGATGCTGACCGCGCCGACATCAACAAAGAAGTTCATCAACATCAAATCCTCTTGACTGTATTCGCGCGTCGCTAACGCTTGCTCGCGGTCTCCGCTTGTGTTGACCTTGAGGCGAATCAATAAATCGCGTCCGACTTCGCTTGCCGCTTTTGGTTCCTCATCGCCGTTTCGTTTTTGCAATTCGTTGTAAGCGACGGCGGGAGTAGCGGTGAGCGGTGCGGTGCGTCTGCCGGAGTAATGTTCTTTCTTGGTTTGAAGAAAGCCGCCCAAGTCGGCGCGTAAATCTTTTTCGATAATCGTCGTCACGCCGTCGCCATTGGTGACGTAAGTTTCGCCGCGATTGTCGTCCGCGAAGTTCAAACGCTCCATCGCGCTAAACAGAGCGTGACGTTGCTTTTGACCGGAAATATAAACGCGCCCGTCGGGACGTTGTTTGATTGATGAAGCGTTGCCTAAGATTTTCTCGCCGCCATTGGCGATGTGGTCGCTCATCGGGGCGAGCATCGTAACGAGTATGCCTTTGATTTCCATCTAATGTTCTCCTGTGAAGTTAAATGTTTGACGGGCGCGGGACACCCAAATCATCGCAGATTTTCCGCGCCACGTTTTTCTTAATGGTGCGATGACGCGGAACGGTGGTGAGTGCTCCGTTCGACGGATTGCGGTACAGCGTGTGGCTGCCGCCTTCACGCATAAACTCACAACCATGACGCGCAAGATGGCGAATCAACTCTGTTCGCTTCATAAAGTTTTTTATGCGGCGTTGAGCGTGAGTCGTTCGCGTGTGACTTTTGTTAAATCATGTAACCGATGTTCAGCCGCTTCACGATTCGCTTCGAGAATCATCTGCGCGGCTTCGATTAAGTTTTCGCGGGCTTCATCAAGCGTTTCGCCTTGCGTGTTAGCACCGGGCAGTTCGGCTACATAGGCGATGAACCCGCCTTCTTTCGCTTCTTCATAAATCGCCGTTAGTGTTAATTCATTCATTGCTTCTGTTCCTTTCAAAGTTCACGGTTTGCTTTCGCTTTCGTTGTTATCATCAAGTTTGATTTACGCTTCAGGCGTGAAGAAATCAGCCTCGCTGACAGGTGCATTAGTGATGCTGGTTGGTCTCGGTTCGGGTTCTTGTTTGCTCGTTTTCTCCGAACGCAAACGAAGGTAAGCGACGAGCAAATGCAGCGCGTCTTGCGGTTCTATTTCGCCGCTCATCGTCGCATCCATAAATCGCGTTGCCGTCGCTGGAGCGTCTTGTTGTAACAGTCTTCCGGCACGTGTAGAGATGCGGTGCATCATGTCTTGCGGAGTCTTGGCACTCATCGCCGCGCTTTCAAACTCGACCAAAATCTTGGCTTTCTCTTTTTGCACTTTGGCTTTGCGGTCACTTGCTTCTTGTTTAATTTCTGCGTCGGCGACGAAGAACGCGGTGCGGTTAAGCCATTGACCGAGTTCGCGGGCAGAAATCACGATGTCGGGTTGAATCCGTTTTGCTTGCATAAAATAAACTCCAAAAAGTGGTGTCAGAGCAGGCGCATATTCCGCCCGCGTCGAAAGAAAATCCCTGAAAGCCGCCGCATCGAAACGCTGCAAGAAGCGGTTAGCCATCAGAAAGAAAAGTTTGTAAGCGGGTTTGTCGTAAGCCCTTGCATTGTCTAATTCGGACAGAACTTGCGTCTCAAACGTTAAGGCGTGAATGATGTCCGCGAGTTTGCCAGCACTCGCTAATTTGACGATGTGGTGCGTAAATTGGGCTTGGCTGATGTCGTCGTAACTGATGATGTAAAGCGGACGCGCAAGTTCGGGTTTGTCTTTCGTTCCCGCGATTGATTCAAGCACGCGCTCCGCCCATGCAGTTTGTTTCGCTTCAACTCCCCAACGCCCGATTGCCGCCAACAGTCCCGCCGCACCGAATGCCGCTTGGCGTGGCGCGAATGGATAATTGCCGTTGAAGATGCGGGGACGTTTGTATTCGGATTTAACTTTCGTTGCATCTTCATTCGCCGCCGATGTCTTCATCTTGCGCTTCGTCGCGGGCTTTTGAGTGTCTTTATCAGGCTGCTTCTTCAGCTTGACTTCGTAAAGATTTCCATCTAACTGCGAAGTCATCATCGCTTGAAACAACTCTACGAAGTCGCGCATTTCATCAAGCGGCAAGTCTGGAATAATTGTTGTATTGAAGAACTCTTTCTTGCCATCGCTTTTCGGCTTTCCTTCAGCGTAAGCAGCAGGCTTAGTGGGTGTCAGCGTAGTAATAATTGTACATGCAGTTTCCAATAAATCACCTTTAGGCGGTGACTGTGAACTTCTTCCGTTGTTAATCTTCGCCGTTGTAGGAGCAAAAGAACGACTGAATACAAAGTTACTGCTCAAAGACTTTCCAGCACGTAGAAGTTCGACACACTCAACCGCGTTTTCAAAAGTGTCCTTTGCCTTTCCATCTAATGTTATTGCTGTGGGTGCAAGATATTTGCCTTGCGCTGAAAGTTCCCCTTGAATTAAACGCTGATTACGCTGTAATTCATCTAATGGCAACAAACGAAAGTGCAATTTGTCGCTTGTTGCTGGGTCATTGTCAGTAGTGAAGCGAAAGCTACTTAAACCCGTTTCAATCGCTTGCGCGAGCATCTCCGCGACCTCTTCATCTTTAATTTCACGCGAGGTGATTCGACGTTGCAACAACGCTGTTGCCAAACCGTAGCGCGAATAAGGATGAGCAAACTCGTAATCAAAACTCATCGCATCACCTCCCAGCTTGCATCAATCCAACCATCATTCGAGCCGAGATAAAGTGGTGCTGTCGGATTATCAATCGCATCATCAATCATACTTGCCAAGTTGTTTGAGGTTTCAATCATGAACTTATACACACCCTTCGGAATTACATACTCGCGCGGTGTCGGGCTGGCGTAGTATTGCGGAAAGAAGCGGCGCACGACATTGACGTGAATCGTGTCGCCTTCCCGAAATTCGTTTAGCTTCGCCGAATCTTTATCTGCCTTCGCGGTATCGTTGATAACAATGCGCGTTTTATCTCGATTGCGGTATGCGTTCATCAAAGGAATCACGCGCTGGTCGTAGTTGCGGCTGCCGTCCAGAAAGGAGCCGCCTTTGAGATGCTGCGCCCAAAGGTCGTCGAAGTGCAGCATCGCGGGAACGAAGCGCGTGGTGAAGCGCAAATGGAATTGCAGCAAACTCGCGTAGCCGACATCGGTTGCCGTCGGTTTGCTCTCGTGCTTTTTTGACAAGTGTTTCAACAACTCTTTGCGTTCGCCGTCAGAGATGTGCCAACCGAGCGCGTTTTCCAACATCCCGAAAAGCATCGCATCCGTCGGTGTAGGTTGGCTGCGGTAATACTTGCCCGGCATACTCGTGACCATCGAAAGCGGGGCGAGTGCTTCAATCGTCAACATGCCACGCGCATCCCAAGTCGGCTGTTCAAGCAATAAACTTAAATCCAATGTCATTTGCCAAACCCTTTCTCTTTATTGATTAAACCAAGCTTCCGAATCCGCTTCCGGTTGAATGTCCTGCGCCAACATCCCATGCGAAGGCGACGGTTTCGGGTGTGCCTTCGACGTGGACGGGGCAGGAACTGGCGCGGCTTTTGATGTTGTTGATGGAGACGAGTTTGGTTTTCGCGCCTCTGTATGTGCGGTCAAACGAGATGCGAGTTTGTTGCCGGATTGCTTCATCGAATCCGGCGAGGGCGAGTTTATGGCGCATGATGGTGGTCAGTATTTCGTCGGCTTCCGTGTCGGTGTAGAGCAGGTGCTTGATTGTTTTTTCATCAATGGTTTGGCGCGCAAGGACGGGACTCGCGGCGCGGAAGGTGAAGCGTGCGGCGAAGCGCGGAGTCGGTTGCTGTGTGATTTGGGTGATGCTCATGCCGCAGAAGGCATCGGGAGCCTGAAAGATGTTGTCTATCAGCGGTTCGGCGAAAGCTTCGTCGTGGAAGCTGATGAAGAAGGTCGCGCCGCGTGGGAAATCGAGGTGCGTTTTGTTGCGGCTGAGGCGTGAACCGTCGAGCCAACTGCGCGAATAAAGACTTGTTCGATTGTGCAAATCTTTGAGTACGGGAGCGTCGAACCACTTGTACATAGTCCCGTTGAGCTTCGCATGGTAATCGAAGCCGACAGGCGAAGTGTTGGGCGATAGTTGCAGGTGCAGGCGCATCGGACTTATTCCTTTCTCTTTCAGATAACTTCCGGGACGGCTTAGAGGTCGGTGCGATTAAGTTGTGCGGTGGATATTACGACAAATAGGCGACAGGTACGGGCAGCATTTTTCTCGCACAGGAAAAAACTTTACGCGACAGAATTTGCTTCACCATTTGTGTCGCTATCCGGTTCGTCGGTATCAACGCTTTGACGACGGCGGTTGACGGACGGCAAACCGCGCTGACGCGGAATCAATCGCGGCGGCGACTTCGGCTTTGACGGCGGCGGGTGAGATGACTTCGATGTCGGGCAGCCAACCTAAGATAAAGCGCAACAATCCCCGCCCCTGCGCCACACGCATCTCAATCGTCGTCGTTTCACCTTGCACATCATTGGCGTCAGCGGCATCGGCAGAGGTTTGGTGAACGATGCGCTGTGACGGATGAAACATGCGTTCGGCAAAGATGCGGGCGGTGACGCCGTGTGCCTTGAGCGTAACCGTGACGGGCGCGCCGTGAATGCCGTTAAAGCAATGCCCGGTCAGATAGTCACGTAAGTTGAAGTCAACCGGACGCACGAAAATCTTATCGGTGAACGTTAATGTCTTGATGCGGTCAATCGAGAATGGAATGATGTTGCGTCGCCGGTGGTCGTAACCGATGGTTTTTAGTGTCGCGCCGTCGGGGTCGAAATAGACGGCGTAAGGCTCGAAGCGGCGTTCGGAATATTCACCGGAAGTTAAACCCGCGTAGCGCAGATGAACCGCTCGCCGTGTGAGGGCGGCGGATGTCAGTTGCGCGATGGTGTCGGCGTGCGCTGAGAAGTTTTTCGCCGGAGTTGCCGCCGAGCCGTACACGGTTGAAAGCGCGTCGAGTTGGTCGCGCAAGGCTGGCGGCAAGGTCGCGCGCACCTTGGCAATCAGCGAACGCCCCGCGCCGGTGAAAGAGGATTGCGCCGAAGTGAGTCCGGTGAGGGCGATGGATTCTTGTGCCAAAAGCAGGACGGCTAATTCGAGAGCGGTGAGTTGCGGCGGTTGGAAACTGAAGTCCTCAATGAGGCGATACAGCGTTTGGCGGCGGTCATCTTCAAGCGGTTCATCATAAACCGGAATTACGCTTGAGAGGGCGGTGATGTCGCGCCCAATCGTGCGCGGCGAAACCGCGAAATGCGCGGCAAGTTCCGCTTGCGTGCGAGGGCGTTCGAGCAAGAGAAAGAAGATTGTCAGCGTGCGTTCGGTGATGTCGCCGCGTGCCATAGAAGCCTTATGTAAAGTGTCCGTGCCGTCACCGTTTCAATCGGGGAACTTCGTCGTGATTGTCTATAGCCGACTTCAAACGCTTTTTCGATGTCCCGTGCGCTGTGGAGGATGCGATAGATTTCTACGCCGTCGTCGCTTTCGCCTTCTTGCCGTGTTCGATGTCGAGCGCAAAGAGCTTGAAGAAACATGGTGACTTTGGTGATGTTCCTGTGCTTGCTATTATCACACTTATTGCTTGCGCGCCCTGTTTCGCACTCGAAGTATCGCGCGACGCTGACGCGCCCGGTCGCCCTCAAGCCGAGATCGAAATCTTTCATAATGTGAACATTATGATGTGGGTAGCCTTAGGCGTTCGCTTTGAGATACCTTTGTCTCTAGTTTTTGTGTAAAGACATTTCTGCATATTCAACCTGATGTGAGGAGAATTACTACATGGCGACGGAGACGGCGATTAACTTGATTGAACGACAGGACTGGTTGGACAAGGCGGGTGAGACGCTGCAACCGGCGGCGGTGGAAGCCTTCAAAGCGGGCGACACGGCGGGGAGTGGCGCGGAACGCATCGCCGATCTCTTTTGTGGATGGTCGCCGGAGCCGTCGTCATTTGGACTCTCGTCGTCGGTCGCGCCGTGTACTCCGTTCGTGCGCGTTCCAAACCGCACAGCCGCACTACGGCGAAGTGGCTCATCAACACTAGCTTAAAGAATAGACCTCTTGCAAAAGTCGTCTCGTAAGGGACGATTGAACTTTCAAGTGTCCCTACGGGACACGGCAGGTTGTTCATCCTGTACCCAGCGATAAATCGCCGGGCTAAAACCAAACGTCCCTGACGGGACGACTTTTGCAAGAGGTCTAATGTAAGTCGTGCCGACATTGCATGACAATACCGCTTAGACTGAAGTTTAACTTTTCGATAAGGAGCAAACTAATGACAGAAGAAAAAGAAACTCACGCGCACGAACACACGCACCCTGACGGCACGACACATACTCATCCGCACTCGCCCGACGACGCGGAGCATCAACAACCGCACGGCGAAGATGAAGCGGTAACCGCCGCTGATGACGCGCCAACTCACACGCACGAACATACCCACCCGGACGGCACAACGCACACGCACGAACACACTCACGGCGAAGGCAGCGTCCACCCGCATGAACACCAATCATAAGCGTTGATTAAGCAGAGATCGCTCTGGTGTAGTGAAGATTTAACCCGCTTTGGCATTCATCCCCTTCCAAACGAAGCGTTTGGAAGGGGATGAATGCCGTTGCGCGTCCGTTTTATCAAGGTATATAAAATATGCGAATCAAGGATAAGTATGCCTCTGTCTTTGGCTGCGGCAGCAGCGACAAGTTGGTAGCCCACAGTGAAGCGATAGCGTAACTGTGGGAAGAATGTAGATAGAGATTTCAAGCTACGGTAGTAGCGACAGAAATCAACAAGCGATTCTCATCCGTTTATCTTACGCTGCTGCCGCAGCTGGAAATCTTTTCCTCACGTTGACCCACAGTTGCGGCTTCGCCTTCACTGTGGGCTACCGACTTGCCGCTACTGCCGTAGCTCATGAACAAAGCAATCGAAGTCCTTACCCTTGATTCGCATAAAATATATCTCAACACGAACAGCTTTGTTCCAACAGCGCATACCACCTTTGGAAGTCACTGTTGCGGCTCTTTTGTTACTTTAGCTAGGGCGTTGTCGGGGGAAGTCTCCGACGTAAAAGCTAGAACACCTGAGCAGAGAAACTTGTTCGCCTGTGATGATTTAACTATTTTGTACACTTCGAGGCGGTTCCATCTCTCTCAGCAAATTCGCGGCAGTTGCTCTCCGAGTTGCATATCTACGACGCGCGTCCCGCCGAGATTCGTCTTGGCGACGACCATGCCGGGATGACTATCTGTGACTTCGCCGATGATTGCCGAGTTTAGTCCGAGTGGATGTTGACGCATCGCCTCTAACAACTCTTCGGCTGCGTGGCGCGCCACAATCGCAATCAGCTTTCCTTCGTTAGCGACATACACGGGGTCAAGCCCAAGAAACTCGCACGCGCCGCGCACAGACGGCGGCACAGGTAGCTTGTTCTCGACGATGCTGATACCGACTTGCGAGGCTTTGGCGATTTCGTTGAGCGTTGACGCGACGCCGCCGCGTGTCGGGTCGCGCAGAACGTGAATCTCTGTCGTAACTCCGAGCATCGTGGCGACTAAATCGTTGAGCGGTGCGGAATCGGTTTCAATCACGGTTCCAAATTCCAAACCTTCGCGCACGCTCATCACGGCGACGCCGTGTTGCCCGATGTCACCGCTCACAATCACGACATCGCCGGGGCGCGCGAGCGTCGGAGCGATGTTGATTCCGGCGGGTATCACGCCGATGCCGCTCGTGTTGATAAACACCGCGTCACCGTGATTTTTGTCAACGACCTTAGTGTCGCCTGTGACTAAACGGACGCCCGCGTTGCGCGCGGCGACGCCCATCGTCTCGGCGATACGCCCTAAGACTTCCAGCAACAAACCTTCTTCGAGGATGAAGCCGCAGCTTAGGTAAAGCGGCTGCGCCCCGCTCATCGCAATGTCGTTGACCGTTCCGTTGACGGCTAAATCGCCGATGTTGCCGCCGGGAAAAAATAGCGGTTTGACGACGTAAGAATCGGTTGAGAAAGCGAGTCGCGCACCTGCTCCGAAGATGTGGCTAATATCAAGCGCGGCTGAATCTCCGAGCGTGTTCAAGGTGTCGTCGGCGAACGCGGGCAGGAAAAGATTTTCGATTAGCTCGGCGGAGAGTGTGCCGCCGCCCCCGTGTCCCATCACGATGTTCGGCGTATCGCGCAAGGGCAGCGGGCAAGTCCAACCGTCAAAGCTAATCGAATTTGTCATCGTTTCCATTTCGCCTCACACGGTTGCGACTTCGCTTTGTTGACCGGCACTGCTTGCACTGCTCAACTGTACAAAGCGTCCGTAGTTATAGTAAGCCGCGCACGCGCCTTCGCTTGAAACCATCGTCGCGCCAAGGGGTCTGCGCGGCGTGCATTCCTTGCCGAACGCCGGACATTGGTGCGGCTTAATCATGCCTTGCAGAACTTCGCCGCTGTGACACAAGGTTGATTCAATCGTCTCTATTCCTCGTACATCGAACTTATATTCGGCGTCAAACTCTCTGTACTTTTCGGTCAGACGCCAACCGCTGTTTGGAATCACGCCGATGCCGCGCCACGCTCGGTCGTTGATCTCGAACACATCTTCAATCATCTTTTGCGCCGCGTTGTTGCCTTCTTCTGAGACGGCGCGCGAGTAAGCGTTCTCGACTTTAGCGTGTCCGGCTTCGAGTTGATTGACCGCGCAGCGTATGCCTTCCAGAACGTCCAAAGGCTCAAAGCCCGTGATGACGATTGGTATCCGGTATCGCTCGACGAGCGGCTGATATTGCCAGTAACCCATCACGGAGCAGACGTGTCCGGCGGCGAGGAAGCCTTGCACGCGGTTCGTCGGCGATTCCATAATCGCGCCGATAGCGGGCGGCACAAGGACATGCGAGACGAGCATCGAAAAGTTTTTAAGCCCCTGCTGTTTCGCCTGAAAAATCGCCATCGCGTTCGCGGGTGCGGTCGTCTCAAAGCCGACGCCGAAGAACACGACTTCGCGTTCGGGGTTATCGCGCGCCAACTTCAAAGCATCGAGCGGCGAATAGACGATGCGGACATCGCCGCCCTCGCTCTTGATGCGAAACAAATCCTTCTCGCTTCCGGGAACACGCAGCATATCGCCGAACGAACAGAAGATGACGCCGGGATGCGCGGCAATCGCCAACGCCCTGTCAATGAGTTCGAGCGGCGTGACACACACAGGGCAGCCGGGACCGTGAATCAACTCGACTTCATCGGGCAGCAATTGGTCAATGCCGTTGCGTATAATCGAATGCGTCTGCCCGCCGCACACTTCCATCAAAGCCCACCGTCTGGTCACGCTCCGGCGAATCTCACCAAGAATGCGCTGTGCGGCTTCCGGGTCGCGGAACTCGTCAAGATACTTCATCATTCGTTCCTTTCAATGACTCCATTTTTGATAATACAACGCTCAATTCTTTGTCGACGCAACAGCATGTCAGTGACCGTCTTGATTTTACGTGTCACGCCAATCCTGCCGCACGACAAATTTGCGCTACTCCGATTTGCGTTGCTCGCCCCAATCAAGGTGCAAGCCGTCAAACAACAGCGGTAAATGATTGAGGACATCCCGCCCAAGCAGTCCCCAATCTTGATTGATAAGCAGAAACCGTCCCTTGAATGCCCGCCGCAGGAAAAGCAAATCAACTTCGACGACTTGCGCGACGCTCATGCTTCCATCGAAACCCATCAACTCATATCCTCGACTTGAATCAACCGGCACACCAATTTTTTCGACGAAAGCTTGAGGTAACAAAGTGACATCCGCGCCTGTATCAAGCAGCATCGGCACGTCCGCCACGGTTGCGCCGGAGGAAGGATGACGGATGACTACTCTCGCCAGCGGCGCGGGCGGATTAAACAGTGTGCCGTCATACGCCGCCATCGAAACTTTCCTCGACGACTTCTTTTTGGAAGTCGGATGTTTGCGCGGGATGCATCAATCGGGGACTGCCGATGTATGAAACGGGGGGCATATTTGAATCGGGGATGAGAATATAAATCTTCGCGTTTTCAGGTAACAAAACGCCGTGAGGCAGTCGAATTTGATTGTTTTCGATAACCGCTTCAATCGTGGTAACGCTCATAATTTCCTTATCCCTTCTCTCTAAATTTAATGAAGCGTCGGAGAAACTTCAGTTATCGCGTTCGGAGTCGGCAAGTCAGAGGCGACCGCTTCCATGCCGAGTTCTTCTTCAAGAATCCCCAAGTCACGAAACATCTTGAGCGTTTCCTGCGCCGATGCTTCGTCAACTTTCGTAATCGCAAAACCTACGTGGACGATGGCGTAATCACCGATTACGGCTTCCGGCACATACGCCAAACAAACCTCTTTCGTCACGCCTTCAAAATCCACTCTGCCCATCTGTGTGCCATGCGATTCGTAAATTTCGATTATCTTACCCGGAATACCTAAACACATTTCTTGTCCCTCTTTCTGTTAAGCCGTTTCTTGCTTCATAAAGTTAGCGATAACCGCCTGCCCAAGTGCGAGACCGCCATCGTTCGGCGGCACGAGGCGATGCGTGAAGACTTCAAAATCAGCCGCTCGCAAACGCTTCGTTGCAGCCTCCAACAACGCGACGTTTTGAAAGACGCCGCCGCTGAGCGCGACCTGATTCAAATCGTGATTCTCTCTCATTATCAAGCTTACCTTGAGAATTAAATCAGCAACGGCGTTGTGAAACTTGGCGGCGATAACGGATGCCTGAACTTTCGCCAACACGTCCTTAGCGACTTCTCGAATCAACGTACTCGACTCCATCATTATCGCATCATCTTCCGCCACATCAGATGTCACCAACTCAAATTCATAACTCTCGCTTACGTCGTTTGCCGCCAGTGCTTCAAACTCTATCGCGGCTTGGGCTTCATAAGTGACGACTTGGCGCACGCCCGCGAGCGCGGCAACCGCATCGAACAAGCGTCCCATGCTGCTTGTCGGCACGCTGCCGAAGCCTGTTTCGAGTTGACGCCCGATGATGCCACGCTCGACTAATGGACACGCCGCGACGGGTGACAGTGCTTCGTCCCACTCAACGCCCGCCGCCCACATCAGCGCGAGGGCGTGCCTAAAGGGACGCTTCACCGCCGCATCGCCGCCAATCAGAGGCACATAACGCAAGTGCGCCGCGCGTGTGAATCCTTTGTAATCGGCAATCAAAACCTCGCCGCCCCAAATCGCCCCGTCCGTGCCGTAGCCTGTGCCGTCGAAGCTGAAACCGATAACGGGTTGCTCCCCTGTCAATCCGTTTTCCGCCATCACCGCCGCGATGTGCGCGTGATGATGCTGCACTTCGCAAATTTCAATATGACGCCCCACGAGATTGTCCGGCGACGTACTCAATAATGATTTCGCACGCGATTTGGCGAACCGTGTCGAGAGATAGCGCGGGTGCATATCGCACGCGATGATTTCCGGTGTGATGCGATATAGCTTTTCGCAAAGGTCAACGGAAGATTCAAAAGCCCGCAACGTCTCAAGGCTTTCCATGTCGCCGATGTGCTGGCTCATAAAAGCGTAATCGTCTTTCGCAAGGCAGAACGTGCTTTTCAGTTCGCCGCCGACGGCAAGCGTCGGCTTGAGTTTGAACGGCAGTTTGACGGGCAGCGGCGCGTAACCGCGTGAGCGGCGAATCGGCAACTCTCTTTCTTCAAACACGCGCACCACCGAATCATCACACGATATATGTATCTTCCGGTTATGAATTAGGAAGGCGTCAGCCAGCGTCGCCAATCGTTCGAGCGCATCGTCGGTGTCCGTCACAATCGGTTCGTTCGATAAGTTGCCGGAAGTCATCACTAACGTCTTCATTCCGCGCGTCGCTTCGTTGGTGTCCGTCAACAGCAAGTGATGAAGCGGCGTGTAAGGCAGCATCACGCCGATGTAAGCGTTGCCCGGCGCAATCAGTTTCGACAACCCGGAATCCGGTTTCTTTTTCAACAATACGATTGGGCGCGCGCTGTTTTCCAGTAGCGTCATCTCCGCCGCGCTCACATCGGCAAACTCGAAAATTTGCCCGACGTCGCGCACCATTACGGCGAACGGTTTATCAACGCGCCCTTTACGTTCACGCAACCTTCTAACTGCTTCATCGTTCGTTGCATCACACGCGAGATGAAATCCGCCGATGCCTTTGACCGCGACAATCTCGCCGCGAACGATTGATGCTCGCGCGCTTCTAATCGCGTCTTCACCAAATTGAAAACCTTTCGCATCGCCCGACTTCCGAAACTCGACGTGCGGACCGCACTCCGCGCACGCATTCGGCTCGGCATGAAAACGACGGTTGTGCGGGTCGCGGTATTCGCGTTCGCATTCATCGCACATCACGAACTCGCGCATCGTCGTCTTGGCGCGGTCGTAAGGAATGTTTTCGATAATCGTGAAGCGCGCTCCGCAGTTGGTACAGTTGATGAACGGGTAACGGTGGCGGCGGTCGTGCGAATCGAACAGTTCGCGCAGACAATCGGCGCACGTCGCAATGTCGGGCGGAATCGGCGTGAACCCCGTGCCGTCCGGCGCGCTCTCGATGATGCGAAAGTCGGTGTAGTGCGAATCTACATCGTCACGGTGTTCGATGCGTTCGATGCGTTCGACGATTGAGAGCGGCGGCGGGTTCGCGTTGATGTCGCGGATAAAACTTTCGACATCATTCCCTTCGCCTTCGACATCAATGAGAACGCCGCCTGTGTTATTAAGCACCTGACCCTTGAGCGCGTGACGCTTGGCGAGCGTGAAAACAAATGGACGGAAGCCGACGCCCTGCACAATGCCGCGCACCAAAATCTGCACGCGAATCTGTGTTGATAGTTGCCCGACGCTGTGCATGGAAAAACCTCTTAATTGCGAATTGCGGAATGCGGATTTATGAAGACAGTTCTCCAATCAGCATTCCGCAATTCGCAATCCGCATTCGGAAGAATTGCTTTAGCTTGTCCATTCCTTCGCCGGTTTTCGCCGAGACGTGAAAGATTTCCATGCCGGGGCGCACCGCCTGAATGTTGTTATATGCTGCTTCCGAATCGAACTCTACCGCATTGGCTAAATCCATTTTGGTAATTACCGCCACGTCCGCCGTGTTGAAAATCGTCGGATACTTGAGCGGCTTGTCCTCGCCTTCCGTCACCGAAAGCAGAACTATTCGTAAATCTTCGCCAAGGTCGTAACTTGACGGGCAGACGAGGTTGCCGACGTTTTCGATAAACAGTAAATCCAGTTCTTCAAGTCTCCAACCTTCGAGCGCGCGTTCGACCATCGCGGCTTCGAGATGGCAAACAGTCCCGGTGGTTATCTGCTTGACCGGAACTTGACTGCGGGCTAAACGCGCCGCGTCGTTGTCAGTCGCAAGGTCGCCGACGAGCGCGGCGACGCGCCACTCTTCACGAAAAGTCGTGAGCATCTTTTCAAGCAATGCGGTCTTGCCTGTGCCGGGACTTGAGACAAGACTGACGACATAGACACCGGCTTCGTGGAAGCGGACTCGCAGTTCGCGTGCGAGCAAGTCGTTCTGCTTCAGCACATTTTGGCGGACTTCGACGAGACGAGGTTGCGCGTTCATCATTTACACTCCACTTCAATTTTATCTTCGATTTCCAACGCCACGACTTCGAGTTCCCGACCCCGCACGATTTGCGATGTCTGTGCGCCGCAGACATCGCAACAGAGCCTTTGGATAGATGCGAGCGTCGTTTCCAATTCACACGTCGGACAATAGACCGCGACCGGAACTTCCTCGATGACCAAACGCGAGCCTTCGAGCGTCGTACCCTGACACGCGACTTCGTAGGAGAACAATAGGGCTTCCTTGACCACGCCCGCGAACCCTCCGAGTCTGAGATGAATCGCGCTCACTTGAACGCCGCGCCGTTCCGCTTCTTCCGCCGCCATCTCGACCATGCTCATTGCGATGGAAAGTTCATGCATAGATGATGAGTGACGAATGATGAGCGATGAATGAAAAGCAAATCGCCTTTTATTCATCGCTCATCATTCATCATTTCTTTTCCGCCACGATGTCGAATGAGAACATCAACTCGTCTTTGACCTTGAGCGTGCCACCGGCGATGGAGACGGGCTTGATGTTGTAGTCGGTTTGGCGCAGTGAGAACTCGCCTTGTGCGGAGAGAGAGTCTCGGTTGATCGTGACGTTTGCATCAATTTCGTGTTCGCGCGTGACGCCGTGCAAGGTCAAGTCGCCCGTGATTTTGACGTGGTGTTGACCTTCCATGATTGGGTGCGAAGATGTTCTCTTGCTCATGAAAACTATCTCAGGATAACGCGCGATTTCGAGTACGTCTTCGCGCATCGCGCGTTCAATCTCGCGGCGGTCTTTGTCGCTCACCTTGTCAGTCACGGTGAACGAGTCAGGCGTGACGAGCATCAACAGCGAAGCCTTTTCGAGTGTACTCAAATCAAACCGCGCGTCGCCGCCGAAGCCGCAAATCGCAATCGTCGGATTGTGTCCGAACATCGAGAACAACCCATCGGCGAATGCTTGCACGACGAAGCGACTGCGGGTAGCGTCCATGCGGTAACGGACAACGGAGTTATTTGTAGCACTCATAGGTTTTAGTTCATTCTGCTTTTACTCAATCACAATACCCGGCGCACGGCATTCCGCACGACTTCTGCCGTCAATCCATACACGAGATGCGACGCGAGCGCGGAAGCATGAATCGAAAGCGGATACTCATCCGCCGACTTCGACAGACCGAGCGCGGGGACGACTCCTTCATCTGCCGTGACCCAGATTAACGCTCCATAGCCCGTCCCCGCGCCGAAGGTGACTTGCGGCATGAGTTCGGCAGCCGCCCCGTAGATTCCACCCATCGAAACGCCGTAAGCGTAGTGCAATATCGTGCCTACTTTGTCCTTCTCACTTTTCGTCAATTCATGGTCGAAGACGCTGACGGAGACGATGTTGGCGAGTCGCTCCGCCGCGTCGTCTTGTTCGTCGTCGCTGCCGCGTTCCTGCAACATCGCTCCCGCGCCGTGTTGCGGACTGCCTTCTTGTAATGATTGCGCCCCGTGAGATTGCTCATCGCCCCCCACCAACTTGCTACACAGCTTTTGAAACTGATTCATCACAAGCGACGCGACCAGCCCGCCGATTAGCCCTGCGCCAAGCCCCTTCCACACGTCGCTTTCGCGGGGTTCGTTCGCTCGTTCGCTCATTCGCATGACGGACACGCCCTTACATGTTTCTGATTTTGATGTAGCGTTTGATGTCGGGCAAACTCATGACTACGGCGGCGGCAAGGGCAAGCAACGCCGCGCCTCCAACGATTGACCACATACCCGAATCAGACTCCGACCTCTCTCTTCTGACCATGACTCTATTGCGTTTCATAACCTTTTCCTTTCTCCGAAATGTTACTTACATCGTTACGTTGCAACGCTCCTCTGCGAGGATGTTTGTGATGAGCGTTTCAACAATCCTGACGGCTTCCGTCACCGCCGCTTCGACCGGTTCGCTTAATCCCATAAACCCTTCTTCCGATTCGAGCGGCGCGGGTTCACAACCGACAAGTAAGATACGTTTGAACTCGCCGCCCATCGTCCGCACCATACTCAACACTTTCATCGGATTCATGTCGTGCGCTTCGACCAGCACTGCTTGTGCGCTCGAAGCGTCCGTCTCATTTAAGTCAGGCTCGATGGTGTAAAGCGTGCCGGGTGCTTCGCCGCGCGGCGTCGCATCAACGAAGATGGTCACGTCATAACCGTCAAGAAGCGCGTAAGCGAGGTCTAAGCCGCGTATCCCGAAATCAACGACGCGCACCTCATCCGGCAGCGTGCGATCCGACAGACGCCGCGCCACCTCGCAGCCGAACGCATCATCGCCGAGAAAGATGTTGCCGATGCCCGCGACGAGGATGCTCACCGATTGCGGATTTGAGATTGCGGATTGCGGATTGGAAGGCATCATCGTTCATCTTCAACCCGCATTCCGCATTCCGCATTCCGCAATTGAGGAAGCGGTTCGACTTCTTCGAGCGAGAAGAAGAACCGATGACCGGGTTGACGCAGCATCCCCAAGTCACGACCCGGATCGTCTTCAAGTACGACGGCGAGATGAACTTTGCTTTCGTAGTCCTGCTCGATTGATTCGATGATAGCGACTTGTCCCGCGAGCGCGAGGTCGAAGATGTCGCCGCCTTTGCGCGGACGCAAGCGCACACGGTCGCCCGCCTTGACTTCAACGCCGCCGACGCTGACGTTCGCAAGTTCCGTCTTCTCCTCAAGCAGTTGCCATGCAAGTATGTCCATTGTTTAAGTTTGCCTTGTGCCTTTCATCGCACCGTGAAGCTTCATCAATTGTTCGGCGGGAAGCGATTCGGTTCGCTCCAACATCCGGCGGGCGTGTTCGTCCGCGCCGCGCATCTCGCCTTTCTCCGCATCGGTCAGGGTCATGATGCGGAGCGTGAGCATCTCGTCTATCTCTGTTCCGTCGAAGAAATCGCCCACGCTTTCGGGCGAGATTTGCGGGTAGTCGTAAAGGATAATCGGCGATGAGAGTATGCAATCGCGCTCGCCTTCTTCGCCGACTAACACCGGATATGTTCCGAGGTTCTGACACTTGGCGGCGGCTTCACGGCATTCTTCGGGCGGGTCGAGCGACGAGACGAACGCACCGCCACGCGCGCCGAGAACGGTGTGCGTCGAAACGCATGAGCGCATCAACGCATCATCGCGGGTCGGCTGTTTCGCCATATCGAACGGAGTCACATTCATCACCCGCACCGTCAGTTTGAATACTCCCTCTCCGGTTTGCTCGGCATCTCCGATTCGTTCGGCTTTCAATTCGATTTCGCCTTCAATGGATTGCTGGCTGCGTATGAGTACCCCGTGAACTTGTCCGTCCGCGTCGCGCAAAGTTTCTCTCTCGCGGCTTGATTGAAATGTGAACGAGTGTGTTTGAGGACGGGCGACGAGTTCGCTCAAGTTGATGTTCTCTATGCTCACATCGCGCTCGGTCGCTTCCTGCCATGTATGAAATGATTGACCCCCGACTTCGAGCGAGGCGACGACTTGGAAGCTTGTCTTAGAGGTTACTTCCGTTTCAGGCAACGGAGCCTCAAACGCGCCGACTTCACGCGCCAGCATATGGAGAAAGCGAACCTTCACATCAAGTCTCGTTTGCTCGTCGCCTTGCACGAGACATTCGGTCTGCATCGTCCACGCATCCGTGCCATTGCTTGCCAGCGCGTAGCTTTGCGGGTGAAGCGCGCCGAAGTTCCATCGCTGTTGGTTCTTTATCGCCGACGGGCGATAGGGGTAGAGGATGTACCCTTCATAAAGCACGGCGGCGGCGATTTTTTCCACAAGGTCGAGATTCATGCCTGCGCCCTTTCCTCAATATCTTCTATCTCGGTGTTTGCAATGCTTGTCTCACCGGCGTCTGTCAGCAGGTTCTCCAACGCTTGCTCCCACGTCGGCAGTCCGCGCCGCATCTTGTAGCGATTCAGAAGGTCGAACGTGTCGCGTCGCAGACAGAGCCACGCGCTGTTCGGATGATAAAAATCCATCATCTCTTTCCAGATGCTTACCGGCAGACGAAACTTCGCTTCCTTGCTCCATGAAATCTGTTCGACTTGCAGCCCACCATCTTCCGCTTCGTAAAAAACCGTTCCGCTGAACTGAAGGTTGAGCGGAACCTCTCCATCTTCGAGCGCGGCAAAATACTTGGCGGCGGCGATGTTGAAATCGAATGTGCAAGGAACGGGAAGGTCAACGACACAGCTTCCGCTAAACGGCGGAACCACAATGCTCGCGTGAGTCCACAACATCGGGCGCAAGGTCTGCCCCCAACGCTCCGGCTCGCCGAACAAGTCAAGCAGTCGCTCTTGCTCCGGCGCGTCGTAACGCCGCCGCGCCGATTCAATCTGAATCTGACAACGCAGCGTGACCGACTGAATTAACTCTTCCGCGTTCGGGGTGGCGATGCGTAGTTTGAAGACCATGAGCGGAGCCGCCGTGAACGGTACGGCTTCGGCTCGTTCGACATGGAAATCAAGTTCAGGCACGCGATGTCGCCTCCTTCACGGGGCTTGAAACTGCCTTCAACTTGTCGAAGAATCCCTTGAGTTCACGCCACACTTCCGTACCGCCGGAGAGACCGCGCCAGTGTGTGCGAATCAGCCCGACCAGTTTGTAGCACTCGTCAACCGGCACGACGTAGTAATCGCGCGTGCTGCCGACGCGGTTGACGAGTAAGGCTTCAACGTCCGGTTCCATCGTCTTTAGGATTTGATTCTCGCGCACAATGTCATCCCAAGATTCGAGGTCGAGCAAGGATTCGGTCGCGCCCGCCGGACCCGGATAAAGCACGACGACTTTGCCCGCCGGTGTGCTGTGAAAGAAGAACGCCATTTGAATCGGTATCGCCAGCCCGTCCCACTGCGCGTCCGTCAACTGAAACTCCGGCAGGTAGCGAACGCGACGCGGGACGCGCCGGTATTTCATTTCCACTCCGCCGCTAAAGAGAATCGCGCACGGGTCGCACGCGCAAACCATTTGTCGGCTCACAGGCTCAATCAAGTGTTGATGCTCAACCCCAAGTTCCGCACTGCACAGTTCGCAACGCTCGACGGGCGCACGTTCGCGGACGAACCGCCGGAGCATAGTGAATGCGGATTGCGGATTGCGGATTGCGGATTCTGAATTGGAAACCGTTGACTGTGCTTGATCGATTGGATTTATGTCGCGCATCTCTTAATCCTTGTTCCGTAATTAGCATCATCAATCCGAAATCCGCATTCCGCAATCAATCACGCCGGAGGCATGTTCGGCATCTTCGGGTCTATCGGTTCCATCCCTTCGGCGTTGACGCTCGTGGAATTCCTCGCGGTCGAAGTACCGGCGGGACGGTCTGCGCCTGCGTCGTCGGTGTCTTGACGACCGGGTTCTTTTCCTTCATTCATCACCTTTTCCTCACCCTTAGCTGTACCCGGTGTGTGCGCCGGGGTGTCGGGCGAAATGTCTTGTTCTCCCTTTTTGATATTGTCGCCTAACATGTCGGCAGTACCGGCGGGGTTGGGCGAAGAATCTTGATTTCCCATTTCTGTCCTCCTTAACTATCTGATAAGGCGTCGTTCTAAGACACCTTAGTTTGTCACGGAAAGGGGTAAAGCCACTCTCGCCTGTCCCTGTTCGACAAGCAGCGGGAACGGCTCAAGGTGAAGCGACGGTTGATCGAGTCCACGCCCGGCGCGCATCACGTCGTAGTGCTGCCCGCATGTCCGGCAGACGAGATTGGTCTGCTCAAGGCTCGCGCCTTCGAGCCTTGAGTTGCATCCGGGACAGTTGTTTCCGTAGGCGTAGAGTGTCTCTCCCAAACGGCAAAAAAGAATTGAATGCCCGCGCACTTCAAACGCTTGCACAGAGCTTTGCGCGAGCGTTTGAAGTCCATCCACACGCTCCCATCCATTGCCGTTGACCGACTGTGGAGTGTCGTCTTTGCCGTTTAACTTTCCTAACTGAACGAGACCGGACGGTGACGTTTGCTCCGCCACTCCTTCCGCATCAATCGCCACGACATCGGGAGCGGCTTGGTAGATGGCTTCTTCAATGGCGAGTTTGAGTGTGACGGAAGACGATGGACAGCTTTGGCAACTTCCTTGAAGCCGGAGACGCACCCTGCCGTCTTCGACGCCGAGCAGTTCCACGTTGCCGCCGTGCGAATCCAGATAAGGACGCACCGTGTCCAAAGCTTGCCTCACGCGCGTCTCAAGGTCGGTCGGATGAAGCCCATAGAGCAGAAGCAGACTTCCGATCATCTCATCACCCGCGAAGTTGTCGAAGACCGCATATCCCGGTTCTCCGGCATCGGCGATGATCTCCATCATGCGTTCGAGTCCCGCGCCGTGAAAGTCCATGATTGACCGCACGAGTTCCAATGCGCTCGCCCGCGCTTCCGGGTCAGGCAAGTTCTCGATGTTGCGGATCAAACTTTCGATTCGTTGAATGGTTTCCTGCATAGATAGTGGATAGTGGACGGTGGATAGTGGACGGTGGATAGTGGACAGTCAAAAACACGGTCTTCAACTATCCACTATCAGTTATCCACTATCCACTATTTCTGCACTCCGAACATCGGCGAGTGGTGAGTCTCTAAGGTCTTGCCGTTGCCGAGGTACATATGTACGCCGCAAGGGAGGCACGGATCAAAACTACGCACGGCGCGCATGATGTCAATGCCTTTGAAGTTGTCAGGACCGTTCTCTTCAAAGATGGGCGTGTTCTGCACCGCATCTTCGTAAGGTCCCGGCGTGCCGTAGATGTCGCGGACGCTGGCGTTCCACGGCGTCGGCGGATACGGGTGATAGTTGGCGATTTTGCCGTCGCGGATGACGACGTGATGCGAGAGTACGCCGCGCACGGCTTCGTGGAAGCCGCAGCCAATCGCTTCTTCCGGGACTTTGAATTCAGCCCAAGTCTTGGTGCGTCCGGCGTGCAATTCTTCAAGGGCTTTCTCGACGAAGTGCAGAGCCGCCGCCGCCGCGTAAGCCTGAAAGTATGTGCGTGCGCGGTCGCGCTCGATGGCGTTCGACCACTTCGGGATTTTCCACTCAAACTCGGTTTCGGGCAGCAACGCCGTCTTCGGCAGGTAAATCTTGACGCTGTGTCCGGTGGCTTTGATGTAACCGATGTCAACCTTTCCGGCGAGCGCGGTCGCCCAGAAGCGGGCGAGAGGTCCGCCGCCGGTGTCGAGCGCGAGGTACTTACTGCCGTCTCCCTTTTCGTCTTTGTGATACCAGCGCGGCGACATGACCCAACTGTATTTGTCGTCGAAGTCGCGCTTCTGCGGTCGCGGAAGCGTCGTCTGATTCCACGGGTGTCGTTGGTCAACCGGATTTCCGAGCGGATCGTTTTTGACGAATGTTTCGGCATTCTGCCAGTCGTCATAGTAGGAACTGCCCAAGAGAATGCGTATGCCCAGATTGATGTCAACGAGGCTGGTGGTGACTAACTCGCCATCCACGACGACGCCCGGCGTGACGAACATGTCGTTGCCCCAAGCTTCCATGTTCTTGTATTTGTAGTCGCACGTTTCCGGGTCTTGGAATGATCCCCAGCAGCCGAGCAGGATGCGCCGCCTACCGACTTCCTCGTAACCCGGTAATGCTTCATAGAAGAAGTCGAACAGGTCATCGTGAAGCGGCACGACCTTCTTCATAAACTCGACGTACTTCATCAGACGGACGAGATAGTCGGTAAAGAGTTGAATCGTCGGGACGGTTCCGACGCCGCCCGGATAGAGCGTCGAAGGATGAACGTGACGACCTTCCATAAGGCAGAACATCTCGCGCGTGTAGCGACTGACGTGCAAGGTCTCGCGGTAGAATTCGCCGGTGAACGGGTTGAGTGCCGTCATGATGTCGGCGATGGTGCGGTAGCCGTGCAGTTCGGCGTGCGGCGCGGCGGTTTTCTTCGCCTTCTCCCAGACGCTTGGATTTGTCTCCTTAACCATATTTTCGCAGAAGTCCACGCCGACCAGATTGTCTTGATAGAGGTTGTGGTCAAACATGTACTCGGCAGCTTCGCCGAGGTTGACGATCCACTCGCCGAGCGCGGGTGGGCGCACATCGAACGCCATGTTCTGTGCATAGCACGCGCAGGTCGCGTGGTTGTCGCCACAGATGCCGCAGATGCGGCTCGTGATGAAGTGAGCGTCGCGCGGGTCTTTGCCCTTCATGAAAATCGAGTAACCGCGAAAGATCGAAGAGGTGCTGTGACACTCGGCGACCTGCTTGTTGGCGAAGTCAATCTTCGTGTAAATGCCTAAGGAACCGACGATGCGCGTAATCGGGTCCCAGTTCATGTCAACCAGCGTGCGCGGCGTGGTCGGAGCTTTTGGCAAAGTCGTAGTGGTGGTACTCATGAGGCGTGCTTCCTTTCCTGCATACGGACTTCTTGATACCCGGTCGTGAGTTCGGGACGGTTGTGCCGCCACTTAGGTTCCTTGTTGAGCGTTTGATTGGTGATGCCGCGCAACGTGCGAATCGCCCGACCGTAAAGCCCGACCGCCGCCGACGAGAGTTTCGCGCCCGGAGGTTCGTCCATAAACGGCATGAACTTGTCCGGGAAGCCGGGCATCGTGCAGCCGATGCAGATACCGCCGACGTTCGGGCAACCCCCGATCCCGTTCATCCAGCCCCGCTTGGTGACGTTGCAGTTGACCACGGGCCCCCAGCACCCCAGCTTCACGATGCACTTGGGCGAGCCGTACTCCTCGGCAAAATCCCCCTGCTCGTAGTAGCCGGCCCTGTCACAACCCTCGTGAACGGTCTTCCCGAAGAGCCAGGTCGGCCTGAGGGCTTCGTCCAGCGGGATCGTCGGCGAAAGCCCCGCCGCCTGATACAGCAAGTAAAGAACGGTCTCCATGAAGTTGTCCGGTTGTACGGGGCAACCGGGGACGTTGACTATCGGCAATCCGCCGGCGGAGCGGAAGTCCCATCCGAGATAATCCGCGAGGCCCATCGCGCCGGTCGGGTTGCCGGCCATCGCGTGGATGCCGCCGTAGGTTGCGCAGGTGCCTATCGCTATGACGCCCCACGCTTTGGGTGCCAGGCGGTCGATCCACTCGTTCGTCGTGATGGGCTGCCCGGTCGCGGGATCGTTACCGAGGCCCGCCCAATATCCCTCGGAGAGGACGCTCTCGTTTGGAATCGAACCTTCGACCACGAGCACGAACGGGTCGATCTCACCCCGCTCGGCCCGGTAGTACCAGCTCATGAAATCGTCCCCGACCTCGTAGGCCAAAACCGGGTTGTGCAAATGGACCTTCGGAAGCCCCGGTATGTTGCCGAGTAGCACGTCCTCTATGCTCGGCTGCATCGCGGCCGTCACGGAGATCGTGTCGCCGTCGCAACTCAAACCCGCCGTGATCCAGACGATGTGGACCTCTTCTACCCCTTGTTGGGGTCGCGACTCCGCCTGAGTGTCCAAGTGCGACACCTGCCTTTCCCCTGCCGGATCGTGACTCGCAACGCCTCCAACGAGTCCCCACTCGTATTGCACATCGCCCACGCATCATACGTTATTATAATTACAGGCACAAGGCTCTGGAGTACAATTCGGGGGGCAACGTGGCACATTCGGCACAACAGATACATCTTTACACCTCGGCGGGCTGCCCTTACAGCGAGGCGGCCCGCGAGGATCTGGAATGGCGCGGGGTGGAGTTCGTCGAGTACGACGTGGAGAAGGACGCGGAGGCTCGGGGTCGGATGCTGGAGATCACCGGCGGCAACCGAACCGTTCCGGTGGTGGTCGAGAGGGGCAAGCCCGTCCGGATCGGCTGGATGGGCCGGGGCTGCGTAGTGTAGGAACGATTCGCGAACCGCCCCTACGGCATCATTCGGACAACCAGCGGGCGACGTCCGGGGCGAAGTAGGTGAAGATGATGTCGGCGCCGGCGCGCTTGATGCCGGTCAGGGCCTCCAGAACGGCGGTCTTCTCGTCCAACCAACCGTTCTGGGCTGCGGCTTTGATCATAGCGTACTCCCCGCTCACGCTGTACGCGGCCACTGGCAGGTCCGTCGTTTCTCTTACGCGGCGCAGGACGTCCAGATATGGAAGAGCGGGCTTGACCATGACCATGTCCGCGCCCTCCTCCACGTCGAGGTGGACTTCCGTCAGGGCCTCGCGGGCGTTTGCCGGGTCCATCTGGTAGGAGCGGCGGTCGCCAAACTGGGGGGCGCTATCAGCCGCCTCGCGGAAGGGACCGTAGAAGGCGGAGGCGTACTTGGCGGCGTAGGCCAGGATCGGGGTGTCCTCGAAACCCTCGTTGTCGAGCTCGGCCCTGACAGCCGCGACCCGCCCGTCCATCATGTCTGAAGGAGCGACGATGTCCGCGCCGGCCTCCGCGTGGGAGGCGGCGGTGCGCGAGATGAGCTCCAGGCTGACGTCGTTAAGGACCCTGCCCGTGTGCTTCTCCACAACGCCGCAGTGACCGTGGCTCGTGTACTCGCACAGGCACACGTCGGTGACGACCAGGAGCTCTGGCACGGCGTCCTTTATGGCGCGGGTGGCGAGCTGAACGATGCCCTCCGGGTCGTAGGCGCCGCTAGCGGCCTCGTCCTTCTCACCCGGGAGGCCGAAGAGCAGGACGCCGGGGATGCCGAGGTCGTGGGCGTGCTTCGCCTCCTCGACGGCGTGGTTGATGGAGAGCTGGAAGATGCCCGGCATCGAGACCACGGGGGTCTTCACGTCCTCCCCGACCGTCACGAACATCGGGTAGATAAAGTCCTGCGGCGAGAGCCGTGTCTCGCGCACGAGGCCGCGCAGGGCGGCGGTGCGACGCGTCCTGCGGAGGCGCTGTGTGGGGAATGCCATTTTCTATCTCCTTACCAAGACAAACGAATACTCTGCTTCGACCGCTATCGTACTACGAAGCCTCGATCCTACGAAGACGCCGCGACACGGAGTAGTCGAAGTAGGTCAGGCAGATCATCGAGATGAGCCCACCACGCGCGCGGGTCGGCGACGGCGTTTCGACCGCCAGAGTCCGGGCGTAGCCCACGGCCAGCACCGCGTTCAGGAGCGCCCGCGCGGACATCCATCGAGACCGGCGTCGGCCCAGTAGCAGTCCCGTACCGACGATGAGATCGACCGCGCCAAAGACGCGCGCCAATCCTTTCAGATCACCCATCCCCAGAAACGTGGCGCTCTTGAGGGGAGCCATCGTCAGGGCGAGCCCTAGTCCGAGGCTTATCCAGCCGATTCCCGAAGCCAATATTCGCACCGGTACGTCTGTCTTGCCGGACACCTTCCCCTACCTCGCGTCCCTGACGGGGTCGGCGGCGAACAGGTCGACGACAGCCTCGACCAGACCGGGGATGGTGTACTCGGCCGCCTCGGCGTCCACCCGGAGGCCGTGGCCGTGGGCGGTGTCGGCGGTGATCGGGCCGATGCAGACGATCCGGGTCCCCAGGAGCAGCCGAGCCGACTCCCCGGGCCCGAAGGCAGCGACGAAGTTGTCCACGGTGGAGCTCGCGGTGAACGTGACGCAGTCGATCCCGCCGGATTCAAGCTCCCGGGCAAGTTGCTCTTTGCCTTCCGTGGAGGGAACGGTCTCGTAGGCCGGCGGAACGACTACCTCGGCGCCGGCCTCGCGGAGCTTTTCGGGCAGGATCTCACGCGCCACCTTCGCGCGGGGGATAAGGACGCGCTTACCGGCGAGCGAGTCGTCCTGGATCGCCTCGATCAGGGCCTCCGCCCGGAACTCCCGCGGTACCACGTCCATCCGCAGCCCAACCACTTCGAGCGCCTCCGCCGTGGCAGGCCCGATGGCCGCCACCTTCGCCCCGCGCGGGACGGCCCGCAGGTCGAGGCCGTGGTGGCGCAGACGCTCTACGAAGGCTTGCACGCCGTTCACGCTCGTAAAGACCAGCCAGTCGAACGAATCGAGGCTCAGAATAGCTTCGTCGAGCGGGCCGAAATCTTCTGGCGGCCTCACCTCGATGGTCGGGAACTCGCGCACCTCGGCCCCGAGGCTTTCCAGCTCTGAAGAGAGGTCCCCGGCCTGCGCCCGCGCACGGGTAACCACGATTCGCCGCCCGAATAGCGGGCGTTTTTCGTACCAGCCGAGGCCGGCCTCGCGCAGGCCCACCACGCCGCCGACGACCGTGATGGCGGGCGGTTTGAGCTTCGCCTCGGCGACCCGCTCGGCGATGTCTTCAAGCGTTCCGGGGACGGTTCGTTGCTCCGGGAGGGTGCCCC
>JBGTMR010000277.1:0-2849 GCA_041743485.1 Pyrinomonadaceae bacterium
TCGGATGCTTCCGGTATTTCGATGACGTGCGTTGATTCGTTCGCGCTCATCTCGTCGCCTTCGGTAACGAGGGTTAGGATGACGCCTTCGCGCGCCTTTACTTCGACGATGTTCGAGTGGGTTTTCTCGTAACGAAGTTCGGAAGCCTGATTGCCGCTCTCGCGTGTGTTGACGACGACGACGGGCAGCGTTTCATCAATCAGGGCATTGGGTCCGTGTTTCATCTCGCCCGCCGGATAACCTTCGGCGTGGATGTACGAAATCTCTTTCAATTTCAAAGCACCTTCGAGGGCGACGGGGAAGTTGATGCCGCGCCCTAAGTACAGAAAATCCGTCGCGCGGTGAAACTCGCGGGCGAGGTCTTCGATGTGCGCGGAGTTGCTTAAAAGATGTTCAATTTTCACCGGCAGTTCGGCGAGTTGTTGGGCGTGGCGTTTGGATTCGTCTTCGGTCAGCGTGCCGCGAAGGTTGCCGAGATGAAGCGCGAACAGGTAAAGGGCGACCATCTGCGCGGTAAAGGCTTTGGTGGAAGCGACGCCGATTTCGGGTCCGGCGTGTGTGAGAATCGTGCCGTGCGATTCGCGCGTTATCATCGAGCCGTGAACATTACAGATGGCGAGAATCTTCGCCCCGCGCCCTTTGGCTTCACGCAGGGCGGCGATGGTGTCGGCGGTTTCGCCGGATTGCGAGATGACGATAAGCAATGTGTTCGCTTCAATTACAGGGTCGCGGTAACGAAATTCGGATGCGTAATCAACTTCCGTCGAGACGCGGGCGAGTTGCTCAATCATGTACTTTCCGGCGAGTCCGGCGTGCCACGACGTGCCGCACGCCGCGATTTTGATGTTCGTGACGTTTCGTAAATCTTCATCGGTTATCTCCATCGGTTCGAGATAGACGCGCCCCGTATCGAGTGAGAGACGGTTCTGCGTCGTGTCGCGGACAGCGCGCGGCTGCTCGTAAATCTCCTTGAGCATGAAATGTTTATAGCCGCCTTTCTCCGCCATCACGGGGTCCCAAGTGATGCGTTGAACGTCCGGCTGAACTTCCGCGCCGTCGAAGGTGGAGACACGCACGCCCGTTTTTGAAAGCACGGCGAGTTCGCCGTCGCCAAGGAAAAATACGTTGCGCGTGTGTTCGAGAATCGGCGGAATATCGCTTGCCACGAAGTATTCGCCTTCGCCCAAACCAATAACCACCGGAGGACCTAAACGCGCCGCGATGATGGTGTCGGGGGCGTCCGGCGAGATGATAGAGAGCGCGAAGATGCCGCGCAGTTCTTTGATGGTCGCGCGCACGGCAGATTCAAAATCATCGTTCGTCTTGAGATGTTCTTCGATAAGATGGGCGATGACTTCGGTATCGGTTTCGGTAACGAAGTTGTGGTCTTGCGCGCGAAGGCGGGTTTTGAGTTCGAGATAGTTTTCGATGATGCCGTTATGGACGACGACGACGCGCCCCGTGCAGTCGCGGTGCGGGTGGGCGTTCTCTTCGGTCGGTCGCCCGTGCGTCGCCCAACGTGTATGCCCGATGCCGAAAGTGCCGTCGAGCGGTCGCACGCGAACGGCTTCTTCGAGGTTGCGAAGTTTGCCTTCGGCGCGGCGCACATCGAGTGTGTAATGTTCATCAACGACGGCGATGCCCGCCGAGTCATAGCCGCGATATTCCAATTTGCGTAAGCCTTCGATAAGCAAAGGCGTGACCTGTTTGTCTCCGACGTAGCCGACGATGCCGCACATAATTTTATAAGTCCTTTTGATCAAGATGGCAGGAATGAAAAGTTAGGGGAGAGGATAACGATGTTTGATTTGCAATTTCAGATTTGAAATTTCAAATGTCAGGTTTGGAAGCAGCCGAACCTGACGCGGCTACTTCTCAATCGTTTCCTCTGCTTCGAGGTTAAGGTGTTTTTTTATTTTCGCGGGAACTCCGGCGACGAGTGTGTTGGCGGGAACGTCCGTCGTGACGACCGAACCGGCGGCGGTGACGGAGTTTGCTCCGATGCGGACGGGGGCGACGAGCATCGTATCGCTGCCGATTTTAACGTCGGATTCAATCGTCGTTTGATGTTTGTTTTTCCCGTCGTAATTGCACGTCACCGTTCCCGCTCCGATGTTGGTGCGTTCGCCGATGTTCGCGTCGCCGAGGTAAGTCAAGTGCATCGCTTTCGAGCGTCGCCCGATGCGGGATTTTTTGACTTCGACGAAGTTACCGATGTGAGCGTCTTCTTCGAGGTGCGTGTTCATGCGGAGGTGAGCGAAGGGTCCGACGGTGCAGTTGTCGCCGATTTCCGAATCAATGATAAGCGAGTTGTTCTTTACCGTGACGTTGCTGCCGATGCGTGAGTTGACGATGCGCGCACCGGATTGAATCACACAATCTTCACCGATGCGGGTGCGTCCTTCGATGTGCGTGTTCGGGTGAAGCGTAGTGTCGCGTCCGATGACGGCTTCCCCGTCAACATAAGTGTTGTAAGGGTCAATGATGGTGACGCCGGAATCGAGCATCAGGCGGCGCACGGTGCGTATGCGTAAGGCACGCTCAAAGTCCGCGAGTTCGACGCGGGTGTTGATGCCGGAGACTTCGCGTGCGTCGTTGTGAGGGAAGATGCTCGCGTCGTCGCCGTCTGAGTGGAGAATGCCGGGAACGTCGGTCAGGTAGTATTCGCCTTGCGAGTTGGCGGGCGTGACGCGGGCGAGGGCGGGGAAAAGTTTGAGCGTCTCGAAACAATAAATCCCGGAGTTGATTTCGGTGATAAGTTTTTCTTCCGACGTCGCGTCCTTCTGTTCGACGATGCGGCTGAAACGATTTTCTTCATCACGCACGATGCGCCCGTAACCCGTCGGGTC
>JBGTMR010000278.1:0-5964 GCA_041743485.1 Pyrinomonadaceae bacterium
TATCGGCATAAGCTTTGACGTGCTGCTTGATGTCATCTTCGGCAACTTTGCCCCTGTGTTCGGATTTTAAGACGATGAGCGGTAGAGGGCGTTCGCTCCATTTCTCATCTTTGACGCCGATGACCGCGACCTCGCTGACCGCCGGATGCTGTGAAATGATGTCTTCGATTGCCAGCGATGAAATCCATTCGCCGCCCGTTTTTATCACGTCTTTGATGCGGTCGGTGACTTGTAGATAACCGTCCGCGTCAATGCTTCCGATGTCTCCGGTGTGAAGAAAGCCGCCGCGCCAGAGTTGTTCGGAACTTGCCGCATCTTTCAGATAACCTTGCGTCAGCCACGCGGCGCGGACGACGATTTCCCCTGTGTGTTTGCCGTCGTGAGGCAAGTCTCGCATCTCCTCATCAACGATTCGCAAATCCACAAGCGGTACGGGCAGACCCGCTTTCGTGCGGAGGTTGATTTGCCCGTCCATGTCGTCATCATCAATCATCATTTCGGGTTTGACGTGCGCGATGGTCAGAAGCGGACACGTTTCGGACATACCGTAACCCGCGAAAACATCTATGCCGCGATTCATCGCGGAGCGCGCCAGACCCTTCGGCAAAGCCGCGCCGCCGATGACGACCTTCCATTTCGATAAATCAACATCTTTCGCGGGCGGGAAAGTCAAGAGCATATGTAGAATCGTCGGGACGCAATGCGAGAACGTGACGCCTTCTTTTTCAATTAAGCCGAGCAAGGTATCGGGTGCATAGCGTCCGGGATAAACTTGCTTGACGCCCATCGTCGTGGCGATGTACGGCAGCCCCCAAGCGTGAACGTGGAACATCGGCGTCAGCGGCATATAAACATCGGCGCGATGAAAGCGATGCTTCTCCGGTGAGAAGCCGAAGGTCGCCATGCCGCTTAGAGTGTGAAGCATGATTTGACGGTGACTGAAATAAACGCCTTTCGGTGCGCCGGTTGTTCCCGTCGTATAGAACGTCGTGGCGCGTGTGTTCTCGTCAAAATCCGGGAACTCGAAGTCTTCCGAACTCGCTCTTATCATCGCTTCGTATTCGGCGGCGAGGTCGAGTGAAGTCGTAGGTCGCGCGTTGTCATCATCCGTTAATAAGATGATTTTCTTAACCGTCTCGATACCGTCTTTGATGGCTTCAAGTACGGGGAGAAAGTCGGTGTGAACGAGCAAGACATCATCGGCGGCGTGGTTAATCGTGTACAGAATCTGTTCGGGCGAAAGACGTATGTTAATCGTGTGCAGCACCGCCCCCATCATCGGCACGGCGAAGAAACATTCAAGATAGCGATGGCTATCCCAGTCCATCACACCGACGGTATCGCCGGGTTCTACGCCGAGATTCGTCAAGCCGTTGGCAAGACGTTTGAGGCGTTGATTAAACGTGCGGTAATCGTAGCGTGACACGTCACGATAAATGATTTCCTGTTGCGGGGCGTGCGCGAGCGGCGTGTGCAACAAGTGTTTGATGAGAAGCGGGAAGTCGTAAGCGGACGGTGTGCGTTCGATGGAGTTTGTCGGCATGGGTTTTTACAAGCCATCTTAAAACTGTTTTTCCTCTGCGGAACTCTGCGTCCGCCCTCTGCGTGTCTCTGCGTCCAAAGATTTTTTAGCGCAGAGTTCCGCAGAGTTGAAGACGCAGAGACACGCAGAGTTTTCAATCAAGCGCGGACGAATTAGAAATTGAACCGCGCGCCGAATTGAAACGTGCGCGCCGCCGCCGCCGATGTGAAACCGAGCGGGCGTGTCGGGGCGACGGTGCGGTCGCCGCGTGTCGTGCCGGTGGTCAATGCTTCGCGGTCGGCGAGCGGCAGTGAGCCGACGATGTTATTGACTCCGGCAAAATTCGTGCGGTTTAAGAGATTGAAGCCTTCGGCGGTCAACTCTAGGAATCTGTTTTCACCGAACGCGAAGCGGCGCGCGAGTCGCGTGTCGAGACTGTAAAAAGGTTCGCCTAATCCGGTGTTGCGCCCGACTGTGCCGGGACGGTCGGATTGCGAACGCCCGTCGCCGTTGGAATCGAAGCCGAGCAGTAAGTTAAACGGGCGACCCGAACCCGCGATGAAGATTGGCGAGAGGATAAAGTCGCGCAAGAATTTATTACGCGACGAACTTTGGAACACGCCGCTGAAGACGGCGCGATGACGTTGATCGAACGCCGAGAGCGCGCGGTCGGCGCGCAAGTTCAAAGGATTCTGCGCCGAGAAGTCGCTGTTAAAGTCGGTCACTTCGTCTATTGATTTCGAGAACGTGTAGTGCGTGTTGAGGCTGAAGTTGTTGGCGAAGCGGCGCGTTAAGGCGAATGTTCCGGCGTGGTAAAACGAGTTGGCGGACGATTCGTATTGATTGTCTTGGAAGCGAAGCGGGTTACGGAAATTACTCGTTAATCCGGCGGCGGTTTGGGCGGCACTCGGAAATCGTATAAAGGTCGCGCCGCCGTTCGGATTAAGCGGATTGGGCGCGCCGGTGCGGTCGAATTGATTGAGGTCGCGGTTGCGCGTCAGGTAAATTCCGCGCGTGAAAAGATAGTTGACATCAAGCGAGAAGCCGCGTCCTAAATCCCTCTGCGCGCCGAGACTCGCTTGATAAGTGGTCGGTGTTTTGTAGTTCGGGTCTTCACGAAAACGCACTTCGAGCGGATTGCCGGGTCGCGGAGTGACACCAAGCGTCGCCAAATCGGTTGCCGTCACGGTGCGTGAAAAATTGTTCGTCAACTGAAGGTAGCGTTGATAAACGGCGAACGAAGACGGTAAGCCAAGCGCGCCGGAAGTCGCGGTCGCCAGCACGATGTTGATGTCGCTCGGATTGCCGCGCGCGCTAAGTTCCGTTGTGACGTTGGCGACGACGTTGATGACGTTGCCGGAGAAGATACCCGCCCCGCCGCGAATCACGGTTTTGCCGTCGGAGAAAGGGTCGTAGGAAAAACCGAAGCGCGGTTGAAAATCGTTTTTGTCGGTCGGAATAAAAAACGCTTCGTCGTTAATCGCGTAACGCAAGCCGTAGGTTAAAGTCAGATTACGCCGCGCCTTCCAAGTGTCTTGCCCGTAGAAGCCGGTGCGAACCGCGACTGACTGCGCGGACGTTTCGCCGAAGCCCTGTTGATAGACAATCGGCAGATTGAGATTGAAAGCCTGCAAAGCGTTTATCGGCGTACTCAAGGCGGGCAACAAAGCCGGATTGTTCGCAGTCAAAAAGCCGGTCAGCTGCGTCAGCACAGTCGGACCCAATGCGGGATTCAGCGCGATGATGTTTGAAAGCGGAATCGCCGCCCCGAAGTTGAAGCGTCCGCCGAAGAAAGTCTCGTTGTCGGATGCGACATCTTGAATGTTGGTCGTGCCGCCGAACTTCAAGGTGTGACTGCCCGCGACGCGCGTCACGTTGTCATAAAAATCATAGTGCCGCTCGATGTTGTTCGACGGCAAAAAGATGTCGCGTCCGAAGTTGCCGAAGCCTTCGATGTTGAGTTCAGGTCCGATGGCGTCGTTCGGAATCACGCCGAAGCGGTTATAAAGAAATTGTCCTTTGAATTCGTTGACCGTGTTGGCGTTGAATTGAAAAGTGTCGGAGAGCAGCACGCCGCCGTTGAAGGCATCAATCGTGCGTCCACGCGACACGGCGGTCAGCGCGCCCGCCGCTTGATTTTCGGCAATCTGGTCGGTCAGGTTAAAACGCACGTAAGCGTTGTGGCGGCTGCTGAAGTTATTATCAAAGCGCGTCGAGAAAAGCGTTTGATTTTCCTCGAACGGAAATTGCCCGCTCGCGTTGCTAAAAAGATTGACGGTGCGCGGGTAAGCCGTCGCGGTCGTGGTCAGCGCGGCGCGCAAACCCGTCGCGGCGGCGGCGAACGGCGTTCCGGCTTGTAAAAATGTAAAGAGCGCGTTTTGCGACGCGGTGATGTTGAAAATCGCCGGGTCGTTTAAGAGATTAACGAACGTCGTTTGATTTTGACTGAAGCGTTCGAGCGTGACGAAGCCGAAGGTTTTATCCTGACGAATGGGGAAGCCGAACGAGCCGCCGTACTGTTGGCGGCTAAACGGCGATTGTCCGTCGGGGGCGAAGTCGAAAGGATTGCGCGCATCGAATTTGTCATCGCGGAACAAGCCGAACAGACTTCCCGAAATTCGGTTCGAGCCGGTCTTTGAAATCGTGTTGATGATGCCGCCCGCCGCGTTGCCGAACTCGGCACTGTAGCTGTTGCGAAGGACTTGAAATTCCTGCACACCTTCTTGGCTAATTGTTTGAATCACGCCGCCACTCGAATCGTTGGTCGCCGCTCCGTCCACCGCGATGTAGTTGCCGCGCCCGTTGTTGCCGCCGAACGAGAGTCCCGATTGCGGCGTTTGCGCGACGCGGAAATCCGAAGCGTCGGCGATGTTGTCCGAATCCGTGACGCCCGGCGTCAGCAGCGCGTAGTCGAGATAATTGCGGCGGCTAATCGGAAGGTTCGTGATTTGCCTCTCGCTAATCACCGAAGATTGTTGCGTGCGATCCGTATCAACGACTTCCGCGCCCGCCACAACGTCAACGGTGGCTTCCAACCCGCCCGCGCTCAACTGCACGGGGATGTCGGCTTGCTGCCCGACGGTCAGCGACACGCGCACGGTACTCGCCGTAAAGTTCGTGCTTTCAATTCGCAATTCATAATCGCTCGGCGGCACGACGAGAAATACATAACGCCCCTCGGCATCGGTTTGGGCGGTGCGCGCCGTTCCCTTTTCGGTATCGGTCAAGGTCACGGTCGCGTTCGGCACGACCGCCCCGCCGGAGTCGGTGATTGTGCCGCGCAGTTCCGCCGTCGAACTTGAGGCTTGTGCCAAAACGGGAGCGACGTTGAGAGTCAAAGCGAGAACGGTTAACAGTAAAACTTTCGTCAAAGAAGTCATTGAGACGATTTCCTTTCAGAACTACGGAGGGTTGTATGTGTTTCGGCAGACATGGAGAGACTGCGAAATGGTATTGCCGGATGAGCGATGAAAACGCTGTCTTGAAAATAGACGGCAATCTTACACGGATATTACAAAACGTGTCATTAAAATAAAGTTGGGCGGCGGAACAAAGTACGGCAGAGAAGTAAAACGGAGTAGAACGAAGGCAGGAGCGGAGGTCAACGGAGAAAAGCTTGATGTTCGATTTGAGATTTGAAATTCTTAATCCTCCGCTTACCTCCGTTATGCCTCCGTTCTACTCCGTTTTACCAAATCGTCCGAAATCACTATCTCCAGATCGTCATAACTAAACAAAGCGCGGCGCATCGTCACGCACTTCGTCCCAACACACCACACACCACTTATATCTTTGACGTTCGCCTTCGTCCGGGCGAAAGACGCGCCCGACGAATTCGCGCTCGTCGTCTTTCATATCTTCCCACGCGCGCACACGCCGTTCGCCGCACTTCGGACACAGTTCATCTTCGTCGGCTCTGACTCTGCCTTGAAAATAGTCCATAGATTTACCTTCTTCGGATATTGATGTTTTGAAACGCACGCTCAAGCGGGTTACTATCGCGGAAGTCATTTCCCAAATCTCTGCACAGAAAGCCCACACCTTTGATGATACATCCGAGACGTTTGTTCGCGTGCTTCCTTGCGGTGGCACTGCTTGTTTCTTCCGCCGCGCCGCCCGTCGCCCAAGCACAAAGCAACACCGCTCCCTTCGACTTTTACACGCGCGGACCTTTTCGTCCGAACGTGCCGCGACCGCAATCCATTTTAGGTTTCGATGTCGGCGACTTTCACACCAACTACGCGACGATGGAGCGCGTCATCAATTCCATTGCCGCCGCCGCCCCCGACCGCGTAAAGATAACCGACATCGGGCGCACCAACGAATTGCGGCAGATGCACCTGCTCGCCATCTCGTCGCCGGAGAACATCGCGCGCCTCGACACAATCAAAGCTAATGTCAAACGCCTCAGCGACCCGCGCGGCTTAACGCAAGCGGACGCG
>JBGTMR010000279.1:0-4235 GCA_041743485.1 Pyrinomonadaceae bacterium
TTCATAAGCCTCTTCCAACAGCATCGGCGCGAGCGTCGCGTAAGTTTGCTCTCTATCCCAAGGGCAACCGTCGGGAGCGCGTAGGCGGCGCATCAATTCCACAAGGTCGTCAAAAGCCACAGCCATAATTTATATGAAATGTTCAATCTCGAATTTGAAATAAAGTACAAAGTCGCAGGTTTAACAACGCGGTCTAATCATGCCCGCTTTCTTCGCGGTTGTCATGCGAGAGGCGAATTGGCGAAGCGGTTGCGATGCCGCAAAGTGTGGTGCTAACCTTGAAGGCAAGAGTACGAACAACTTGAATCATAATTTCTTGCCGCGCGCTTTGCTTCGGAAGTATGTTCAAAGCGAAGCGTGCGGCTTAACGGACAAAAATATATGAGCGAAGAAACACCGACTTTCAAAGTCACAGACCGTCGCCTTTTCAATTCTGACGGCACAGCCCGCCCGGTTGACCCGGATGCCGCACCAAAACCCGCCGCATCCGCTTCATCTGTCGCCACGCCGTCAACGACAAGCGACGATGCCGCTATGTCATCGGTTGTGACTGACGCCGCGCCCTCGACCGCCGCGACTTTATCAACCGCATCGTCGCCATCATCGGCTGCCGTACCTTCATCGTCGCCCGCTTCACCGTCCGCCGAAACCGAATCCGGGGCGCAACCCGGAGCGCACGGCGACCCGAACGCCTTTATCAATCTCATCATGTTCATCGCCTCGCCCGCCGCCGCCGCTTTGGGCTTGACGGAACATCCCGGCATGGCAGGACGCGAAGTAGATTTGCCGCTTGCCAAACACTGCATTGATTTACTCGCCACCCTGCGCGAAAAGACCGGCGGCAAACTCGTCCCCGAAGAAACCGAAACCCTCGACGGACTCTTGAGCGAACTGCGTATGCAATTCGTTTCGCTCTCGCAATCCTACACGCGAAACCCTGCCGTCCCACCGCGCGGCTTCTCCGGCAGCGACATCACAGGGGGGAAATAAAGCAGAAGCCAGAAGTCAGGAGTCAGAATAAACCGGTCTGTTTCCTGTTTTCTATATGCCGCGCACACCAAGATTCGGATTATGACAAGGCTTCATCTGCCCCTTTGAATGGCGAAAAGCTAACATTCTGCAGAGTGTAATGCTAAACAGAAATCGGTATCTTGGTGTGTTCTCCATATAGGAGTTTCTCAAATTCGAGATTTCAAATTTGAAATTTCAAATTAAAAGGGAGCAAGATTAAAGAAAAAACGAAAAGTGAGAAAGTCCTGTTTTCATTCTGGCTCCTGACTCCTGACTTCTGACTCCTGCTTTTATGAAACTGACCTTTCTCGGCACAGGCACATCAACCGGCGTCCCTGCCATCGGGTGCGAGTGCGAGACTTGTACATCGGATGACCCGCGCGACAAACGCCTGCGCGTATCGGTATTGATTGAACACGCGGGGATGAAGATTCTCGTTGATACGGCGACCGATTTTCGTCAACAGGCTTTACGTTACGGCATCAAGCACTTGGACGCTCTGCTTATCACGCACTGCCACGCCGACCACATTTTCGGGCTTGACGATGTGCGTCCTTTGAATTTTCGTCACGGCGCATTGCCCGTCTTTACCGACGCGCGGGCGTGGTGCGATGTGCGCCGCATCTTCAAATACGTTTTCGAGCCGTCATACACGGGTGGCGGTTTGCCGCAACTCGTGCCGCACGAAATCCACATCGGCGCGCCGTTCTGCTTCGCTCCCGACTTTCAAATCACACCGCTCGAAGTCATACACGGGCGGCTTCCGGTACTCGCGTTTCGCTTCAACGACTTCGCTTATGTCACGGATTTAAGCGAGATTCCAAAGGCGACGATGAACGCCTTGCACAACCTTGACGTACTTGTTCTCGATTGCCTTCGAGTCAGAAAACACCCGACGCATCTCAACGTCGAACAAGCTTTACAAGTCATCGAACGTCTGCGCCCGCGCCGCACGTTCCTCACGCACATCGCCCACGACATCAAATACTCACGCGACGCGAAACTTCTTCCCGAAGGCGTCATCTGGGCTTATGACGGACTTATCGTTAGCGATGAATGATGAGCGATGCATGATGAATTAAGAACCAAATCTTCCGCCATTCATCACTCATCATTTATCACTCATCATTACCCAATATGCGGCTCTTTCACGGCACAGACAATGCGAACATCGCGCGCCCGACCGTCTTAACGCTCGGCGTATTCGACGGTCTGCATCTCGGTCATCAACTCATCATGCAGACGGTGGTTGAGCGCGCCCGCGCGGTTTCAGCCGTGCCGACGGTCATCACCTTCGACCCGCACCCGCGCGCCGTACTGCACCCGGAAAACGCACCGCCTTTGCTTCAAACTTTCGACCAGAAGCTTGAAGCTTTGAGCGCGCTCGGTATCGAGCAAACCATCGTCATCCCGTTCACACGCGAATTTGCGAGCGTCTCGGCGGAGGCGTTTTTGCGCGATACGGTGCGCGACCGTTTGCGCGCATCGGAAGTTTATCTTGGGCGCGGGTTCGCGTTCGGGCGGGGGCGCAAAGGAACGATTGAGTTTCTAATCGAAGCCGCCGCGCGTCTCGGCTTTCAGGCTAAAGAAGTCGAAGAAGTTTCCCTGCGTGACACGCGCATCAGTTCGACGCGCATACGCGAACTTCTCACCGGAGGCAGAGTCAATCTCGCGCGTCGTTTCTTAGGCAGACCTTACGGCGTCGAAGGTCTCGTCACGCACGGCGATAAACGCGGGCGCACGATTGGTTTTCCGACCGCGAACGTCCGCCCGCATAACCGCGTGATTCCAAAGAACGGCGTGTATGTCACCGCCGCCCTCATCGAAGGCGCATGGCGCAGAAGCATTACCAACGTCGGCACGCGCCCGACGGTTACCAACGACCGCGAGCCTTCGATCGAAACGCACGTCATCGAATGGGACGGCGATTTATATGACGATGTGTTGCGCGTGCGCTTCCTGCATCGTCTGCGTGATGAGCGCAAATTCGCTTCGCTCGACGAACTGAAAAATCAAATCACAAAGGACACCGCACGCGCCGTCCGTTATTTCAAACGCGCGGGCGTCCGCCGCTCACTCGCCATCGTCTGAAACCCGCCACGCCTTTCACGCATCAAAACCCTTTCAGCGAAAATCCTTTTGAGACGCCGAACACACGGCTGTCACATGCGGACGTGTAAGATGCTTCGCGTAATATGAAAAGTGAAACAAACAATTTGCCGACTCCATCACCGCTCAATCTAAATTCATTCAACCCGACGAACGGCAACGGCGCGCACCTGAACGGCGACGCGCTCACCGTCGTTACGCCCGTTGTCACGTCCGACGCCGCACCGCGCCCCGTCGCTTTAGTCCCGACGGAAACGCAAGTCGGTAAGCCGTTTGACAAACAAAACGAAAAGCATTACGGCAAACTCCGCCGCCTGTGGCGCACACTTCAAATCGTGCGCGTGCTTGGCGGTTTGGGCTTTTTTATCTTTCTCGAAAACTACGAATCGAAACACAAATTTGACGTGCGAATTGCCGCCCGTCTGCGTGATGAAGCGAGCGCGCGCGGCACACTCGCCGCCTTTCAGGAATGGAGTCGTGACGTTGACCGTCGCACGCTCGATAAAATCATTCGCCTCACGCGCCGCGTCGTCTTTCGCGGTGACGACGCTTCCGCGAGTAAGGAATCGCGCCTCGATGCTCAAGCTAAATGGCTCGGACGCGGGTTGATAAATTTAGGTCCGACGTTTATCAAAATCGGGCAATCTCTCGGCACGCGCGCCGACCTCTTGCCGCTCGCTTATGTCAAAGAACTGTCGCTTTTACAAGACCAAGTTCCGGCATTTTCAAATGCTGAAGCCCATGCGCGCATCGTCGCGGAACTCGGCATGACGATGCGCGAAGCCTTCGCGGAAATTGACGATGCGCCCGTCGCCGCCGCCTCTCTCGGTCAAGTTTATCGCGCGCGTCTTCACACCGGCGAAGAAGTCGCGGTTAAGGTTCAACGTCCGAACTTAGACGAATCCATCGCTTTCGATTTGAGTATTCTCGACGATTTGACGGCGCGCATGGCACGCATCCCGTCCATCGCCGCGAACGCCGATTGGCAGGGCATGTTGGCGGAATTTGCGCGGACGATAAACGAGGAAATGAATTATCGCCATGAAGCCCAAAACGCCGAACGCTTCCGCCAAAACTTCAAAGAGTGGACGAACATTCACGTTCCCGCGATTTAC
>JBGTMR010000280.1:0-25891 GCA_041743485.1 Pyrinomonadaceae bacterium
TTCATAAGCCTCTTCCAACAGCATCGGCGCGAGCGTCGCGTAAGTTTGCTCTCTATCCCAAGGGCAACCGTCGGGAGCGCGTAGGCGGCGCATCAATTCCACAAGGTCGTCAAAAGCCACAGCCATAATTTATATGAAATGCGAATCAAGGGTAAGAAGTGACAGACTAACCAAGAGTTGTAGAATCGTTGTATGCAACTACAACTCATCGAACTCTACTTGTTAGTCTGCCACCTCTACGATACCCAACCTGTTTTGCAACATCAACGCTTGCGGCGCGTCACGCCGCATTTCACCGACCAAGAACTGGTCACGATTTACTTGTTCTCTCATTTACAAGGCTTCTTTACGATGCGCCACAGCTACGACCATATTTGCCAACACTGGGGCGAGTGGTTTCCACACTTGCCAACGTATCAGGCTTTCAACCATCGCTTAAATTCGCTGACTCCTGCCTTTGAGCTACTCATTGAGGCAGTATTGCAAAGAGCGCACCTGCCGCTCTCGCTTGCCGATGACCGCGTGATTGACAGCTTACCCATCATCTTAGCTCGTGGCTCACGCTCGACGAAGGCTCGCGTCGCGCGTGAGATTGCCGATAAAACCTTCTGTTCAAGCAAAAACCTGTGGTATTACGGAGTTAAACTTCATCTCCAAGCTGTACGTCGCTACCGTCTGCTACCCATGCCCGAACGCCTCTACTTGACCAAAGCCTCATGTCACGACCTCACGGCGTTGCGCCAGATGAATCTCGAACTTGGAAACTGTGCTTTGTTTGCCGATAAAGCCTACGCCTGCACTGACACCAAAGCCGACTTTGACAAACTTGGGACCGTCCTCGCCACACCGCCTAAAAAGCAGAAAAACCAACCGCTTGAACAAACTGATTCATTATGGTCGAGATTCGTCTGTTCCATGCGGCAACCCATTGAATCGCTGTTTAATTGGGTGATTGAAAAGACCGGCATCCAGCACGCTTCCAAAGTGCGCTCAACGAATGGCTTGCTCGTTCATTGTTACGGCAAACTCGCGGTCGCGTGTTTGCTCTTAGTTTCTTACCCTTGATTCGCATTACTAATATCGTACCGCCGTTTACTGCCATCAACGCAGAAGCGCAAGATGCCGTAAAAAGTGCGGTTAATCCGTTGCTGTCATTCACGCCCGGTTTCACCGGCATCTATATTGATACGCTTTCCAGTGACCGCTCCACTCCGCAGTATAAAAATCGCTACGTCACGTTGCGTAACTTGACCGTGCGTAACTCGGCGGTCGGTGTCTTCATAACCGGCAACTCAAACGTCGCCATTGAGAATTGCCGTTTTGAAAACAACATTGATCGCGGCATTGATGTTGCGGGCAACGCAAAAGTGTCTATCTCTAAGACAGAAGTTCATGCCATCAATTTTGGCGGTGCCGACCTTACCGATCCTCGTGTACCGGGCAACGTAGGCAACGGTATCGTGTTCAGAGGTAGCTCTTCAGGAACAATCTTTTCGACAACCGTGAGCGGTAGCCTGAACGCTGGAATCTCCAACCAGACGGGCAGAAGCGATGCCGTTTGTGCTTACCAAGTCAGCGTCTTCGCTAATGGTACGAACTTCGTCGGTGTCCGTCCCTCGTCCGACCCGTGCGGTGGCGGTGTCAAAACTCCACGCAACTTTTCCCCTCGATAGCGGCGCGCTGTGAAAGGGGATGAAGGGCAGCATTCGACCTTTCAGTTTGTGTCTCACTTGACATCGGTTTTCGCAAAGCGTATAAGCCAACCCTAAGAACAACGTGGTGATTTATAGTCACTTGCGACCACGAAAAATAAACGGCTAAAGAATTTATCAACGCTTTTCCAGACCGCTTTAAGTTTTCGTTTTCAAGAGAAGTCCCGCGTCGTTCACATCACGGCGCGGGACTTCTTTTTATTGGAAGCAACTTTATCAGAAGCGGTTTTACAACTACACGAAGTTAAATTATGGAATCTTTCAGTGAAGTTTTAAGCAGCAATCGCATCACGATTTTCGATGGTGCTATCGGCACGCGCCTCTACTCGAAAGGCGTTTATATCAATCGTTGTTACGACGAACTCAACCTGACGAACCCGGAACTCGTGCGCGATGTTCACACCGAATACGTTCACGCCGGAGCGGAGGTCATCGAAACCAACACGTTTGGGGCGAGTCGTCACAATCTTCAACAGTTCGGCTTGGAAGGTTCGCTTCGTCTCATTAACATTTCCGCCGCGCGACTCGCACGCGAAGCGGCAGGTGAACGCGCGCATGTCGCCGGAGCGATAGGTCCGCTTGGGCTTCGCATCGAACCTTACGGTCCGACTTCGTTCGACGAAGCCAAAGATATGTTTAAGGAACAAGTCGAAGCTCTCGTCGAAGGCGGCGTTGACCTGTTCATTCTCGAAACCTTTTCCGACATTTCAGAAATCAGGCAGGCGATTCGCGCCGTGCGTGAAGTCAGTGATTTACCGATTGTCGCGCAGATGACGATTTTGCCGAGCGGCAATACTTCTTTCGGTACAACGCCGGAAGTCTTCACTTCACGCCTTGATGAATGGGGCGCGGACGTTATCGGCTTAAACTGCGGCGTGGGTCCCGCCATCGTTCTCGCCGCGATTGAGAAGATGCACGCGGTCACACAGAAGAAACTCTCCGCGCAGCCGAACGCCGGACTTCCGCGCGACGTTCAAGGGCGACAATTTTATATGTGTTCCCCTGAATACATGGCGAAGTACGCGGCGCGTCTGATTCAGGCGGGTGCGAAATTCATCGGCGGTTGTTGCGGCACGACTCCCGCCCACATCAAACTCATCGCCGCCGCCGTCCGCGCTGCTTCCCCGCGCGGGCAAAAGTTTTACACCGGAGACCTTCCAGCCGAACCCACATCAACGCCCGTTCGCGTCGAAGAACTCACGCCGTCGGACATTCGCGTCATCCCGCCGGAGGAGAAATCCAACTGGTCATCACGCATCGCGCAGGGCGAGTTTGTGACTTCGGTGGAAGTCCTTCCCGCGAAAGGCTGCGACGCACATAAGACGCTCGAAAGCATACGACTCTTAAAAGACGCGGGCGTCAATGCCGTCAATATCCCCGACGGACCGCGCGCCCAGACACGCATGAGCGCGCAGGCAACCGCGCTTTTAGTTGAGCGCGAAATCGGCATCGAAGCCGTGCTTCATTACTGTTGTCGTGACCGTAATCTTTTGGGAATGATGTCGGACTTGCTCGGCGCGGCGGCGTTGGGTTTGAGAAATTTACTGCTCATCACGGGCGACCCGCCGAAGATGGGACCCTACCCCGACGCGACCGCCGTGTTCGATATTGACGCGATTGGTTTGACGAACATGGTCAACAAACTCAATCACGGTTTGGACTTGGGCAACAATCCGATAGGCTGCCCGACCGCGTTCTGTATCGGCGTCGGCGTCAATCCCGGTGCTTTGAATTTAGACCATGAACTAAAACGCTTCGAGTACAAAGTCGAAGCCGGAGCGGAATACGCCATCACGCAGCCCGTCTTCGATAACGAACAACTTTTCGCTTTCCTCGAACGCATCAAAGACTTTCGCATCCCGATTATCGCCGGTATCTGGCCCCTTGTGTCATACCGCAACGCCGAATTTCTGCATAACGAAGTTCCCGGCGTGTGCGTCCCCGCCCCTGTGATGGAGCGTATGCGCGTCGCTTCCGAGAAAAGCAAGGAACACGCCCGCGAGGAAGGCTTGGCAATCGCCCGCGAACTTTTAACCGAAGCCCGCGAGATGATTCAAGGCGTGCAAGTATCCGCACCCTTCAATAATGTGCGTTACGCCCTCGATGTGTTTCAAGCGTTGCCGGAGTATCAAGCATTGACGGTGAACGTTTAAGCGGCAAGCTTTCGATTCGGTTTGATACGTCCCGCTTTAACCACAAAGACACAGAGAGAAACAAAAAGAGGCACAGAGTTTTCAATTCTCTGTGCCTCTCTTGCTTTTGGTGTCGCTGTGGTTAATCTATTTTCATTTGAAACCCATCATGCATAAATCAATCTTCCTTTTGGTTCGGGTATCGCCCTGCCTAAATTCTTCGCGGTTTCAATCCACTCGTCAATCACGGTTTCGACGTTGGCGACTGCTTCCCCGTAAGTCACACCATCGGCGGCGCAACCCGGAAGTTCCGGGACTTCGGCGATGTACGCTGCATCTTCCGCGCTCCAATAAATAATCAACTCGTACTTATATCCGTCGGTCATTTTCTTTGTCTCCGAGTTTATATTTCAGCAACACAGCGCGAACCTGTTTGACTTGGTACGATTTCGCTTTCGCGTCTTTCGGCTGCAAGTTCAGGATTTCTTCAACGCCCTCTTTGCTGAATATGTGATGCGAACCCTTCACACGCTCATTAAAATCCAACCGCCGCAACAACACGCACAACCCGTCGAAACTGATGTTTGCGTCGGAAGTCCCGCGCATGATTTGTTCAAGCAATTTATCGTGCTTGGTCATTCACTTAATCACGCCGTGTAACGGACTCGAAGCACTCGCATAAAGGCGGCGCGGCATACGTCCCGCTTCGTAAGCAAGGCGTCCGGCTTTGATGCCAAAGTTCATCGCGTGCGCCATCTTTTCGGCGTCGCCCGCTTCGGCAATCGCGGTGTTCATCAGGACGGCATCCGCTCCCAATTCCATCGCAATCGCAGCATCACTCGCCGTTCCGACTCCGGCATCAACGATGATGAGCGCGTCCGGCAACTGTTCGCGCATGATGCGGATGTTCGCCGGATTACAGATGCCCAAACCCGAACCAATCGGGGCGGCAAGCGGCATCACGGCGGCGCACCCGCAATCGAGAAGTTTCTTCGCCATAATCAAATCATCGCTGAAGTAAGGCAGCACGACGAAACCTTCTTTCACTAAAATTCGCGCCGCTTCCAGAGTCCCTTCGTTATCGGGAAACAGAGTCGTTTGGTCGCCTATGACTTCGAGTTTGATTAAATCCGTGTCGAGGGCTTCGCGTGCGAGGCGGGCGGTGCGAATCGCATCTTCCGCCGTATAACATCCGGCGGTGTTCGGCAGGATTTTCATTTCCGGGTCGAGATAGTCCAAGAAAGATTCCGTGCTTCTATCCAGAGGCACACGCCGCACGGCAACCGTCACCATCTCTGCGCCGCTTGCGCGGTGCGCGCGTTGCATCTCTTCGTGCGAACGATACTTCCCCGTCCCGATGATGAGGCGCGAAGTGAAAGTGTGTGCGCCGATGCGGTAGTTTCCGGCGTGCGTGATGGGGTGTGTAGTGGCGTGTTCGGCGATGGCGGCGGACATGATTAAATTATGCTCCTTACGGTACTTGATTAAGCGGCTTCGCGTTGAATAAGGTCATCAGCCGAGAGCGCGATGAGGTCTTCGTCTTCAAGGGTCAATAGGGCGAGCGTGATGCCTTCATCGTCGGAAAACTCGACTTCGTAGGCAGACGGTGAGGCAGGGTAAATCATTAGGATTGTTCCGGTGTCTCCCGTTTTCAAATTCTTGGCGGGCAAGTCGCGCTTCAAAGCAACCACTTCGTATTCTTTGAACATAAATATCTCCTTACTTTTTCGTCGGAACTGCCGTCACCAATCTTACAACACCGTCATCATTTCGTATCCATGCGAACAGCACTTTGATAACTCTGCCGTTCGCGCCCTTGATGCTGATTGTTTGGTTGAACAAGATTCCGAATCTGACAACTTCCGTCTGAACTGCTTTCGACGAATCAAAGACGATTTGTCCGGCGAGTTCATCGCTGTTCTCCCTTGTGAAACCTAAAGCGTCTTTGAACCACTTTGCTTTCGGACTACCTTTCGGGTGGTCGAGGTTCAACAAATACCTGTCCAATTTGTCTTGAACGCTCGCTTCTGTGGTCGCCGGAAGCATGATTACTTCGTATCTTCCGTTTGGTTTTTAAGCACCGACGGAACAGATTGAGAGCCGCCGCCGACGAAATGGACGATTTCGATTTTGTCGCCGTCGTTTAAGTTGGTGTCGTCCCAAAGGCTACGGCGTATAACTTCGCGGTTGAGTTCGACGGCGATGCGTTCTCCGGCGTAATCGAGTCGGGCGATGAGTTGTGCGAGCGTTGTGCCGTCGGAGAGTTCGCGCGGTTCGCCGTTGACTTCGATTCGCAAAATTTTACTTCCTCACATCTTGGACTTTGATGATGCGGCGCAATTCTAATTCATAACCGCTGATGCTGGCAGTGACAAGCAGCACGGCGCGCCCGGCTTTGAAGGCAGGAAGCGACAAGTTGAACGTCGCAATGCTCTCGCCGTTGGCGTTGGTTTGATGTTGAACGGGCGGGAACGCCGTGCCGATGATTTTAATTCTGAGTGTCGCGCCCGCAAACTTCCGAGCGTTTCCGGTATCGTCAAATATATGCACACGAAGTTTGACGTGTTCGCCCGCGAACAAGGGTTGTTCGTCTAAAAATCTGAGTTGCGGCAAGCATGAAGTGTCATCAACGGCGCGGGCGAAGTCTGCGATGCCCGATTTGGCGATTCTCACCGTCGAGGATTGCGAGGGCAGCGGCTGGTCAACCGACGGTAAATGGTCGGGCGTTAAAAGGTCGGACGATGAAGATGACGAAACCGCCGCGACATCAATTTCCGGTGCGGGAAGAAGGTCGAGCGGCGATAACTGATTGAGATTGTCGCGGTTGAAATCGCCGGGCTTATCTTCAGTTACCGACGTTTCAAGTACAGCCGTCTCAGCCTCTGACTTTTCAATCGTCGTTGCCGGTTGCGGTTCGGATTTGCGTTGTAAATCTTTGAGGCGTCCGGCTTTTATCGCGGCGCATATCAATTTGTGTTGACGCGCGAGGCGTTCGGCAAGCGTGGATTCCTGAAAACCTTCGTCAATTAAATCATCGTAAGGGGTGCGACGGGCGGCGAGAATCGCCCCGCCGTGATAGACGAGCGTTAGAATGAGCGGCGACTGCAAACCCTTGTCTTCGGTTTGAACGTGGTACGTCACCCCTTCATGCTCAACGTCTGTGTTGAATCCGGTTATCAAATTTGCTTAATGTTCGACGATGAAAGATGCGAGAGGAAGGCGAAAAGGGCATTCTCCGATGTCCGCCAAGCAAAGTAGCACACGCATTTTGAGACGGTCAATTTTCTTGAGATTTTGCCCGTAAAACAAGACTTTAACGTAAAGATTGAGGTTCTTGACAGTCCTGTGTGATGAGTCTAGGATGAGCTTGTACCTTGATTCTCAATCTTTTTTGCAAGCTTGAAGGCACGATGACTCTTATCGAAGTCAGCCGACTTTCTGCCCGAATTTCCATATATGAATGAATTTCAACTTATTGCTTATCTGCCGATTCTGTTGATGTTCTTGGTCGCGGCGGGCTTCGGTTCGTCGCAAGTCATACTGTCGGCATTACTCGGTCAACGCAAGCGAACAAAAACCAAGTTGATGCCTTACGAGTGCGGCAAAGACCCTGTGGGGTCGGCGCGTGAACGCTTCTCGGTCAAGTTTTATTTGATTGCAATGCTGTTCATTTTGTTCGACATCGAAGTGATTTTCCTTGTGCCGTGGGCGGTCGTATTCAAGGATTTCGTCGCGTCGGGCAATGCTACATTTATCTACGTCGAGATGATGGTGTTCGTCGCCCTGTTGCTGGTCGGATACATTTATGTCGTGAAGAAGGGTACGTTTGAGTGGGGCGACAGGGCGCGTGTCGAAGCAGAAGCGGAAGCGAGAATTTTAGCTCGTCAAGAACGATTGGCGGCGGTTAAGGTCGAACGTAAAGCCGCTTAGTTTCCTCTCATAAATTTAAATAATGAGGAATCAAGCATCGGATTTTTAAGAGGTACAAGATGGGTTTAGAGAACATAATTTCAGAAGCATTGCCGGAAGTCTTGACGACGCAACTCGATTCGCTAGTGAATTGGGCGCGTAAGTCGTCGCTTTGGCCCGCTACTTTCGGTTTGGCGTGTTGCGCGATTGAGATGATGAACGCGACGAGTGCGCGCAATGACCTCGCGCGTTTCGGCTCGGAAGTCTTTCGCGCTTCACCGCGACAGGCTGACGTGATGATTGTGTCGGGTCGCGTCTCCCGAAAAATGGCTCCCGTCGTGCGACGTATTTATGACCAGATGCCCGAACCGAAATGGGTGATTTCGATGGGGGCGTGCGCGACTTCCGGCGGCGTGTTCGACAATTACGCGATTGTGCAAGGGGTGGATAAAGTCGTTCCGGTGGACGTTTATATTCCCGGATGCCCGCCGCGCCCTGAGATGTTGATTCACGCGATTATGATGTTGCAGGACAAGGTGATGAAGGAATCTTTCCGTGACCGTCCCGACGTTCGCGTCGCGGAAGCGCGCGAAGTCGTGCCGCCGGGAACACTGCCCGCATCGGGAGTTTCCGCGACAAACGATTCGGCGGCGCAAAGCCAAACCGAACAACTCATCGCCTCCAATAAGCCGTACACGTTCCCCTCGCGTCATGAACGCCGCCGTTCTTCATAGTGTTTAGGGCGAACGATTTAAGCGACTTCTATGGATGAAGTCGCTTCTTCTATAACACGGTTCACACGACACCAAAGTTTATGGCTGAAGAAAACAAACAGGGAGCGCAGAGCGACGCGGCATCCGACGCGACGGGCAAACCGACGGCTTCCGCCCCGACGATGGGAACGGAGACACCCGCCGCGAGCGGGACGCCGGGTAACGCCGTCAACGCCGAACAAATCACGGCACTCATACGCGCCGCGCAGCCCGATTCAATCGTCGAAGTGATTCAGGCTTTCGGTGAAACGACACTCATCGTTCCGCGTGAACACATCGTTGAGATTTGCGATTACCTGAAACACACGGCGAAGCTTGAGTTCAATTTTCTCGCCGATTTGTGCGGCGCGGACAGAGGCGTCGAGGAAGAACCGCGATTTGAAGTCAATTATCATCTGTTTTCGACGAAATACTTTCACCGTTTGCGCTTAAAAGTTTTACTTAACGAAGACGACCCCATTGTTCCGACCGTCACCGGAATCTGGAAAACCGCGAACTGGCACGAACGCGAAACCTTCGATTTATTCGGCGTCGTCTTTGAAGGTCATCCCGATTTGCGCCGCATACTTTTACCGGACGAATGGCAGGGTCACGCCCTCCGCAAAGACTTCCCTTTGCGCGGCTACGAACCGTACAGCATAAATTAGTGGATAGTGGATAACGGATAACGGATAGTGAAAAACCGTTGTCCCAAACTATCCACTATCCACTATCCGTTATCCACTAATTTATGAGTATTGCAACACAAAACTTGCCGCCGCAGTTCGAGGTGGTTGACCAACCGCTCGATACGCAGATGACGATTTCGATGGGACCTCAACACCCTTCGACGCACGGCGTCTTGCGTCTCGAACTCGTGCTTGACGGCGAGATGATTGTCAAAGCCACGCCCGATATAGGCTATCTGCACACGGGCATGGAGAAACTTTTTGAATACAAAAAGTATCAACAAGGCATCGTCATCACCGACCGCATGGACTACCTGAATCCTCTTGGCAACAATCTCGCTTATGTGATGGCGGTCGAAAAACTTTTGGGTCTGGAGATTCCCGAACGCGCGCAGGTCATCCGCGTTTTGATGTGTGAACTGCAACGCATCGCGTCACATCTCGTCTGGCTCGGCACGCACGCCCTCGACTTGGGAGCGATGACGGTCTTTTTTTACTGCTTCCGAGAACGCGAAAAGATTTTGAACCTTATCGAAGCATGTTCCGGTGGTCGTCTCACGCCTTCATACTTTCGCATCGGCGGCGTGATGATGGATTTGCCCGGCGGATTCGAGCGGCGCGTCAAACAATTCACAGACAACTTCCCGCCCGCCCTCGCCGAGTTCAATACGCTTTTGACCGGCAACACGATTTTCCAGAGTCGTACCAAAGGCGTCGGGTACATCTCGCCCGAAGATGCGATTGATTGGGGGATTTCAGGTCCCAGTTTGCGCGGCAGCGGCATCGGTTTAGACATCCGTCGCGCCAATCCTTACACGGGTTATGAGACTTATGATTTCGATGTTCCGGTTGAGCAGGATGGCGACGTGTGGGCGCGTTACATGGTGCGTATGCGCGAAATGTCGGAGTCGCTGAAAATCGTGAGGCAGGCGGCATCGCGTTTGAAACCGGGTCCCGTAAAAGCTGATGCTCCGAAAGTCGTCTTGCCGGAACGCGAAGCGATGAAGACGCACATGGACGCCCTGATTCACCACTTCCTTATCGTCGCCGAAGGCTTCAGCGTACCGAAGGGCGAGGTTTATCACGCGATTGAATCGTCGAAAGGCGAGTTGGGCGTGTACGTCAAATCCGACGGCGGAGCGAAACCGAGTCGCGTTCACTTTCGAGGTCCGAGTTTCGTCAATCTGTCCGCGCTGCCTATCATGGTCGAAGGCGAAATGATTGCCGATGTGGTCGCCGTCATCGGCTCGATTGACATTGTGCTTGGCGAAATTGACAGGTAAATAGTAGTGACAAATGAGTAGCGAACAACCACTTCACAGCACACAGTTCACGCCGAACAATCCACTGCCGCAAGAAGGCTTGATGCCCGATGCGATTGCGACGTTCACACCGGAAATCATCGCGGAGATGGACAAACATATCGCCAAATTTCCGGTCAAACGCTCGGCACTCCTTCCGCTTATGTTCATCGTCCAACGTGAACGCGGCGGATACCTTGACCCGCCGGGAGTCGCGTTTCTCGCCGACAAATTGGAGATACGCATCACGGACGTGTGGGAAGTGGCGACGTTCTATTCGATGATAAACACCGAACCCGTCGGCAAGTATCACATTCAAGTGTGCCGCACCCTGTCATGCAAAATTTTGGGCGCGGGCGCAATCACCGAGCACTGCACGAAACGGCTCGGCATCAAGCCCGGCGGGACAACCGAAGACAAACGCTTTTCACTTTCTGAAGTCGAATGCCTCGGTTCGTGCGGAACCGCGCCGATGCTCCAAATCGGCTTTGATTATCACGAGAATCTGACGATTGAAAAGCTTGACGGCATTCTCGACTCACTACCTTGAAGCAGTGGTCAGTGGTCAGTAAAAACAAAGACCACGCTCATTGACTTTCACTTTTGTGCTTTCAACTTTATGCTTGACATCTCAATCATAAATCACATGCTCCACTGACCACTATGAGAATAGAAGCTGTCGGTTGCGAACCGAATTTAATAAAGCGTTTTGCGTTGGAAAACTCGACGCGCCTCGATGTCGTGCGAAAGCACGGAGCTTATGACATGGCGCGTAAAGCCGTGACTACGATGTCGCCCGCCGCCGTGATTGATGAAGTCAAAAAGTCTGCGCTGCGCGGGCGCGGCGGAGCGGGTTTCCCGACCGGCATGAAGTGGGGTTTTGTGCCGAAGGATTCGCCGAAGGAAAAGTATCTCGTCATAAACGGCGATGAATCTGAGCCGGGTACGTTCAAAGACCGCTACATTTACGAACGCGACCCGCACTTACTTCTCGAAGGTTGTTTGATTTCCTGTTACGCCATCGGTGCGCGCACTTGCTATGTGTATTCGCGCGGTGAATACAAATACTTAACCGATATTTTAGACCGCGCGATTGAAGAGGCACGCGCCGCCGGATTCATCGGGCAGAACCTTTTCGGAACTGATTTTTCGTGTGAGATGCACACGACGACGGGGGCGGGGGCGTACATCTGCGGCGAGGAAACCGCGCTGCTTAATTCACTCGAAGGCTTGCGCGGACACCCGCGTTTGAAGCCGCCGTTTCCCGCCGTCTCCGGTTTATACGGCTGCCCGACGGTGGTTAATAACGTCGAAACGATTGCCGCCGTGCCGTGGATTATCGAACACGGCGGCGACGCATACCGAGGCTTGGGGACGGAGAAAAGCGGCGGCACGAAGATGTGGTCGGTCAGCGGTCACGTCAAATATCCGGGCGTTTATGAACTACCGATGGGATATGACAACCTCGAAAAGTTCATCATGGAAGACTGCGGCGGCATCACTAACGGACGCAAACTGAAAGCCGTGATACCGGGCGGTTCGAGTGTCTATATCATGCCCGCGTCGGACATCATCGGCAAAAACGTTTTGATGGATTATGAAGGTTTGGTCGTCGCCGGTTCGATGGTCGGAAGCGGCGGGATGATTGTGATGGACGATACGGTTGACATTTTCGAGTCAACCAAAAATCTGACCGAATTTTATAAACACGAATCTTGCGGCTGGTGTACGCCGTGTCGTGAAGGCACGGACTGGCTGGTCAAAGTTTTCAAACGCATTGCCAAAGGAGACGGTCGCATCGAAGACGCTCAACTCCTGCTCGATATTTGCGACAACATCGAAGGCAAATCCTTCTGTCCGCTTGGCGACGCGGCTGCATGGCCCATACAGTCGGCGATAAAGAAGTTTCCCGAAGACTTCAAAAAGCACCTCGTCCCGATGCTTCAACAAGACGCGATTGCGGCGGATTAGTTTTGCGAAAGTACCGCCTGACGGATAGGCACACGCGATGAACACTACGGTCACACAGCGCATGACTGCCGCCGATTTGGAACGCATACCGGACGACGGTTTTCGTTACGAATTGGTGAACGGAGAAATCAAGCAGATGACACCACCCGGCGGCGAACACGGAGCCAAGACGATGCGCTTCAGCGTGCCGTTCGGTTCTTATATCTTCGCGCACGAACTCGGTATCGTACTCGCCGCCGAAACAGGTTTTAAGATTGACAATCACAACGTGCGTGCGCCCGATTGCGCTTTTATCGGCAATGAGCGTCTCCGGCAGTATGGCGACATACCCAAAGGATACATTCCTTTCGCACCCGATGTTGCCGTCGAAGTCGTTTCGCCCGGCGACACGAAGAAAGAAGTTCAAGAAAAAGCGGAATGGTGGATGACCGTTGGGACACGCCTTGTTTGGGTGATTGACTTAAAGCGTAAATTTGTACTTGCACATTACGCCGCAAATAATAGCGTCACGCAATATGAAGCGGGCGAACAGATTGACGGCTTTGATGTTGTGCCGGGCTTCACCCTGCCCGTCGAGTACATTTTTGATTGAAGCACTTGGATATTCTCTTTTCGTGCAATAAATAGTTTTCATAAACAATATGTCAACCGAACTCATTAAAGTCACTATTAACGGCAACGAATATCAAACCGAAAAGGGCGCGCGTCTGATTGACGTGTGCCGCGAACACGAGCATAACGTGCCGTCGTTTTGTTATTACTCCGACCTCGCGCTTCAGGCTTCGTGCCGGACGTGTCTCGTGCGTATCGAGAAGATGCCTAAGCTTCAAACCTCATGCACGATAACCTGCACGGACGGCATGGTTGTCACTACAGAATCCGACGAAATCGAAAAAGCGCGTCGCGGCATGGTCGAATTTCTGCTTGCGAATCACCCGCTTGATTGCCCTGTGTGTGACAGAGGCGGCGAGTGTGAATTGCAAGAGATGGTTTTCGATTGGGGCGGACTCGAAGAACGATTCAGCGAACGCAAGAATTATGCGCCGGAGAAGTTCCTTTCACCGATGGTCGGCAATGACCCGCAACGCTGCATCCTGTGCAAGAGATGCACGCGCGTCTGTGATGAATGGATGGGCGAAGATGCGATTGAAGCGGGCGGGCGTGGAGCGCATACCGTTATCGGAACTTACGGCGGTTGGCTCAACTGTTCGCAGTGCGGCAACTGCATTGAGGTCTGCCCGACGGGGACTCTGCTTGACGCGACGTATCGCCACCAAGCCCGCCCTTGGGAGTTGGAACAGACCGTTTCGACATGCACGTTCTGTTCGGATGGATGTCAGGTTTCGCTTGGAAGCCGCGCGGGTGAGGTGATGCGTTCCGTCGCGCGTGACCGTTATGTTGACGGTATCAACGGCGAGTTTCTGTGTATCAAAGGACGCTTCGGGCATCCGTTCATCAATGATGGTGAGCGGCTTCGCACGCCTTTGATTCGTTATCGAAAGGGCGGCAAGTTGATTCCCGCGACGTGGGATCAAGCCTTCGAGTTCGCGGCGAACAAGTTGAAAGACGTTGCCGACAAACACGGTGCGGAGAGCATCGGCATCATCGGTAGTCCGCGCATCACGAACGAAGCGAACTACGCTCTGCTCAAGTTTGCGAAAGAACTCGTCGGCACGCCGAACTACGGCGCGACCGATGCTTTTTCACTCGTTCCCTTCTTCGAGAATTTAAGCGCGCCTCTGGCGACGCACAAAGACATTCGCCGCGCACAGACCATCATCCTCATCGGCGGCGAACCCGAAGAGTTACAGCCTTTGACCGGAAAGCAGGTTCGTCAGGCGGTGCGTAACGGCGGCGCGAAACTCGTAATCGTCAACAGCACGCCGATTCGACTCAACCAAGCCGCGTCGCAGTTCATACACATCAACCCGAACACGGAAGATGCTTTCGTTCTCGCGCTGACGGATGAATCACAAGCCGCAAGTGCGACCAAGACTTTAGGCATCACGACCGAGCAATTCGACGCGGTGCGAAAGCTTATCAACGACACCGAAGGAACGTGCATCGTCATGTTCGGCGGCGAATTAAGTTCCGTCGCGCAAGTCGCGCTTACCGGACTGCCCGCGATGATGGCGAACGAGTCGCGCAAGTTTCTGTTTCACCCGCTTCCGATTTATAACAACAGCGTTGGCGTTCATGACATAGGCTTAATGAGCGGCGAACTTTCGGCGCGTGATATGGTCGCGGTCGCGGGCGAAGGTTTGCACGCGATGTATATCGCCGGAAGTTTCCTGCCCGAACATTTACAGGGTCAGGAAGAACGACTCGCGCAACTCGAACTGCTTATCGTGCAAGAATTATTTGAAACGGAAACGACGAAGTACGCCGATGTCGTGTTCCCTGCCGCATCGTTTGCCGAAGTTGACGGAACATTTACGAACAACGACGGACTCGTCCAACGTGTGCGGCAGTCAATCGCGCCCGTGCATCAATCGCGCGCCGATTGGATGATAACTGCCGGACTCGCCAAAACTCTCGGCATGGATTTCGACTTTCAGATGTCCGCGTCCGCCGTGTTCCGTGAACTCGCCGAACGCATTCCGGCTTATAACGGCTTGCGTTATCCTCAACTGAAAGACGAATCGAAACCCGTTCAAGTCAAGCACCAAATCGGCGAGAAACGCGACACGTCAAACGACATGCAGACTTTGCGCGAGCGCGTCTCACAAATGAAACCCGTCGGCGAAAAGAATATGACGACGCCGAATGTCGGTCACGAACTTTTCAAACCCGGCACACTCACAAGCAAAGTCCCGCAAATCCATCTTCTCGCGGCGGGCAATCCGAAACCCGAAACGGTGCTGATTTCGCCGCTCTATCAAATCACGATTGATTCATCCTTGCGTCGTGATGAGGCAATCGCGGCAGACTGAAAAAGCAGGAGCCAGAAGACAGGAGTCAGGAGTCAGAATAAAACGTGCGGTCAAAGTTCAATGTTAAGCATTCAACTTTGGACTTGAAACTTTGAACCTTGAATCGTCTTCCTGTCTTCATTCTGGCTTCTGACTCCTGACTTCTGACTTCTTTTACTTATCATGTTGGACACAAACAATCCGCTTATCATCGCCGGGGCGCAGTTCTTGGGTATCTTCCTCGCCTTCAATGCGGTACTGGTTTTGACCGCTTACTTGAGTCTGGTTGAGCGTCGCGTGTTGGCGGTCATGCAAGGGCGACTCGGACCCAACCGCGTCGGCTGGTTCGGATTGCTTCAACCGCTTGCGGACGGCATCAAGTTTATTTTCAAAGAAGACATCGCCCCGGATAAAGCGACGAAGTTTATATACATTCTCGCGCCGTTTATCGCCATCATCTCGGCTCTGATGACGCTTATCGTTTATCCGTTCGGACCTACCGTGACGCTTCCGTTCGGCGAAACGCTGTTCGGCGAGTCCGTGACGTTTCCGATGACGGTCGCGCGCATGGATGTCGCGTTGCTCTATGTTCTCGCGGTGACGAGTGTCGGCGTGTATGCCATCGCTCTCGCGGGTTGGTCGTCAAACTCGAAATACTCTTTGATGGGCGGGCTTCGTTCGGCGGCGCAGATGATTTCTTACGAACTCTCGCTCGGACTTTCGCTTATCGGCGTGATTCTAATGTCGGGAACGCTCGACCTGTTCAGCATCGCGGAACAACAGGGCGGATGGTTCGGCATGAAGTGGAACATCTTCTTTCAACCGCTCGGCTTTTTCGTGTACTTGATTTCCGCGATTGCTGAAACCAACCGCGTGCCGTTCGATTTGCCGGAAGCCGAAACGGAACTCGTCGCGGGTTTTCATACCGAATACTCGGCGATGAAATTCGCGCTGTTCTTCATCGCGGAATACGTCAACATGACGACGGTTTCGATGCTCGCGGCGACGTTGTTCTTGGGCGGCTTTCAAGGTCCGTTCGTCGCGGAACTTCCGATTTTAGGACCATTTTACTTCGTCCTCAAAGTCTTCTTTTTCCTGTTTCTTTACATCTGGCTGCGCGGGACGCTGCCGCGTTTTCGATTTGACCAGTTGATGAATTTCGGTTGGAAGTTTCTGCTTCCGGTCGCCATCCTGAACATCATCCTGACGGCAACGATTGCGGTTTTCTTTTACTCGCGCTGAAGGTTTTGCAAGATTGAAAACTCTGCGTGTCTCTGCGTCATCACTCTGCGTATCTCTGCGTCAAAAACTTTTATAACGCAGAGTACCGCAGAGAGATGACGCAGAGACACGCAGAGAGGGAAACGATTTCTGAGATAGCTTCTCATTAAATTTATGATTATCGCCGACCTTTTCCAAACGCTCATCTGGATTGTCTTAGCCGGACTCGCCATCGGTTCGGGCATCGCTATGGTTGTCCAGCGCAATCCGCTTTACGCCGCGATTTCACTTATCGGCGTCTTTATTTCGTTCGCCGGATTCTATCTTCTGCTCGGCGCGCCGTTTATCGCCGCCGTACAGGTCATCGTCTATGCGGGAGCGATTATGGTTCTCGTCGTCTTCGTCATCATGTTGCTCAACGTCGAAGAGGAAGTCCGAAAGCCTTTGCGCTTGAAGTTTCTGGTTCCGGCGGCGATTTTCGGGGCGGCGATTCTATTCGCGCAAGCCGCGTTTATCGTTTATTCGGTTGGCGACTCGCCTGTGCGTGTCCCGAACGCCGATGCCGCCGATTCGCAAATCGGTTTGACCAAGACAATCGGGACAGGCTTGTTCACCGATTATTTGCTGCCGTTTGAAATCACTTCGATTCTGATTTTGATGGCGATTGTCGGAGCGATAACCCTCGCCCGCCGCCAAACCGTTCTGCTCCTCGTCGAAGAAGATTACGACGGCAAAAAGCAGGTCGAACGTCGTCCGGTAAAAATTGACAAGCTTTGAGGATTGAATCAATAAAGACTATGACTCCACAACTTTCTTGGTATCTCGCGCTCTCCGCCGTGATGTTCACTATCGGCGTCGCGGGCGTCATCTTAAAGCGCAACGCGATTTCGATGTTCATGTGCATCGAGTTGATGTTGAACTCCGTCAACCTCACGTTCGTCGCGTTTTCGTCGTTCTTCAACAATCTCAACGGGCAGCTTTTCGTGTTCATCGTGATGGCGGTCGCCGCCGCCGAAGCCGCCGTCGGGCTAGGGATTATCATCGCCCTGTTCCGCAACCGCGAATCCCTCGACGTGGACGACGCTAATCTTCTCAAACTTTGAAAAGCAGGAGCCAGAAGTCAGGAGTCAGAAGCCGGAATGAAAATGACTTGCTTCTGTTTCCATTCTGACTCCTGACTTCTGGCTCCTGACTCCTGCACTTTTATGACTAACCACTGGCTCTCCCTTATCGTTCTCGCTCCGCTAATCGGTGCAATCATCAACTGGCTTGTCGGGCGGCGCGTAAAAAGCGAAGCGTTTATCGGCTTCGTCGCGTGCGCGTCAATCGGCGTTTCGACCGTCATCGCGTTCATCATCGCCTTCACCGACAACAACGGTGCGGGCGCGGCGTTGTTCAGTGAACCCGCGCGACCCGTGATGAGCCACCTGTGGACGTGGATGGAGGTCGGCAATTTTCGCGCCGATGTCGGTTTTGCGATGGACAGACTTTCCGGCATATACGTCTGCTTCGTCACGTTCGTCGGTTTGTTGATTCACGTTTTTGCGACCGGATACATGCACGGCGACAAAAGTTTTTACCGCTTTTTCGCTTATCTGAATCTGTTCATGTTCATGATGTTGACGCTCGTGCTTGGCGATAATCTGCTTTTGATGTTCGTCGGTTGGGAAGGCGTGGGGCTTTGTTCGTACCTTCTGATTGGTTACTACGTTGACCGCAAGGAAGCCGGAAACGCCGCGAAGAAGGCTTTCATCGCCAACCGCGTCGGCGACTGGGGTGTCATCTTAGGCATCATGTTCGTGTTCTTCATCACGGCGGCGGCGGGCGCACCTTCGATTAGTTTCTTCGAGAAAACGAATTTGACGAATCTTGTCGGCGGGCAAGTTCCGGCGATGACGAATGCTTTTGCGACGATTGCGAAGATGGCGGTTGACCCGTTCACGATGAACGCCCTCATCGCGGGCGGTCTGACTTCCGCCGCGATACTTTTATTTATCGGGGCGACGGGTAAGAGCGCGCAGATTCCCTTGTTCGTGTGGCTGCCCGACGCGATGGCGGGACCCACTCCCGTTTCCGCTTTGATACACGCCGCGACGATGGTCACGGCGGGCGTCTATATGATTGTTCGTTGTTCGGAACTATACGTTCGCGCCCCGACCGCAATGGCGATTATCGCGGTCATCGGCGCGGCGACCGCGTTGCTTGCCGCGACCATCGGACTCGCGCAGAACGACATCAAGAAAGTTTTGGCTTATTCGACGGTTTCACAACTCGGATACATGATGCTGGCGTGCGGCGTCGGTGCGTTCAGTGCCGCGATTTTCCACGTCATGACGCACGCATTTTTTAAGGCTTTGTTGTTCTTGGGTTCAGGTTCGGTGATTCACGGAATGCACCACGAGCAGGACATGCGGCGCATGGGCGGCTTGCGCAAGTACATGCCGATTACGTGGATCACCTCGCTGATCGGCACGCTGGCGCTGGTGGGCACGCCGCTCTTCTCGGGCTTCTATTCCAAGGACACCATCATCGAGGCGACGCATCACGCGGCCGCGCATGGCGGCAGCTGGGTGAACCAGTACGCGTACTGGGCGGTGCTGCTCGGCGTGTTCGTCACCAGCTTTTACAGCTTCCGGCTGCTGTACATGACGTTCCACGGAAAGGAAAAATGGGGTCAGAGTGGGGTTTCTCACCACAAGCCTCACGATGCGAAGGCGGGAGAGGAGAAAGCCCACTCTGACCCCCTTTCTCACCACGGCCCCGTGGAACCACATGAATCCCCATGGGTAGTGACGGTTCCCCTCATCCTGCTGGCCATCCCGTCGATCGCGATCGGTTACCTGACGGTCGGACCCATGCTCTTTGGCGAGTTCTTCGCAGACTCGATCTTCATCGATTCGGCGCGGCATGGCGCGATGGCAGCGCTCGACGAAAAATTCCATGGGCCGATGGCATTCGCGCTGCATGGGCTGGTGACACCCGCGTTCTGGCTCGCGTTGGCGGGGTTCGCATCCGCAACTTTCATTTACCTTCTGCGGCCGGGGCTCTCGACGCAGTTCCGCCGGAAGCTTGGTCCAGTCGTGCGCGTCCTCGAGAACAAGTACGGCTTCGACGACCTTTACCAGGCCCTGTTCGCCCGCGGCGGCCTCTCGCTCGGCAAGGGCCTGTGGAAGGCCGGCGACGTCGCGGTGATCGACAACGGCCTGGTCAACGGCCCGGCGACATTCATCGACCGGAGTGCCGGCGTTTTGCGTTACCTGCAATCGGGCTACCTCTACCACTACGCGATCGCCATGATCCTGGGCCTTGTCGGTTTGCTCGCGTTCGCGCGCTGGGCGGGTTGAGCCGATGAACGTCGAGTCGATATTCCGGCTGCCGCTGCTGAGTCTCCTCATCTGGTTGCCGATCGTCGGCGGCGTGGCGTTGCTCGCCCTGGGCGATGCACGTGCGCATGCCGCTCGCTGGGTATCGCTGGCGGTCATGTTCGTGGGCCTGCTCCTTTCGATCGCGCTGTACGCGGCTTTCGACGTGGAGGCGGCCGGGCTGCAGCTCGGTGAGCGGATTCCATGGCTCGCGGCGATCAATTCCGACTACAGCCTCGGCGTCGACGGCGTGTCGGTTGCGCTGATCCTGCTGACCACATTTACCGGTGTGCTGGTCGTGGCGGGTGCGTGGACCGCCGTCGATACGCGGGTCAACCAGTATTTCGCATCGTTCCTGTTCCTGCAGGGACTCATGATCGGCGTGTTCTGTGCGCAGGACGCGCTGCTGTTCTACATGTTCTTCGAGGGCATGCTCATACCGATGTTCCTCATCATTGGCGTGTGGGGCGGCGAGCGTCGTGTCTACGCCACCGTCAAGTTCTTCATCTACACGTTCTTGGGCTCGGTATTCATGCTGGTCGGGCTGATCTGGCTGTACCTCAAGTCGGGTTCGTTCGACCTGACCGTGCTCGCCGAATTGCCGCTGACGCGAGTCGAACAGACCTGGCTGTTCTTCGCCTTTCTGCTCGCGTTCGCAGTCAAGGTGCCCATGTTCCCCGTGCACACCTGGTTGCCGGACGCACACGTCGAGGCGCCGACCGCCGGCTCCGTGGTGCTGGCGGCCATCCTGCTCAAGATCGGCGGGTACGGAATGCTGAGATTCAACCTGCCGATCACGCCCGATGCCTCGCAGGAGTTTGCGTGGCTGGTGATCGCCCTGTCCCTGATAGCGATCATCTACATCGGCTTCGTCGCGCTGGTTCAGGAGGACATGAAGAAGCTGATCGCGTATTCGTCGATCTCGCACATGGGCTTCACGACGCTCGGCGTGTTCATCGCGCTCGCGCTGGTGCGGGATTTCAACAACCTGGATGCCGCACAGCTTGCGGTGCAGGGCGCGATGGTGCAGATGGTCTCGCACGGATTCATCTCCGGCGCGATGTTCACGTGCGTAGGCATGCTCTACGAGCGCACCCACAGCCGGATGATCCGCGACTACGGTGGCGTGGCGAACGTCATGCCGTGGTTCGCGGCGTTCTGGGTGCTGTTCGCGATGGCGAATTGCGGCTTGCCCGGCACCTCGGGGTTCGTCGGCGAGTTCATGGTGATCGTCGCGGCGTTCCAGGCGAACCCCTGGCTTGCGTTCGGCGCCGCCATCACCCTGGTGCTGGGCGCGGCCTACACCTTGTGGCTGACGAAGCGCGTGGTGTTCGGCGCGGTCGCCAATCCGGTGGTCGCCGGTTTGCGTGACATCGACGCACGCGAAATGTGGGTACTCAGTGCCTTTGCCGCGGCCACGCTGGCGGTCGGCGTCTGGCCGCAGCCGCTCGTCGACCTCATGAACCCCGCGATCACCGAGCTGGTCGGTCAGCTTGCATCGAGGAAGTACTGAGATGGAAGCGCCGATGTTCACGATGCAGGATGTGTTGGCGCTGGCGCCTGAGTTTTTCCTGCTCGCCGCGACCTGCGTGATCCTGCTCGCCGATTTGTTCATCGCGCAGTCGCGTCGCATCGTCACGCATGTCCTGTCGGTAGCCGTGCTGCTGCTCACCGCAGTGCTGGTACTGCGGATGCCGCCGGTCGATGGCGCCACCACCGCGTTTGGTGGCATGTATGTCAGGGACGGTCTCGCCGACCTGCTCAAGCTCTTCATCCTGGGTGTCAGCGCGCTGGTCCTGGTCTATGCCAAGCCCTATCTGAAGCGCCAGCAGCTTTTCAGCGGCGAGTTCTACCTGCTGACGCTGTTCGCGGTGCTGGGCATGTTGTTGCAGGTTTCCAGCGGCAACCTGCTCATGCTGTATCTGGGCCTCGAGCTCATGTCGCTGTCCAGTTACGCGCTCGTCGCGCTGCAGCGGGATTCCGGCAGGGCATCCGAAGCCGCCATGAAGTACTTCGTCCTGGGTGCGCTCGCATCCGGACTGCTGCTCTACGGCATGTCGCTGCTGTACGGCGCCACCGGCACGCTGCACCTCGACGAGCTGGCGGCGGCCACTGCGGTGGGCTACGAGACGGGTCTGCTGGCGTTTGGTCTCGTGTTCGTCCTGGTCGGCGTCGCGTTCAAGCTCGGCGTCGTGCCATTCCACATGTGGCTGCCCGACGTGTACGAGGGATCGCCGACCGCGGTGACGTTGTTCGTTGCCGCAGCGCCGAAGATCGCCGCCTTCGCCATGCTCTACCGCCTGCTCGCAAACGGGCTGCCGGCCTTGAGCGCGAACTGGACGGTCATGCTCGCCATGCTCGCCGTGGCCTCGATGGCCGTGGGCAACCTGTTCGCGCTGGCACAGAAGAATCTGAAGCGCATGCTCGCTTACTCGACCATGTCGCACATGGGTTTCCTGCTCATGGGAATGGTCGCCGCACAGCCCGGCGGGTACGCCGCTTCGAGCTTTTATGCGGCGACTTACGTGCTCGCCACCATCGCGGCGTTTGGCGTGGTTCTCGCACTGCGCCGTTCGGGCATGGAAATCGAAGATATCGACGATCTGCGCGGCCTGAACGCGCAGCATCCGTGGCTCGCACTCGTGATGCTGGCCGCGATGGCATCGTTGATCGGTATTCCCGGTTTCGTAGGCTTCACTGCGAAGATCATGGTCATCGGTTCCGCGCTCGACGCCGGGATGCTGTGGCTCGCAATCGCCGCGGTAGCGTTCGCGGTGATCGGCGCTTTCTACTACCTGCGCGTCGTCAAGGTGATGTATTTCGACGAGCCGCTGGTTGCCGGATCGTTCGAGGTGACCTCGGACTCCGCGTTGCGGATCACCCTCGCCAGCAACGGCCTCGCGCTCGTCGCGCTGTTCCTCTTCGGCGGCCCGCTCCTCGCCTGGTGCGTAACCGCTGTTGCGGGATAGACCCGCGAGGCTGGATACACCGGTTCGCTCTTGAAGTCCGGTGGCGGCGATGCACGGGGCTGAATGATCGACGAGCGCCGGTTGCGGCGCAGGGCTCCGCGCGGCTAGAATGCGCGACGGCTGATGCGGGGTGGAGCAGTCTGGCAGCTCGTCGGGCTCATAACCCGAAGGTCGCAGGTTCAAATCCTGCCCCCGCTACCAACGATCTTGGGAGGCCTCCGTCGTGAGGCCTTTTTTCTTGGGCTCCCACGGAACCCGGGTCGCAGGTATCGCATGGATGCGACGCTCGACATCCGTTTTCAACAGGATGGGCCGTTGGCCCATTTTTTTTTGCCGCAAGACGTGCCCAGTGCCATGAAAGAACAGCGCATTATCGAACTCATCACCCCCGCGATAGCGGCGCTCGAACTCGAGTGCCTCGGCATCGAGTACGCGCCGCACGCGCACAACAGCCTCCTGCGCGTTTATATCGAAGCGCCGGATCGCCCGGTGACCGTCGATGATTGCGAGCGCGCGAGCCGCGAGATCGCCGCAGTGCTCGATGTCGAGGATCCGATCCAGAGCCGCTACACGCTCGAGGTCTCGTCGCCCGGGCTGGATCGGCCGCTCTTCACCGCGCAACAAGTCGCACGGCATCTGGGTGAAGTCGCCAAGATCGCGCTGGCGTTGCCGCAGGACGGCCGGCGCCGGGTGCAGGGCAGGATCGATGCCGTCGAAGGTGAGCAGATCACGCTGGACGTCGACGGGAATCCGATCCTCGTGGACTTCGGCAATGTTGCCAAGGCGCGGCTGGTGCCGGATTTCAGCGAAATCCTGCCGGGCGCGACCAACAAGCCCGGCACGAAGCCCGGTGCCAAGTCAGGCACCAAGCCGCGCAAGCAGCCAGCGCGCGCAGCCGGCACAGAATCGAACAACCGGGTTCGCGATCCGCGCGCCCAGCAGGAGTCTTGAGATGAGCAAAGAAATGTTGCTGGTGGTGGACGCTGTCGCGAACGAAAAGGGCGTGTCCAAGGCCGTCATCATCGACGCGCTGGAGGCTGCGCTGGCTTCGGCCGCGAAAAAGCGCTACGACGAGCAGGACGTGACGATCCGCGTGCAGATCGACCCGCATTCCGGTGAGTACGAAACATTCAGGCAATGGGAGATCGTGGCCGACGACGTGGTGATGGAATCCCCTGATCGCCAGGTGCGGTTGATGGACGCGATCGACGACAAGGCAGACGCCGAAGTCGGCGAGTTCGTCGAGGAACAGATCGCCAATGCCGAGTTCGGCCGCATCCAGGCGCAGGCCGCCAAACAGGTGATCGTGCAGCGGGTTCGCGAAGCCGAACGCGCGCAGGTTGCAGAGGACTACAAGGACCGCGTTGGCGAACTGGTGACAGGCGTCGTCAAGCGCGTGGAACGCGGCAACATCTACCTCGACCTGGGGGGCAACGCCGAGGCATTCGTGCCGCGCGAGCGCTCGATCCCGCGCGAGACCGTGCGTCCCGGAGACCGCTTGCGCGGGTTCCTGCAGGAGATCCGCACGGACGCGCGCGGGCCGCAGCTCTTCGTGTCGCGCAGTGCGCCCGAACTGATGATGGAGCTCTTCAAGATCGAGGTTCCGGAAGTGGGCCAGGGCCTGGTAGAGATCATGGCCTGCGCGCGCGATCCGGGCGACCGGGCAAAGATCGCCGTGCGTGCGCACGATCACCGGACTGATCCCATCGGTGCGTGCATCGGCATGCGCGGCTCGCGGGTCCAGGCAGTGACCAATGAACTCAACGGAGAGCGCGTGGACATCGTGCTCTGGAACGACAACCCCGCGCAGTTCGTCATCAATGCCATGGCCCCCGCGGAGGTCCAGTCGATCATCGTGGACGAGGACAAGCACAGCATGGACCTGGCAGTCGCCGAGACCGAGCTTTCCAAGGCCATTGGCCGTGGTGGGCAGAACGTGCGGCTTGCGAGCAAGCTCACCAGCTGGCATCTCAACGTGATGACGCAGGACCAGGTGCGCCAGAAGTCCGAGGCGGAGCAGGAAACCGCGCGCAATCTCTTTATCGAGAAGCTCGAAGTGGATGCCGAGATCGCGTCGATCCTCGTGCAGGAAGGGTTCTCGAGCGTCGAGGAAATCGCCTACGTGCCGGATTCCGAACTGCTTGCGATCGAGGAGTTCGACGCCGTGATCGTCGAGGAATTGCGTGCGCGTGCGCGCGATGCGCTCCTGACGCAGATGATCGCGGCGGAAGAGGATCTCGACGAGCATGCCCCGAGCGAGGATCTGCTCACCCTTGAGGGCATGGACGACCAGGTCGCGTATGCGCTTGCCGAGCGCGGTGTTCGCACGCTCGACGACCTGGCCGACATGGCGACCGACGAGATCAGCGACATCGAGGGGCTCGACGACGTGCGGGCGGCGGCCCTGATCATGGCGGCGCGGGCGCCGATGCTGGCGCGCATGGAATTGGGGCAGGGCTGATTCGGGGCACATGAATGGAACCCGTGGCGATGAAGCGGTGCTGGAAGGCACTGGCGCCGGTGAGCCGATAAACGGCTCTCGCGGCAAAATCGATACGGTCAACGCAAGAATGCAATACGCAACGCGGCGATACGCGGGAGCGCAGGAATGTCAGAAGTAACCGTCAAGCAAATGGCCCAGACGCTCAACCTCAACGTCGACAAGCTGCTCGTGCAGCTGTCGGAGGCGGGGATGAAGTTCAGTGGTCCGGACCAGGTCGTGACCAGTGCCGAAAAGATTCGGCTGCTCGGCTTCCTGCGCCGGGCGCACGGCAAGCAGGAGGCTGCGGCGGAATCGCCGTCTTCGGCCCCCCGACAGATCACGCTCAGGCGCACCCGGGTCACCGAGCTGACCGTGCCCAGCGGCGCCGCGCGAGGCAAGACCGTCGCCGTGGAAGTGCGCGCCAAGCGCACCTACGTCAAGCGCGATTCCCTGACGGACGCGCAGCAGCCGACTTCGGA
>JBGTMR010000281.1:0-2896 GCA_041743485.1 Pyrinomonadaceae bacterium
TCAAAACGCGCGGCAGTTCTTCGTGATTGAGTTTGACGACGTTCGCTTGCTTTAACGATTCATCGAGAACTTCTGAATTAAAGAAAGATTGACGCAAGTTCACGTCGAAGATGCGTAATGCTTTCGTTTGCGTCAGGTTTAAGAATGAGTTAATCGTCTCCCGCGACTGCGCGGTGCGCTGTGCCAATGTTCCCCAACATATCGCGTCCGCGTCTCGCGCCAAGTTTCGCCACGCTTCGGACAATTCGAGAAAATCCCACGCGACATTTGACCTGATGTTGTAAGACGCTTGCCCGCTTGCGTCAAACTCGACTTCGACCACGCCCGTCTCATGCACGGCGTCGCGTTGTACATAGAGAGTTTCGACATCGCATTTCGATAACTGCTCGATTGCTTCCGCACCGTGCGTGTCAAGACCGACGCGACTGGCGACGATGCCGCGATTACCGAGCGTCGTTGCATGATAAGCGAAGTTCGCGGGCGCACCTCCAAGTCTTAGACCTTCGGGCAGCATGTCCCACAGCAACTCGCCCAAACCGACGACGATTTTATGATTACTGTTCATGCCTGATGTGCTATTTTCCACTTGCTCACGCCGCCGAAATTAGAGAACTTTAACGTCAATCAACCGACTTCGATTTGGAGATTCCGCGATGCTTCTACATACAAGAACTGCCGCTCACGACTTACTTCACAATGCACTTGGCAGATGCTTGACCTTGTTAATTATGATTAGCGTTTTATTCACCCTTCCGATTCAGATAGCCGCGCAAAACGCATCTGCGGCACGCGCCACGCCCGCGCAACTCGAAGCCGTGCGCCGCTATATCAAAACGAGTTGGCAAACTTTGAAACGCTCGAACAAAGAACTCGCACGCGCCGCCGTTGACCCTAAGTTTAAGGTCGAACACGCGGGCAAGCGTTCAATCGTTTATCTCCCAAGAAGTGAAAACAAGGCTCAAGTCGAACGCGAACTTCGTCGTCAAATGAGCGCGGCGGATTTCGATTCGATTGAGTTGCGCGTGCTGCCCCGTGACCACACAAACATCACAGAACAGGGCTTGCTTTATTTGCCGCACCCTTACGTCGTTCCCGGCGGACGCTTCAATGAGATGTACGGTTGGGACAGCTATTTTATTCAAGTCGGCTTGTTGCGCGACGGCGAAATCGAGTTGGCGAAGAACGTGATTGACAATCATCTTTACCAAATCGAACACTACGGCGCGGTACTTAACGCCAACCGCACATACTATCTTTCGCGCTCGCAACCGCCGTTCTTAACTCAGATGATTTTAGGCGTTTATAGTAAAACCAAAGATAAAGTCTGGCTGCGAAACACTCTGCCGAAGATTGAAAAGTTCTACCGCTTCTGGACGCAACCGCCTCACTTAACACCTTCCACCGGACTCGCCAGATATTATGATGTTGGGGTGGGTGCTGCTCCCGAAGTCATCGCCGACGAGCGCGATGATGAGGGGAAAACGCATTATGAGCGTGTCAAAGAATACTACCGCACGCACGACATCACGGACTACGACATCAAGCAATACTACGACCGCGAGCGTGACGAACTGACTCCTCTTTTTTACACCGGCGACCGTTCGATGCGCGAATCGGGCTTCGACCCGTCAAACCGTTTCGGCATCTTCAACACCGACGTTATCAATTACAACCCCGTGTGTCTCAACTCTTTGTTGTACGTCATGGAAGTTGAAACCGCCGATATTTTGAAGCTGCTCGGCGAACCACGCGCCCGACAAAACATCTGGCTCTCCCGCGCCGCGAAACGTAAAAGTGCGATTAACCGCTTGATGTGGGACGAGCGCGACGGGCTTTATTACGATTACAATTTCACGACGAAACAGGTGCGACGTTATCCGTTTGCGACCGCGTTTTATCCGATGTGGGCGGGCATTGCGACACCCAAACAAGCCGCGCGTTTAGTCGCCAATCTCAAAACCTTCGAGCGTCCCGGCGGCTTGCTCACCAGCACCAACATTTCAGGCAGCCAATGGGATGCGCCGTTCGGTTGGGCACCGCTTCAACTCTTAGCCGTCGAAGGTTTGCGCCGCTACGGTTACGCGGCTGATGCCGACCGCGTAAGCACCAAGTTTCTATCTATGATTCTCGAAGACTTTATCGAACACAACACCATCGTCGAGAAGTACGACGTAGAGCGTCGGAGTTCCGACATCGCCGCCGGAATTAAGTTCGGCTACTCGGCAAATCAAATCGGCTTCGGCTGGACGAACGCCGCGTTTGTGGAGATGTACGCCGGGTTGACCCCAAAAATGAAAGCGTCAGTGCTTAAATTGAATTAAGCCACCCGTTTTGGCGGGCGCGTTCTTAATTAGCTTGTAGGTAAATCTTAGCTGCGCTGCCGTCATTGAAGGACGCGAGAAAATGTACGTCCTCAACCGTTTGTTGAGTCCCATCAGCGATACGGAAATTATTGCCGTCGGTGCTAGAATCCGTGAGCTTGGACGTTTGCAACGAAAGTTCGGGCGCGGACGCTGGCGCAAGTTGAAGGGGAAGGCAACCGTCGAACTTACTAACGGCGAAGTTCACCTTGCCGAACTTCATTGGTACGAAGCGCACGGCATCGGACGACGCGACATGAAAGTGAAAAGGTTATTAGACTAATGAGCCGCACTATTGCCTACGTACTTTGTCTTGATAACACCGATTTCGAGGCATCGCTTGAACCCTTAAAACTCTATCGCGTCGTCAAACCGGAGCGCAACGACCCGCCGGACTATATTCGCGTCGTTGATGAATCGGGCGAAGACTACTTGCACCATCCGGCACGGTTTGCTCTCCTGACTCTCCCGCAAGAGGTGGAGCGTGCGATAAAAGCTGTCTTCAACTAACATGCCAACCCGCTCCTCATTGCGGC
>JBGTMR010000282.1:0-35693 GCA_041743485.1 Pyrinomonadaceae bacterium
GCGGCGATGATTCTGATAGGTTTATTCGTCGCGTGGTCAATCGTCGCGGTGCGCGAATTTTTTGGCGTGCGTCTCACGCGCGCCGCCCTCATCATCGTACTCGCGGGCATCGGAGCGTTAGTGACTTCGCCCGTGTGGGGCTTGATGTTGGGAATTATCAGCGCGCTGCCGCTGTTCCTGATTATTTTTATCGCCCTCGCCGCGCGCGGCTACTTCGGTCAACTCGTTCTCGCACGGGCGTCACGCGCACGTTTCAAACAGAACTTGGAAGCTTCAACCTTAAACCCGGCGGATGCTTCGGCGCATTACAATCTCGGCTTAATTCACCTTGAACGCCGCGAATACACGGATGCCCGCGCACGCTTCACGCGCGCCGTCGAGATTGATGCGAGGGAGACCGACGCGCATTATCAGCTTGGTCGCATCAGCCGCACGCAAGGCAATTACGCCGAAGCCATCGCGCACTTCGAGCAGGTCGTTCAACAGGACGAAGACCACGCGCAATATGAAATCTGGCGTGAAATCGGAGCGACGTATCTCGCCGCCGACCAACCCGAAGACGCGCGCGCCGCGCTCGAACGCTTTCTTGAAAACCGCACCACAGACCCCGAAGGGTTATTCTTGATGGGGCGCGCGTTGGCTGAAACCAACCGCACACGCGAAGCGATTGACGCGATGCGGCGTTGCATCGAAGCCGTCAAGAGCGCGCCCGCTTATAAGTACCGCACCGATAAACGCTGGATGAATGAAGCGCAATCTTTTCTTCGCGCGCAAGAACAAGCATAAATCTCAAACAAACATGGAAGATAAACTGGCGGCATTGCTCGTTCTCGAAGACGGGCGCGAATTTCGCGGGCGGGCGTGGGGCGCGGCGGGCGAATGCGTCGGTGAAATGATTTTCAATACTTCGATGAGCGGTTATCAGGAAGTCTTGACCGACCCAAGTTACGCCGGACAAATCGTGTGCATGACGTATCCGCTAATCGGAAACTACGGCGTCAATGAACGCGACGCGGAATCATCACGTCCTTGGGTCGAAGGCTTCGTCGTCCGTGAAGCGGCGCGCGTCGCGTCGAATTGGCAATCGGAAGAAACCCTTGATGCTTACCTGAAAAGGTGGAACGTACCCGCCATCGAAGGCATAGATACCCGCGCCCTTGTGCGCCACATACGCACGCGCGGAGCGATGCGGGCGTGTCTCTCAACGGTTGATTTGAACGCAGAAAGTCTGCTCGAAAAAGCGAAAGCCGCCGCGCGCATGGAGCGTCAGGAACTGGCAAGCGTAGTGACGACGGATGCGGTTTATGAAATTCCGGCGGACGCGGCGGAGCGTTTTCACGTCGTCTGTTATGACTTCGGCGTCAAGCGGAACTCTTTGCGCGAACTCGCAAACTTCGGTTGTCGCGTGACGGTTGTGCCTTCGACGACTCCGGCGCGGGATGTTTTAGCGTTGAAGCCGGACGGAATTTTCCTCTCGAACGGACCCGGCGACCCGGCGGCGATGGATGCGGTCGTCGCGGAAATCAAACAGGTTTTGGAATCGGGCGTGCCGACTTTCGGCATCTGTTTCGGGCATCAACTTTTAGGGCGCGCGTTCGGCGGTTCGACATACAAACTTCCATTCGGGCATCGCGGCGGCAATCAACCCGTCAAGGATTTACTGCGCGGCACAGTGGAAATCACCGCCCACAATCACGGCTTCGCGGTGGACGGCGCGAGCCTTCCCGAAGCGGTTGAAGTCACGCATATCAACCTCAACGATAACTGCGTCGAAGGAATGCGCCACAAAATCTTACCCGTCATCTCCGTCCAGTATCACCCCGAAGCCGCCCCGGGTCCGCACGATGCGGCGCACCATTTTCTTCGCTTCGTCGAGATGATGGAGCGGGGCATTAAAGACGTTTAATCGTAATTCAAAAACAGTTGTCGGCTATGGCGTCGCCGGTGAAGCGGTCTGCGCGATGGGCGAAGTAGGCGAAGCGTTGTCGTTCGTTGACGGGGCATTTGTTGGCGCGGCGTCCGTCGTTGTCGGAGCAACCACGGCTTGTTCGGCGGGTTTGAGTAAATCCTTGACGAGTCCCGTGCTGCCGCGATGCTCAAGCATATGGCGATAGGTGACGGAGACAATCGCCACCACCGGAATCGCAAGGAAGATGCCGACGAGTCCGGCGAGTTCTTCGCCGCACAGAATCGCCAAGACGATGGCGAGCGGGTGAAGGTGTATCCCCTGACCGATGATGCGCGGGTAAATCACATAATCATGCACGATGCGAAGCACGACGAGGAATACGATAACCAGCACGGCTTGCGCGGGTGAAGCAAAACTAGCGACGAGGGCGGCAGTGATGCCGACGACAAGAGGTCCGACGAGCGGAATAAATTCGAGCATTGCGGCGAGGATGCCGAGTGCCAGCCAGTAGGGAAGTCCGATGATGAGAAACCCTACCGAACAGATGATGCCGATGATGAGACAGGCGGTAAGCTGCGCGCGAATATAGGCGGCAAGTGTCGAGTTGATGTCTTGGAAAAACTCGTCGCCGCGCCACCGCAGACGCCCGCGCGGAATCATCTGAAGAACCGAGCGGCGAAATTCTTCCGCGTCTTTAAGTAGGAAAAACCCAAGAATCGGAATCAGCACAAGCCACGGCAGATAAGCGATGATTTCCGGCAACGCGGCTTCGGCGTTTCGCTTAACATTCTCGATTGCGCCCGGAGCAAAATTGGCGATTGCATCCTGCCCGGCGACGGGCAGCCCAAGCCGCCTCGATAGATTGCGTAGGCTCTGCACGCGCCCTTCTAACACTCCGCTATAAGTTTCGCTCTTTTGAGTGAATTGGTTAAGTTGCTTGGCAAGGCGCGGCGAGAGAGTGTAAATCGCAACTCCGAGCGAACCGAATAGAAGCAGATACACGATGCCGATGGCGACGGGACGCGGCATTTTGTATTCGCCGCTTCGCAGCTTGAACGGGCGGCGCACGAAATCAACCAGAGGCGCAATCAGATACGCGAAGAACGTGGCAAGGATGACGAGCAACAACACGCCTTCGAGTTTGTAAAGCAGCAGGATTGAGCCGAGAATCGCCAGCGTCACTCCGATGACGATAAGTATCACGCGAACTACGGCGCGCGTCTGCATCCACGAAGCTTCAACCGCCGTGTCGGTTGCCGATTCGACGGCTTGCGCGGCGTCTTTCAAGTCGCTTGCCGCCGCCGGACTCAATGTGTCGTCTTGATTTGTTATCCCGTTCATAGACTTTTAATCTTCGTAGTCATTTTCATCCGGCGTCGAAGCAAGCACGCCCGCCGTTTCCCACACGCGCCCGCGCCATTCAGCCGAAGTTTTCAAAAGTTGCAACGCCGCGAGCGGGTGTCCGGCGTTGCGTTCCAAACGTATCACTTCAACCGCGACGCGCACGAGTTGTACTTTCTCGTCGCGCACAACAAGGGTAATGCGGTCACCGACGCGCGGAAGTTGCGGCAAGTGAACCAGTGCGCCGTCGGGTCCGACGTTCTCCGTCGCGCCTTCGGTGACAACGTGTTTTCCTGAACTTACATCATCCCATTCGGCTTGCACCGGCATCGCCACGACGAAGCGTTGACCTGTGCGATGTTCCGGCATCGGGTTTTGAGACATGGTATTTGTACTTCCTTTATGAGAAAAGTTGTTCGCCGCATGGATTGCGTGCGGCGCAAGGAGTTGTGAGAGAGTTACGGCACGTCATGTACCATAGTTTCGCTTGACGCGCTACTTATTTGATTGCCAACATAACTTCACATCCATTGTTCGCAGTCGCGCATCGCACACTTCGCCGCGTCTGTATAGTTTGCACCCGCGCGCATTTCACGCTTCCGTCTGTTTCACATATCACCAAACCGGAGTTGACTTCAAAATGAAATTCTCTTTTCGCCGCTTGACCCTCGCATCGTCGTTCGCCGCTACCTTCGCCATAGCCGCACTCGCGCTCATCGTCGCTTCATCCACCGCATCATTCACCATTGCCCAACAAACCCCAACCGCGATGACCGACACGACGACCTCATCCATGCCCGCCGCGCGTGATGAGAAACTGTATCAACAGGCTCTCAAGCTTCATCGCGCGAGCATCGTGATTGACGGACATAACGACATCACATCACCGATGACCGACAAGGATTATGACCTAGCCACGCCATCGGTGGGTAAGTATCACACTGACATTGCGCGCATGAAGCAGGGCGGTTTGAGCGCGCAGTTCTTTTCGATTTACGTCGGCAACGACTTTGCGAAACAGGGTCACGCGACGAGTCGCGCGATGGATTTGATTGACGTGGTTTATCGCGCAACGGAAAAACACCCGAACGATTTTCTAATGGCGACCAGCGTCGCCGACATCCGGCGTGCGAAAAAAGCGAACAAAATCGCGGCGTTGATGGGCATCGAAAACGGCGCGGCGATTGATAATTCGTTAAAAACGCTGCGCGAGTTTTATCGTCTCGGCGTGCGCTATATGACATTGACGCATAACTTCAATAACGATTGGGCGGACTCCGGGCGTGACACCGCCAAGCACAACGGCTTGACCGATTTCGGCAAAGAAGTCGTCCGCGAAATGAACCGGCTTGGAATGATGATTGACGTGTCGCACGTCTCCGACAAAACCATGAGCGACGTTTTAGACACCACAAAATCTCCCGTCATCGCTTCGCATTCATCCGCCCGCGCCCTCGCCAACCACCCGCGCAACATCCCCGACGATTTACTTAAACGCATCGCCCAAAACGGCGGCGTCGTGATGGTCAATTTCTATCCGACCTTTATTGACCAGAAAGTTTATGACGCCGACAAAGCACGCACCGAAAAATTGAAACCGCAGTACGACGCGATTCGTGACACTTACAAAGACAATCCCACGCGCATCGAAGAAGAAATTGACAAACTCGATGCGGCAAACCCTTTGCCGGAAACACCGCTTTCAATCTTAATTGACCACTTCGACCATATCGCCAAAGTCGCGGGCGTTGACCACGTTGGCTTGGGTTCGGACTTTGACGGTGTGCCGAGTTTGCCGCAGGGAATGAAAGACATCGCGCAACTGCCCAACATCACTTATGAATTGTTGAAACGCGGCTACACGGAAGAAGACGTGCGGAAAATCTTAGGCGAAAACCTGTTGCGCGTCATGGCAGAGAACGAACGCTTCGCCCGCGCCGCATCGAAAACAATCAGCGGCGACGGCAGCTTGCTAAAAATCGAACCGAAAGCGAAATAAAGTACAGGTCGGAAACAAAAGCTTTGCTGCTTTACTTGCTTTCGGCAGCTGTTAAAATCTTTGGCTGAGGAGGAATGAAATGAACACCACGATAACCACTGGCGACGCGAAGGCGGACGCGATTGATTATGAAAAAGAGATTGTGCTGATGCTCGACGAAATCAAGCATACAAACGAAAAGATAGAGCGCGAACAAGAAGAAATCACGTCACTCAAAATTGAAACCCGTGAAATCTTAACCCGCCTCAACGTCGCTTTTTAACTTCATGCTCAAACAACTGTACGAAGCGATTAAGCAAGTTTTCTAAAGTGCGATTGATAAATGAGAAACTTGAGCGTGTCAGGGAACACGAAAAGCAGGAACGTACAAACATATTGCTTCAGCTTGAAAACGCCATGCTCAAGTTTGAACGGCGGTTGTCTTCCAGCGAGGATGAGGGTAAGTAACTCACCTTACGCGATTTTGTTTTTAGCCCGATTCATCGGGCTTTCCGCGAAGCGGCAACTAGACCAGCCGTTGGCGGCTGGTTCGAGTAGGCGAACAATCCGCAGGGCGTTTTAACGTCCTTCCCACGCCCGCTTTAGCATTTGGCTAAAGCCGCCCTTTTTCAAAAGGACGTTGAAACGCCCTTCAAATTCTTATGCTGTTTGCCCACGCGATAAAATCGCGTGGCTAGTCGCCGCTTCGCGGAAAGCCGCTTGAAAGCGGCTACAATCAGAACCGCGTAAGGTGAGTAAGTAATTCATCAAAGCAGCTAACTTCGGGGCGTTGTAACCTTTCTGTTTCCCAATGACCAAAGCCGGAATTTACATTCACATACCGTTCTGCCGTTCGCGTTGTTCGTACTGCGATTTTGCGACGGGCGCGTTTGATGAAGCGCGTGCGCGGGATTACGTCGCGGCGTTGAAGCAGGAGATTGACGGGTTTCCGCGTCATCAATCTTTCATCGAAAGTTTAAGCCCGACTGATACGATTTACTTTGGCGGCGGGACACCGAGTTTGCTTGACGCGAATCAAATCGCGGAAGTCTTGGACGCGCTCAGACGCAAGTTTGAGATTGACCGGATGAGCGAAATTACGCTTGAAATAAATCCCGGCACGGTTGATATAAACAAAGCACGCGCGATGATTGACATCGGCATCACACGCGCGAGTTTCGGAGCGCAGACCTTTAATGATACACATCTGAAACAACTCGGCAGAGCGCATAACGCGCGTGAGATAAGGGTCACGTTCGATGTTTTACGCGAAGCCGGTTTTACCAACATCAACTTCGATTTAATCGCCGGATTGCCGAGTCAAACTCCGGCAGACTGGCAGAACAATCTGCGTCAGGCGATTGTCCTGCGCCCCGAACACCTCTCGCTTTATCTACTCGAAGTTCACCCCGCAACGCCGCTTGCCGCGCAACTCGCGCAACAAAAATTCACACTGCCCGATGAAGACACGACCGCCGCGATGTATCGTCTGTTAATTGACGAGATGACGGCGGCGGGTTATGTGCATTACGAGATTTCAAATTTTTGTCTGCCCGGTTTTGAGTCGCGCCACAACTCGAAATACTGGACGGGCGCGCCCGTGTACGGCTTCGGTTGCGCGGCTCATTCATTCGACGGCAAACGTCATCGCTGGGCAAACACACGCGATGTTCTGCGGTACGTCGAGTTGATTGAAAAGGGTGAAAACGCGCTTGATGAGGTGACGAATTTAACCTGTGAAAATTTACGCGACGAGCGAATTTTCTTAGGCTTGAGATTGATGCGCGGCATCACTTGGCGCGACTACCAAACGCGCTTCACCGACGATTTGCGCGACACGCACGGTGATGATTTGACGCGACTTGCGGAAGCGGGCTTGATTGAAATCAACTCCGAAAGATTAAAATTGACAGGCGCGGGAGCTTTACTGTCAAACGAAGTTTTCGCGCGATTGACGTAATTGATTCTGACTCCTGACTCCTGACTCCTGACTCCTGTATTCTGATTCCCATGATTGACTTACGAAGCGATACGGTAACGAAACCGACTCCGGCGATGCGGCGCGCGATGGCGGAAGCCGAAGTCGGCGATGATGTGTATATGGAAGACCCGACGGTCAATCGTTTGCAGGAACGCGCTGCCGAAGTTTTCAAACGTGAAGCCGCACTGTTTATGCCGACGGGTTCGATGTGCAATCAAGTCGCGGTCAAGCTTCACACCAAGCCGGGCAGCGAAGTCGTCATCGAAGAACGCGGTCATATTTACAATTACGAAATGGCGGCGATGAGCGCGATTAGCGGCACGCTGGCGCGACCCGTGAAAAGCAGAGATGCGGACGGGATTTTAGATTGGGAGGCGATTCAAACGGGCTTGCATACAAACGCCGCTTACTACGTCGCCCCGACTTCTTTAATCGCGCTTGAAAACTCTCACAATCTCGCGGGCGGAACGCTTTTGACGAAAGAGAGAACCGACGAGATTTGCCGTCGGGCGCATGACATCAACTTGCCTGTTCACCTTGACGGAGCGCGGATTTTCAATGCCGCCGCCGCGCTTGATGAAACCGTCGCGGACTTGACCGCATCGGTTGATTCGCTGATGTTCTGTTTGTCGAAAGGCTTGGGCGCGCCCGTCGGTTCGATGTTGTTGGGCAGTAAAAACTTTATCGAAGAAGCCCGCGCGTGGCGCAAACTTTTAGGCGGCGGGATGCGTCAGGTCGGCGTTCTCGCGGCAGCAGGGTTAATCGCTTTGGAAGAATCACCAAAAGTTTTACATCACGACCACGCACACGCTAAACGACTCGCCGAAGGCATCGCGGCGACGCGCGGTTGCGGGATTGATCCGGCGCGCGTGCAAACCAACATCGTGATTTTCGATGTCACGCACACCGGAATCGAAGCCGGTGAAATTTGCGCCCGTCTCAAACAGCAAGGCGTTTTGGCGAGCGGCTTCGGCAGTTCGATTCGCATGGTCACACACTACGACGTAAGCCGCGCCGACATTGACCGCGCCCTCATCGCCCTTCGCCAAGTCATCGGGGAAAACTCGCACGCCACGGCGAGCAACGGATAAACTTCTCATCGAATAAATTTCTTCACACCCGATTAACAATCATCATTCGCCGGAAACAATGTCATCACTCGAACCAACCGCTCACGCTTCCGCACACACCGCGCGCCGCCTCATCATCGCCATTGACGGACCTTCGGGGGCGGGCAAGTCAACCATCGGACGCCTTCTCGCGCGTCGCTTAGGCTTGCTCTATCTCGACACCGGAGCGATGTATCGCGCCGCCGCTCTGCGCGTCATCGAATCAAACACCGACATCAACAATGAAATTGCCGTCGCCCGAATCTGCCACGCCGCGCACATCGAACTCGAAGGCGACCCCGAAGCCCTGCAAGTCAAACTCGACGGGCGCGACGTGACCGCAGAGATTCGCACCGAACAAGTCGGACACGCCGCGTCCGTCATCTCGACCAACTCGCAGGTGCGCCGCGACATGGTGAAGCGTCAACGCGACTTCGCGCGCTCCGGCGGCGTCGTCCTCGACGGGCGCGACATCGGCACAATCGTTTTCCCCGACGCGGACGCCAAGTTTTTCCTGACCGCCACTCCCGAACAGCGTGCTGAACGCCGCTTCGAGCAGGACACGCATCGCGGCGCGGACACGAACTTTGAAGATGTCTTGCACGACATCAACACACGCGATGAACGCGACGCCAACCGCGACGATTCGCCTTTAAGAATCGCCGACGATGCCGTCGTGCTTGATTCGACCGAAGCGACGATTGACGAAGTGTTGAATAAAATGATGGCTGTTGTGCGTGAGCGGCAAAGCGAAAGTTCGATTTAATTATGTTCACCGGAATCATCGAAGAATTAGGGACGATACGACGGCTTGAACCGCGCGGCGACGGTGTGCGGGTTGAAGTTGCAGCCCGCACCGTGACGCAAGACAGCCGCGAAGGGGATTCAATCGCGGTCAACGGCGTGTGTTTGACGGCGTTGGAGATAACCGCCGATTCGTTTCAGGCGGACGGCTCGGCGGAGACTTTGCAGCGTTCAACGCTCGGCGATTTGCGCGTTGGTTCGGTCGTGAATTTGGAGCGCGCCGTGACGCCAAGCACGCGGCTCGGCGGGCATATCGTGCAGGGTCACGTTGACGGGCGCGGTCGGTTTCTGAGTGCTGAAGATAACGGCGGTTCGTGGACGATTCGCGTCGCGTACCCGCGAGAATTGGCGCGCTATCTCGTCTTCAAAGGCTCAATCAGTGTCGAGGGAATCAGCCTGACGATTGCGGAATTGACGGATGAAGATTTCGCGGTCGCCGTGATTCCCAAGACGTGGGGCGCGACGAATCTTTCCGTTTTGCGCGCCGGTGATAAGGTGAATCTGGAAGTTGACGTTATCGCCAAATACGTCGAGCGAATGATGCAGACGCGCACGGGCAGCGACGGTTTGACGATGGAAAAGTTGGCGGGTTTAGGCTACGAATGAAAGACACACCGATGCCGTGCGTGGCGTAAGTATTTGGCATGTAGAGTTTTGCATGTAGAGATAAGTCTGACAGTTGAAGCGAATTTCTTGCGCCTGCGATGAAAGCAATCGTTTATGTTGATGAGCGTTGCCTACGTCACGGGGGCTTTCGCTGTGGAAAACGCGCGGCATCCGGCTTGCCAAGCAATTAGATTGGACGACACACAAAGAAGATTGAGCGTTGCCTAAATTCATAGCATTGGTGAGGAGAAAACGGATTATGAAAATAATGCGCGGTGGTTTGTTGCTGGCGATTTGCGCGTGGATGATGCAGTTCACGGCTGCCGCACAGTTTGTCAAAACTGTGGTCGTGCGTGAAGTTGAAACTCCGCATCGTGAATGGGCGACGCAGGTTTTATACACGCCGGACGGCAAAGAGATAGTAACCGCCGGACTTGACGGAAAGATTGTTTTTTGGAACGTCGAGAGCGGTAAGCCTGTGCGCGAAGTCGCAACGGGTAAAAGCATCTTATCGTTAAGTGTGACGGGCGACGGCAAGCTTTTAGCGGCGGGCGGCGAAGCGGGAAGCGTGATGATTGTTGATGTCGCTCAAGCCAAAGTCGAACGCGAATTAAACGGCGCGGGTAAGTCGAAAGAAGTCATCAACGATGTCGCGTGGACAGCAGACAATAAGTTTATCGCGGCGGGCGCAAGCGGCGGAAAAATCTTCATCTGGCAACTCGTCCAACAGGCGACGACGAACCTGAGCGCACGCGAAATAGAAACGGGCGGTGATGTGGTTTCGCTCGCGTTCATTCAAAACGCCGACCGGACAAACGATGTCGCGGCGCAACTCGCGTGCGGGGTTATCAACCGTAGGGAGCGCAAAGGTCAAGTCGAGATTTGGGATTGGCAACGGAAAAAGCGTGTCCGTGTGTTTGATGAAGGAACGCCGGGAGTACGCTCTTTGAGCGTCTCGCCGGATGGACGAATGTTCGCCGTCGGCAATTTTCGGGGCGCGACTTTATTGAATTTCGCGGCGGGCGAAGGCAATGAAGTTGAAATCAGTTTGCGCGCGCTTGGCGAAGCCGAAGGTTCGACCGCCGTTTCGGTCAAAGACTTAACGAGCGGAAAAGATGTCGCGGTTTTTCAATCCGACCTCGGAATAAGCGCGGTGCGCTTTTCACCGGACGGCAGACTTTTAGCGGTTGCCGGAGATTACGGAGTGATGCTATATCGCGCCGATGACCGCAGTTTCTTTGAAGCCGGACGCATAGACACCGCGCGGCGCGTCGGCGCGTTGGCTTTCGCTCCCGATGCGTCGCGTATTGCCTTTGTGCGCGAACGCGAACCTGCCGCGAAATACAGTACGGGCGGAATTGAAAAACTACTCAATCCGTTTTTCGTCCATGCCACCACGATAACTAAAGAGGGCATGAGTTCCGGTGTCGGTGGTTTTGCCAACGATAATCCCGTGTCGCTTACGGGCGGTTCGCAGCTTGAGGTTTGGAGTGTGAGCGAAAATAACTCCGCGATGGACGCGCGGTTGTGGACGATTATCAAGACCTACTTTGAAAAGGATAAGGAGCAGTCGCGCACTCAACTGCGACAGCTAATCAAGGATGCTCCGGGCTACGGCGAAGCCCTTCGCATATACGGCATCTTGTTTGAAAACTCGAATCCGCGTCAGGCGCAAGCGAGCATCGAAGCGGCGGTCAAAGCGGACGCGAGTTGTGCGGCGTGCTGGCGTTCGCTTGGCGAAACACAATTCAATCGAGACGATTTCGCGGGCGCGGTGAACAGCTTCGAGCAGGTGTTGAGGCTCAAGCCGAATTACGGCTTGGTACAAGGGCGACTCGCGGAAGCTTACAATCGCCTCGCAGTCACGAAGTTAAATCCCGATGATAAAAACCTGATGCGCGAAGCCCGCCAACTGCTTGATAAAGCACTCACGCTGCGCCCTGCCAACGCACAGATTTACAGCAATCTTTCGACGCTGGCTTACTTCGCGGGCGACTTCGACGCTTCGATAAATGTGTTGTTGACCGCGCAATCTCTGCGCCCTGATTACGCGCGCATCTATTACAATCTCGGTCACTCGTACCGTCAGAAAGGCGACGCGAAGCGCGCCGTCGCCGCCTATCGCCGCTATGTGAGGTTAGGTGAGGAAGGCGAAGAAGCCCGTGTCGAACGCGCCCGACAATACATCAACGAATTGAGCAAATGATTTAATGACGACTCAACACAGGGTGAACGTCCCGGCTCTTTTGTCGAATATGTGAAGCCTGTGCATAAATCACCGCCCACGCGGTGAAAACAAAAGGCTTTAATTTGCACATGCTTCAAATATGCCGCCTGAACATCGCGCCTTGTTTCGCGGACGCGCCGCTTTCAGTTACCATGCACATCGAATCTGAAATTCCGAAATTAAGAAATACGAAACTATGTCTCTAGCGACGATTGAAGAAGCTATCGAGGATTTACGCGCGGGGAAAATATGCATCATCGTTGATGACGAAGACCGCGAGAATGAAGGCGATTTAGCGTGTGCCGCCGAACTCGTGACGCCGGAAATCATCAACTTTATGGCGAAGTACGGGCGCGGTTTAATTTGTATGCCCTTGACCGAAGAACGATGCGACGAACTTCATTTGACGATGCAGGTCGTGGATAATACATCGAGTTTCGGCACGGCGTTCACCGTCTCAATCGAAGCCCGTAAGGGTGTGACGACCGGCATTTCGGCGGCTGACCGCGCGCACACGATTCGCACCGCCGTGAACCCGCGCACACGTCCGGCTGACCTCGCGCGTCCCGGTCACATCTTTCCGCTTCGGGCGCGTAAAGGCGGTGTCTTGATGCGTCCCGGTCAGACGGAAGCCGTCGTTGACCTCGCGCGCATCGCGGGGCTTCAACCCGCCGGAGTGATTTGCGAAGTGATGAACGACGACGGCACGATGGCGCGCTTGCCGGAACTCGTGACGTTTGCGCGTGAGCATGATTTGAAAATCGTGTCCGTCGCCGACCTCGTGCGTTATCGTATGCACAAAGAGACGCTCGTGCGTCCGGTGGTTGAAACCGAGTTACCGACTATTTACGGACGCTTTCGCGCGATTGCTTATGAAAATGTTATCAACGGCGAAGTTCACCTTGCGATGGTGATGGGCGACGTGAAAACGGCGACAACCGATGCCGTACTCGTTCGCATCCATACCGAGAACATTCCGGGCGACGTGTTCGGTTCGCGCGTCGAAGATACCGGATTGCAATTACAGAGCGCGCTTGAGCGCATCAACGCGGCTGGGCGCGGCGTGGTTCTGTACCTCAAACAGCGCGAACACGGCTTGGACTTGATTCATCAGTTGCGAACATACGCCGTGATGCAGGAGCGCGGAGTTAGCTGTGAAGAAGCGAAACTTGAAACGGGTCAGGGCGCGCATCGTCCTTACGGTGTCGGAGCGCAGATTCTTCACGATTTGGGATTAAGGCGCATCGTGCTTTTGACAAATCACCCGCCGCGCACACCCGCTCTCGAAGGCTTCGATCTGGAAATCGTCGGGCATCTTCCAATCAGCGACACGTTCGGTGTTTCGCCGAAAGATGAAACGCACACAAAGGAGAATGTCGCGCCGTTGCCGACAGGCTTTTGAATGTTGTCGGGACGGTTCTAAACAGGTTAATGGTTTTTGCTTGATGTCCAACACTTTCTCGTCCCGTCAGGGACGCTTGTATTTAGCCCAGCGATTCATCGCTGGGAACACACGAAGAGATAAACCGTAGTCCCGTGGGGGCGGCTGAACATGCAGGCATTCAGCCGTCCCTTACGGGACTCGAAAGATTATTCGCTTATGTACCCAGCGATAAATCGCTGGGCTATTATCACGATGTCCCTACGGGACAAACCGAAATGTGTCCAAACTTCAGGATTTTGCAAAAGGGCTAAATGTTCTTTATCCGTGCCTTGCGGCTTGCTTCTCGCGTGTCGCTCAAGTAAAACCTTTTCGTCTTTCCCCTTAACCACTAACATCGTAAATCCATTAAGCGCGGTTGCCGGGCTTTACCTTTAATAAGGCTCGCGCCAGATTGTGTTCCAAAAGTAAATGCCGGTTGATGACCAAAACCAAGCGGGCGACGAACAACCACCTCTCGCCACGCCGCCGGAAACGGCGGACGCACAGGCTGATGCGCCAAGCGGCACGTCGGCGGATGTGCCGGACGGCGCACCCGTTTCAGACGCGCCCGCCGCGCCGCCCTCTGTGCATCGCCGTCGTTTTCTAAATGCGCGTAACGCCGCGATTGCGGTTGGCGGAGTCGCGTTGTTGTTGCTCGTCGTCGTTCTCGCGGTCGTGTTTTTCTACCGTAGCGGGCGCGTTGACGACATCATCAAAAATCAAATCATCGCCACGTTTGACCAGTACAACATACGCGCCGAAGTCGAAGGCTTTGAAACGCAACTCGGAGCGCGCACCGCAGAGTTTCGCAATCTTTCGCTTTATGACAAAACGACGGGAGCGAAGCTTGGCAGCATCCGCCGCCTTGTCGCTACGATTCGCGTCGAAGATTTATTCGCTCTCAACCTGCGGCGCAATGTTGACCTTGAAGCTTTGACGATTGAAGGACTCGACGTGAGCGTGCTGTTCGACGAACAGGGACGCACGAATTTCGCCAACATCATCCTGCCGGAAGCCGACCCGAACCGCCGCATACTGTTCTCTTATTCGACCGCGAAAATCAACATCTCCGACTCTATCATTCGTTATAACGACCAGCGTTTCGACCTCGCGGGCGAAGCCCGAAACGTGCGTCTCTCACTCGAACCGGAAGATTTAAGCCAGCCGGAAGAATCGCGCATGAATCGTCTCGCGCTCAATCTTTCCGATTCGACGCTTTCATATCAGGGGCGTCCGGTTAATCCGATTGATGTTGAATTGCGCGGGCGGCTGAATCAAACGCGAGCCGAAATTGATTCGCTTATCGTGCGTTCGCCCGTCATCGAATCGCGTTTGTCGGGCGTGCTTGATGATTGGCGCAATCTCCGTTATCGCCTTAACCTTGAGTCCGTCGTTGACCTGCAAGCGACGGAAGAAGTTTTACAAACCGGAACGAGTTTGCGCGGCTTCGGCAATCTCAAAGGCACGCTTACGGGCGAAGGCACACGTTATAACATCGAAGCCGGAATCGCTTCCGACCAGATTGCCGCCGAAGGCGTGCGGCTTCAAGGCTTGGGAGTACAGGCGACCGCGAACGGTGACGGAGCGGCTTACGAAGCGAATGGTCGCGTGGTCGCGGAAGTTTTGACCGCCGGAGATTTTCGTTTGAACGCCCTTCAACTCGCCGGGCAGGTGCGCGGCACGGGCAGTGATTTTCGCTGGCAAGGCGAACTGCGGGCGGCGGCGGCACGCAGCGGAGCGAACAGCATCGCGGGGCTGATTCTAACCGACGTGTTAGCCGAAAAGCGCGAACAACAATTAACGGCAAGTGTCGGGCGCGTTTCGAGTCAGAGCATCACGGCGGGCGATGCGCGTATCGGCGGCGTGAATGCGTCGGGTGTGCGCGTTACGACAAGGTTGGGTGAAGAAACTGCATCCGCGCGCTTCTCAGTTGACAGTGCGCGCACCGGAAACATCGTCGCATCGGGAGCGCGTATCAACGGCGTCACGGCAAGCGGCATCGCGGGTGTGACCAACGGCGACGCGACGAGTTTGACCGCGCAAGCTTTGCGCGTCGGCGGAGTCGAAGCGGCGGGAGCGCGCATCGGTACATTGAACATCGGCGGGGCGCGGTTGGCGATTCGCGGCGGACGTGTCGAGGCGAGTGCGAACGATACCAACGTCGGAACAGTCGCGTTCAACGCGGGCGGGCAGAGCGGACGTGTCGAGAACGTGCGCGTCGGGCGTCCCGTGTTCGTGCTTGAACCTTCGGGAAGTTATCGCGCATCGGCTGATTTGAGTCTCGGCGGCGGTGCGCTCGGCACGCTCGCGCTCGGCGCGGCGCGAAGCAGTGTCGTCGCCACGAACAATCAAATTGAACTTCGCAACTTTCAGGCGAACATTGCGAACGGAACTGCGAACGGCAACGCCGTGATTGCGACTTCGCCGCGCGCCGCGTCAAACATCAACGCCGATTTTTCAAACCTTGATGTCGGAACGCTCGCCGCCGCGCTCGGCGGACAAGTCATCCCTGTCACGGCGCAAGCGACGGGCAACGTCAACCTTCGCTTTCCCGGCACGAACGTCGCGCTCGCGTCGGGACGGCTCAATGCGGATTTGGTCGGTGAAACTGGAAGCGAAACGGGCGGGCGCACACCGCTCACGGGGCGCGTCGCCGTCAACGCGAATCGCGGCACATTCGACATCGAACAGGCGGACGTGCAAGCCGGAGCGACGACGCTCAATGCTTCCGGCAGTTTCTCGCTCAACGACGATTCAAACTTAAACCTTGCCGTGCGTTCGACCGATGCCGCCGAACTCCAACGCATCCTCGCCGCTTCCGGTTTCGTCCCGCAAATCAACGACGTGTTGACACCGCTCGGCGTGCAACTCGCGGGCAATCTCAATTTCGACGGCACGGTTCGCGGGCGTCTGACCGCACCGTCAATCGCGGGTCAAGCTTCGCTCGCATCGCTCCTGATTAACAATCGCAACCTTGGTGCTTTGAGTGCGACGATTGATGCGACGCCTTCGTTGTTGAACGTCACGAACGGGCGGTTGATTGAAGCCGACGGTGACGGCGGGATAGAGTTCGCCGCGAACGTGCCGCTTGATTCGACCGCGAACGGCATCAACCTCAACGCGACGATTGATAAATTTAGTGCCGCGAATTTAGTCGCCCTCTTGCCCGAAGGCACGCGCGCGTCAATCGGTGATTTGCGTTCCGACATCAACGGACGCATAGATGTGAGCGGCTTGCCCGGTGCGGCGCGTGGAAACGCCGATGTCCGTTTGAGTTCGGGAGTTATCGCCGGACAACCATTTGAAGAAATCGCGGCGCGCGCGACGTTCAACGGTTCAGCCGTCAATATCGAAACTCTCGACGCGCGTTTTCAAGCCGGACGTTTGAGCGCGAACGGCAATTTGAATCTTACTTCGCGCGACTTCGATTTGAATTTGACGGGGCAGAACATACGGCTCGATTTGTTGACCGCACTCGCCGGAAGCAGCGCAAACGCTTTGCCGCAAGTCAGCGGCAGCATCGGCTTGACGGCACGCGCGACGGGAACGGACTTCTTTGAGCCGCGCACTTACGATGTCAACTTCGACGCGCAAGGGCAGGACGTTCTCATCAACGGGCGTCCGGCGGGCGTCTTGAGTTTGACGGGGCGCACCGTCAATCAACAACTCAACGTCAACTTCACGACCGGCATTTTAGGTTCGCCGCAAGTCGTCACGGCGAATGTCAATCTCGCCGATGACAACCTTCCGACGACAATCGAAACCACACTCGCCAACACAGACTTAACGCCGCTCTTTGCCCTGTTGCTGCCGCCAAACCTGGACTTGCGCGTTACGGGTCGCGCCAACGGAAGTCTGCGCGTAAGTGGCAATCTGTTCGGGGAGAATGCGGAAGGCGAGCGCGTCTTTAATCCTCTGGCTCTGCGCGGCACGGCGAATTTTACCGAACTTGCCGTCGCCGTCAATGACATTCAACTCGCCGCCGAAGACCCTCTGCTCGTGCAGTTCACGGGCGATGAAGTCATCTTTGAGCGCACGCGATTTACAGGTCAGGGAACGAGTATCAGCGTCGGCGGAACTTACGCTTTGACCGCCGCCGGACGCCAGAATTTAAGCGTCGTCGGTGATGTCAATCTGCGTCTGCTCAATGGACTATCGCCCAACTTCTTTCTCGCGGGTGTGGCGCGTGCCGATTTGCGCGTCACGGGAACGGCGGATGACCCGCGTGTTTTCGGCACGGCGACTTTGCAGAACGCGGGTATCTCGGCACTCGTCGGCAGTCAACGTCTTGTCGCCTCGAACGTCAACGGCGCGATTCGCTTAACGCAAAATCAAGCGCAGATTGATAACCTCACGGGGCGGCTCGGCGGCGGACGCTTCAACGTCACGGGCGGAGCGACGCTCGAAGGGTTTCAGCCGAAGCAGTTTCGGCTTGCCCTGCGCGGTGAAAACGTGACGCTGCCGCTGCCGCAAAATATTCGCGCGACCGCCGACGCCGACCTTGAGTTTCAAGGCTCGACTACCGCGCAAGTTTTATCCGGCATCATCAATTTGCGGCGCGCCGAATACACGGAAGACATAGACATCGCCGACCTCATCAATCGCCGTGATGAAGCTTCTATCGCGGACAGTGGAACCGACGACGGAAGCGGCGCGGGCATCGGTTCGACGCTCGCCCTCGCCCTGCGCGTGCGAGGACGCGATGCCCTTGTCGTTCGCAATAATCTCGCCGACATTGTTGGTTCGACCGACATCAACATCGGCGGCACGCTCGACGAACCGGTTATTTCAGGGCGCGTCACCGTCACGCAGGGGACGATTGTTTTCCGCAACGACCGTTACGAAATCACGCGCGGGATTATCGAACTTCCGCCGCAACGCAACGCCGACCCGCTTGTCAATATCAGTGCCGAAGCCGAGATACGCGGCTATCGCGTCATCGTCGAGTTGAACGGCGAACTCTCGCGCCCGCAAGCCACAGTGCGTTCCGAACCCGCGCTGCCGCAATCCGATGTCGTCGCGTTGATTACGACCGGCGACCTTGCGAATGAGGATACGACGCTCGCGCAATCCGGCGTCGGCACGGCGACGAGTTTAATAACCGACCAAATCTTAAACGCTCCCTTGCAACGCGCGACCGATAGATTGTTCGGCTTAAATCGCTTCGAGATAAATCCGGGCGCGGGCTTGGGAAACAACGGCGCGACCCTGCAACCGCGCTTAACCGTCGGGCGGCGTGTCAATCGAAACTTGAGCATCACATACTCGACGAATTTAACGGCACAGCAAAACCAAATCGTCGCTTTGGAATATCGCGTGTCCGACCGCGTATCGTTTGTCGCCAATTATCAACAAGGCTCGACGACGGGTTTGCAATCGCGCAACAACGCTTTCAATTTCGAGATTCGTTTTCGTAAAAGGTTTTAGTCGAATGGTTCTTAAAAATAAAATTAATCCGATGCGCGACTCGGTGTGTCCCGTCAGGGACTTCACGATAGTAGCCCAGCGATTTATCGCTGGGAACAGGTTGTTATTTCAATCGCAGTCCCGAAAGGGACGGCTGAAACGTGCTGAGTTCAGTCGTCCCTTTCGGGACTGCGATTGATTTTCCGTCGCCATCCCAGCGATAAATCGCTGGGCTATTTCATCAAGTCCCTAGCGGGACTGAAACCCCCACACATTAGACAAATCAGAAAGTAAAGATTTAAGCGAAGTGTCCTTTAAGCGATTCATATTGACGGTTGCGGTCTGCTTGCTCGTCGCCTTTAGCGATGATGCGGCGCGTGGCGGTGTGCCGCGCAAAATCACCGTCGCGCAGGATTTAAGCCGCTATGAAGGCAGAACGATTTCAAGCGTCGAAGTCGCGTTGGAAGGCGTGGCGCGAGTCGCCGGAATCGAAGCCAATCTGCTTCCGCTCGTGCTTCTCACCGCGAACGAAACATATAAAACCGTCGAAGTGCGCGATTCACTTGTCGCCCTGTTTGAATCCGGCACAATCGCTAATGCGCGCGTCGAAGTCACGGAAGAGGGAACGAATATCCGCGTTCGCTTTCTCGTCAAACTTCAACCGCGCGTCTCGGAAGTCGTGATTGATTTACAGACTCCGCCCGATGTCGAACTCACCGAAGACGAACTGCGCGGACGCCTCAACATGCTCGAACCCGGAGCGCGTGCGACGGAGAGCGTGTTGCGCGAAAACGCCGATTTGATTCAAGTCTTCCTGCGCGACAGAGGGTTTTATCAAGCCACCGTTGACTTCACACAGCAACCCAACGAGTCCGGCATCCGTTCGGTTGTGACGTATCGTGTGCGCTCCGGCGAACAGGTGCGCGTCGGTAATTTTAATGCGAGCATCAACGGTTTTAGCGTCGCTACTGTTGAGGATTTGCGGCTGCGTAAAGGCGAACCTTTCTCGCAACAACTGCTCGGCGAAGAACTCACGAAGATACGCGACGCGATCATCAAACTCGGCTATCTCGCTCCGCAACTCTCGGACGCGCTCACGACTTATGATAGAGAGACCAACACGATTGACATCAATTTAAGCGGCTCGATAGGACCTAAGGTTGATGTGCAGCTTGTCGGTTATGATGAATTTGATGACGACAAGACGCGCGAACTTTTGCCTGTGCGACGCACGGGAAGCATAGACATTTCGGCAATCGTCGAAGGCGAGAGGCGTTTGCGAAACGAGTTGCAGGAGAACGGTTACTTTTTCGCGGAAGTCTCGACCTCGTGCAACATCAACCCGCCGCTCACCGATGTACTGTCAACCGACCCGAACATCGGTCAGGCGTGCGAACTCATAAACGCCGAAGAACTCACCGGGCGCAACGTCACGATTACCTATAACGTTGACACCAACCGCCGCTATAAACTGACAGACCTTCGCATCGAAGGCACAAACAAACTCGTCACCGAAACCGAAGACATACGCGACTCGCTCCGCACGAAAGAAGCCAACGCTTTGGGCTTCATTCCGCTTATCGGTTTCGGGCGCGGTTATACGAGCCTCGCGCTGCTCGAACAAGACCGTCAATTTATACGGCAACGCATGGCGGAACTCGGTTATCGTCGCGCCGTTGTGGATGTGCGTCAGGGTATCTCGCTTGAAGATGAAAGCCTCATCATCACCTTCGATGTCACCGAAGGAGCTTTAACGCGCGTTGCCGGAACGGAAGTGCGCGGCAATAAAATCTTCAACGACGAACAGGTCAACGATGAACTTCGCAACGCCGTCACTGACGCCCCGTATTCGCGCGCACTCGCGCAACAGGACGGCGAACGATTACTCGCCCTCTATGCGCGCAACGGCTACACGGACACCGATGTCAGTTTCGATACCGTTGATTTGCCGCGTGCCGATGACGCTCCGGTCACGGAAGATGAGCGCGTGCGCGTCGTCTATACCATCACCGAAGGCGAAAAGGTTTTCGTCAATCGCATCTTCGTCAACGGCAACGAACGCACGACGCGCAATGCCATCACCCGCACGCTTCGTTTGCAGGAAGGCGACATACTCCGCGCCGACCGCATCGCCGAATCCGAACGCGCCCTTTACGCGACCGATGCGTTTCGCACTGTCTCGATTCGCACCGAACCCGCGACCGACAACGCCAACGGCTTTCGTCGCCGCAACGTGATTATCAACGTCGAAGAACGCGCCCCGCGTGTGATTGATTACGGCGGCGGTTTCTCGACCGATACGGGCGCGCTCAGCATCTTCGAGATTCGCAATACCAACCTTTTAGGACGCTTGCGACAGGGTGCGTTGCGTATGCGCGCCAGCCAACGCCGCCAACTCGTGCAACTCGAATACTTCGACCCGCGCTTTGACCGTTACGGCAAAGACAAGCAGTTTATGCCGCTCATCGTCAGCGCGCAGTATTCGCGCGACACGACCGTCACGCGCTTCTTCCGTTCGACCGTTGACCGCGCCGCGAACGGCATCGTTCAACGTCTCGACCCGGAAGGCAACCCGATTGATTTAGTGACGGGTGAACTTGCCGGAAATCCGACAATCAACCGCGCGACATTCAACGTCGAAACGCGCCGCGACTTTGAACCGTTGCGCGATGAAAACAACAACGTCACGCGCCAGCAAAGCACATTGTTTCTTCGCTACACTTACGAAGACGTGCGACTGCTCAATATCGAAAGTTTGCTGATTCGTGACATCTTACAACCCGACCGCACCGTGCGCCTCTCACGTTTTTCCGGCACGTTCGCACGCGACACACGCGACAGTCAGACCGATGCGACGCGCGGCAGTTTCCTTTCACTCGACAACTCCGTCGCCTTTCGTCAACTCGGCGGCAACATATCGTTCAATAAATTTCAAGCCACATATCGCCGCTATCGTCAACTCATACCGAACAGCGAAAATCGCTTCGCGCGCACGGTTCTTTCCGGCAGCATCAACGTCGGACTCGCCAACATCTTTAACGCCCGCGACCGCGCCGGAATCAGCGGCGTGATTGACGATGCCGACTTGCGCTTGCCGATTAGCGAGCGATTCTTCACCGGCGGTTCGACCACGTTGCGCGGCTTCGCGTTCGACGAAGCGGGTCCGCGTATGGCGATTCCCGGCGGCGTCTTTCTCAATCGTGATGCCGAAGAAGTCACGGTTTCGCCGTTCACCGTTCCCGTCGGCGGCAATGCTCTGTTTGTCGTCAATGCCGAAGCCCGCATCCCCGTCACAAATCGCTTCGCGCTCGTACCGTTCTATGACGGCGGCAACATCTATGACCGCGTGGGCGACATCTTCCGCAAAACACCGCGTCCCGACGATACGCGACCCGCGAACTTTCGCGCCGAATTTACACACACCGTCGGCTTGGGCATACGTTTCCGCACGCCGTTCGGACCCCTTGCACTCGATTACGGTTTCCTGCTCAACCCGCCGGAATTTACTTTGCCGCCGCCAAGCCTGCCGTCTGAAATCATTCGTTTAAGAAACTCGCGCTTACAGATTCGCTTCGGACAAGCATTCTAGGCAAAGGTGAAAGTCGAAAGTCGAAGGGCGAAAGTAAAGAATAGGAAAGGCAGGAGTAGGATGAAAAATCTAATCATCAAATTGTTAGCGGCGAATTTTAGGAAAATAAAGTTCGGTCACTATCCACTATCCACTATCCACTATCCACTAGCTTTACTGCTTACCGCCTACTGCCTACTGCCTACTGCCTACTCTCAGACCGTGACCGACAAAATGGTGGCGACGGTCAACGACGACCTTGTGACTTATTCCGATTTAATCTGGCAGTTGGCTTTGCAGCCCGATACGCCGCTTGTCAATCCGCGTTCACAAGATTTACAGAGCGCGTTGCAGACCGTGATTGACCAGCGACTCGTCGCGCAGGAAGCCGCGAAACTGCCGACGATTACGCCGACGGACGCGGAAGTTGACCGCGCGGTCGGTGAGTTTATCAATCGCTTTCGCTCGGCTACGGATTTTTATACGCGGGCGCAATCGGTCGGCTTATCGGCGGAACAGGTCAGGGAAATCGTGCGCGCCCGCGTGACGATTGAGAAGTATCTCGACTTCCGGTTTCGCACCTTCACGATTGTGACGCAACAGGAAATCACGAATTATTACAACGGCGTTTATACCACGCGCCTTCGCACTGCCTTTCCAAACCGCATCGTCCCGACGCTTGAGCAAGCCCGCAAGGAGATTGAAGAAGAACTGACGAACAGTAAAATTGCGATTGACATTGATAAATTTTTGGACGACGCCCGCATACGCGCCGACATCGTGATGCTCAACGCGGTGTGAAATTCGATGCACGAAACAGGCACTAACACGAACCACAATACCAACCACAAGCCACATCAATCGGCGCACAATCAGTTGCGTTTAGGACTCGCTTTATCCGGCGGGGCGGCGCGCGGCTTGGCGCATGTCGGCGTTCTCAAAGTCCTCGTCGAACACGACATAGAGATTCACTCTATCGCCGGAACGAGTGCCGGAGCGTTGGTCGGGGCGGGCTTTGCCGCCGGGATTACGCCCGCCGAACTCGTTGAGATGAGTCAGGCTTTGCGCTGGCGCGGTGTTGGGCGGATGACGTTCTCGCGCGGCGGATTTCAAACCAACTTACCGTTTGAAGAATTTATACGCTCACGAATCCCCGTCACGCGCTTTGAAGATTTACCTATCCCGTTTGCCGCCGTTGCGACAGATTTGAACACGGGCGACCCGGTTGTGATGAGCGGACACGGCGATGTGCCTTTTGCGATTCGCGCGAGTTGCACCGTGCCGGGTTTGTACGTTCCGGTGGTTGACGCCGACGGGCGGCAACTGATTGACGGCGGACTCGTCGCCAACATCCCGATTGACGCCGCCCGCGCTTTGGGGGCGGACATCATCCTCGCGGTTGATGTCAATTCCGAAGGCGCGAAGTTTTTGGGCGCGCCGCAATCAATGCTGGGCGTGCTGATGCAGTCGCTCATCCTCGTTCAACGCACGATTGCGGTCAGGGATTTACGCTTCGCCGACCTTGCGATTCGCCCGCGCGTCGGACACATACGTTGGGATGAAATGACGCGCGGCGAGGAATTGATTCGCGCCGGTGAAGAAGCGATGCGCGAAAGCGTTGACGAGTTGAAGCGACTCATTGAGAAGAATTGATTCATCGGTTCATTGATTCAATTCTTCTCAATGATGAGATACGCGATGGCGTAAGTCGCGGTGTGTGAAAGCGAGAGGTGGGCATGAGTCGCGCCGGAGCGTTCGAAGAGTTCGCGGGCGAGATTGTGAAAGATGATTGACGGTGCGCCGCGAGAGTCGCGTGTGACTTCCGCGTCGTGCCACGCGAGACCGTCGCGCCAACCCGTACCGAGTGCCTTAAACGCCGCTTCCTTCGCCGCGAAGCGTGCTGCGTAATGTTGCGCGCGCACGCTCGCGCCGCGACTTTCGCAGTATTCCCGTTCGCCTTCGGTGAACACACGTTCACAAAAGCGCGTCGTGCGCGTCATCGCAATACGAACGCGCTCGACTTCGATAATGTCTGTCCCTATGGAAACAATCATGGAAAACCTTGAAGCCGCGAATGGCTTTCGTTGGATTAACTCGAACGGTGTTCAGGCTCTCGCGTGCGTCGCCCTCGAACAAGCGGGATTTACGAATGGCTTTTCGACGCGCGCGGGCGGCGTCAGTCCGATGCCTGCCGACGCGCTCAACCTCGCGGGCTTCAATGACGACGCGACGGACAACATACACGAAAACCGCCGTCGCTTTCTAAGCCTGTTTCAAGGTGAGTGGCGTCTGGCAACCGTGTTTCAGGTTCACGGTTGCGACGTTTATAACTTCGACGCGAATGATGCGCGTGACCATGTTGATAACGATGAAGCGCGATGTGATGCGATGACGATTGATACCCATCGCGCACCGGATGTTCTGCTTGGAGTGAAAACGGCGGATTGCGTTCCCGTTCTCATTGGCGATGCGCGCACCGGAGCGGCGGCGGCGATTCATGCCGGATGGCGCGGCACAGTCGCGCGCATCATCCCACGCACGCTTGAGAGCATGAGCAAAACTTACGGCACACGTCCTGAAGATTGCATCGCCGCGATTGGTCCCGCCGCCCTCGCGTGTTGTTATGAAGTCGGAGCGGAAGTAATCAATGCTTTCCAACAAGAGCTTGGTGACGATGCCGCGAAACTATTCACCCCGACTCTTCCGGGACACGCCCGCATCAACCTTCATCAAGCAAACGCCGATCAACTCGTCGCGTGTGGACTCGACAGAGACAACATCCACCTCGCGCCGTTCTGCACGATGCACCATAACGATTTGTTCTTCTCATATCGTCGGGAAAAACTCGCACGCGGGCGCGTCGGGCGGTTAATGGCGGTTATAGGAAGTAGGCAGTAGGCAGAGGGCAGAGGGCAGTTAAAAAAGGATGCTCTCGCTGTCAACAGCTTTCTGTTCGCTCTGCACTGCCTACCGCCTACTGCCCTCTGCCTACTACTTCCTAAAGAACGCCGTGTTCGTCGGACGCACGGGTTCGTCCGCCCCTACAACATCAATCGGCATCTCCATTTCGCGGGTTGTCGGCGGGAAACACACTTCATCATTGCAACTCTGGAATTTGACGCGCGCGCGGACGACGGCGCGAGTGCCTTGAAAGTTGGCGGGGACGGTGAGTGTGAAGCGCATCACGGGACGCCCTTCATAAACCGCGAGTTTCTCATCGGTGAATTTGAACGGGCGAACCAAACCGCGCGGGTAAGTCACGGGCGAGACGCGCACGCCTTCGCTTGCCGTGACGCTCACAACCGTCGGGACGGAGTATTTGCCAAGCGGTTTATTGGCGTTGACGTGAAAGCCTTGCGGCACATCGAGAGCGACGGCGGCTTGCACACTGCCGCCGCGCCGCACACGGTCGGTCGCGTAAAATCCGCCGTGCGTGATGCGCGGTGCTTCTTGCGCGAAAGCGGCGAACGGTGAAACGAAAACAGTGAGGGCGAACGCCGCGAAAATGACGGCGGCAAAGCGTGGCAAGTCAAATTGTTTATTCATCAAAAATGTCCAATCAAATAATTGAAGTCTGTGCAAATTAAAATCATCTGTTTTCACCGCGTCAGCGGTGGCTTGAATTTAGCCGTGCGTTTCAACGCACGGTCAAATGTAGTCAATGTTCGCGCGTCGCGTCAGCGACGATTGAGTGTCAGTTGTCGCTAACGCGACAGGCGACAGTTTGTTTCATCGTTCCGTGCGTTAAAACGCACGGCTAAATTCACGGCATCGCTAACGCGATGAAAACAATTTTAACCTGCACAGCCTTCAAACAATTGATGAAGGCGAAGCGGATAATGGTTGTGACGATGATGAGTGCATTACTTTTATCGTATCTTTCAACGTCTGTTTCGACGTGGTGATTGTCGTCAGTCCAAGCGGATTGGGAGCGCGTTTAGCGGCGAGTTGCCCGCACGCGGCGTATATGTCCTGCCCGCGCGGGCGGCGAACATAAGCCGCGATGTTGTGCAGTTCGAGAATCCCTTTGAACGCCGCGACACGAGCCGGAGAGGACGGAAGATATGCCAGACCTTCGGCGGCGTTGTGGGGAATCAAGTTCACTTTCGCCCGCAAGTTATGACGCTTGAGCAGGGCGGCGAGTTGGCGCGCGTGTTCGTCGCGGTCGTTCACTCCGTCAAGCATCACATACTCGAACGTGAATTTCTCGCCGCGTTTTAGCGAATGTTCAAAAGCTTTGCACGCGAGCATTAGTTCACCGATTGACCACCTTTTGTTTATCGGCATCAGGACGTTTCGCAGTTCATCGTTCGGGGCGGACAGAGAGATTGCGAGATGCGGGCGGGCGGGAATGTTTGCGAGTTCATATATGCGCGGCACGATTCCGGCGGTCGAAACCGTGACGCGATTCGGGACGATGTGAAGCCCTTTCGGGTCAGCCATAATTTGCAAAGCCTTCATCAATGAATCGAACGCGAGCATCGGTTCGCCCGCGCCCATAGCGACGAGATTCGTACCGCGCGGCGTCTCTGTGCCTTCGCCGTAAGCGTCGTTTAAGCCGATGATAATCTGCTCGACGATTTCTCCGGCGGTCAGTGTGCGAAGCAATCCGAGTTTCGCGGTCAGGCAGAAATCACATTTGAGCGGGCAGCCGGATTGCGACGAAAAGCAGATTGTGTCGCGCCTCTCTTCGGGGATGAAAACGGTTTCGACCGGAAGATTGTCATGCGTTTTGAGCAATAAACGGCGCGTGCCGTCCGCCGAAATATAACGCTGCTCGACGGTCAGCGAACGTGTCGCGGCGCGTGTCAGGAGTTGTTCACGAAAAGCTTTCGGCAGTTCCGTGATGCTTTCTAACGCCTCGACGCGCCGCTTGTGAAGGGCGTTGAAAATCTGCCGCGCGCGATACGCGGGCGCGCCAAGCGACCCGACGAAATCGGTCAGTTCGGCGGCGGTCAGATTTGGTAAATGGACTAAATCGGTCATCGTAAAAACGAAAGTTTAACATTCGCGCGACGCGGCGGCGAAGAAGCATAAAAGCGGATGTTAAGAAGCATTCCGGCGACGGTTCGTTGCCGATGAGATTATGTTGAAACGCAAAGTCGGGTGAGACGAATCTTGTCGAGCGAGAAGTGAAACGGAGGTAAGCGGAGGCATAACGGAGGTCAACGGTGAAGGCATTGCCGATATTGAGCATTCGAGATTTCATATCCTCTGCTCACCTCCGTTATGCCTCCGCTTACCTCCGTTTTACTTTTTCCATGCATCCCTCTGGCGAAAACGAATCAGAGCGCGCCCGTTTCCCACGCGCCCCAAATCGCGTAGGTCAAGCCGGGAACTTGCGAGTTGACGAACAGGGTTTGTCCGTCGGGGCTGAAGGTTGCGCCGCAAAACTCGAACGAGTTGGGCGGGACTGTACCGGCGTTCGGGTCAACGCCGAATAGGTTGCGGGCGAAATCGAAAATTAAACCCTGCCGTGTCAGTCCGCGCAAGAATTGATCGCCGGAACCGTCTTCACACAACACGAGTCCACCGCGCGGGCTGACGCACAGGTTGTCCGGCGCGTCGAGTACGTTTTCGTCGAGCGACTCGAAAAGTAAAAACAGATCACCGTCGGGGCTGCGCGTCGTGACGCCCGCGCGCGGCAAGATGTGTTGCCAAACTTGTCCCGTACCGTTGTCGCCGCCGCTCGTCGAGTTGATAAAGATGCTGCCGCGATCATAGAACGCGCCTTCGAGCCGAGCGAACGTCGCCCCGCCTTTCGCAAAGCCCTGTTTATAAACCGCGAGGGTATCGGTTTCGGCTTGCGGCGTGTTCGGCTCATCAATGTCCACCCACGTCACGGGCAGAGGTTCGCCGCTGGTGCGTGCCTTGCGGCGGTCGAGTTGGCGAAAGCGACCCGTGAAGCGTCGCGGTTGTCGCTGATTGCGGCGCGTATCGTAATTCGGTTGATTTGCAATGGCGAGCATCTGAAGGCGTCCGCCCTGCGCGAGGCTGCCTTTGCCGCCGAGAGGCACGTTCGGGATGAAGCGATAAAGTCCGGCAGTCCCGCGATCTTCGGTGAGATAGACGATGCCGGTTTCGGGGTCGAGCGCGACGGCTTCATGTACGAAGCGACCCATCGCCGTTAGTGGCACAGCCGCTTCCGGCGCATTCGCCGCCGCGTCAACTTCAAAACAATAACCGTGAGGTTGAGTGAAGCCGCCGCCCTGCGTATCTGTGGAGGGAAGCATTCCCGCCGTCGTTTCTTCACACGTAATCCAAGTGTTCCACGGTGTCGTCCCGCCCGCGCAGTTGATGTATGTGCCACCGAGTGAAACGAACTCGCGCACGGGCAATCGCGTCGCCGGATTGATGACGAGCGTCGTCGTGCCGCCACCCGCGAGCGGGTCGTAAGGAAGCGTGCCTATCGCCCCGACGGTTCCGGCTTGGGCGCGAACTTCGTGGTTGCGTACAAGTCGCACTTCGTTTCCGATTTGAAAAGCCGCCATGCCGTCGGGGACGGGCGGCGTCGGCGTGCCGTCGGACATCGGCGTGCCTGTGCGCCCGAAGACGGTATAACGAAAGCCTTCGGGCAGGGCGAGCAACGTTTCTCCTGTGTTGTCGGTCGCACGCGGCGAGAGCGCGCCGTAGCCGCCGCTGCCGCGCGTATTGATGTTGCGGCTCAAGTCGGACGCCGCGAGTGTGGCGCGGGCGGCGAGACCTTCGAGTCCAATCGCGGTGACACCTCCGGCGGCAATTGCGGCGAGGGTTGTGCGGCGTAAGAAAGAGCGGCGCGAAGCGTCAATCATCGTTAAATTCCTTGTCTATAGTTAACGTCAGTTCGACGTAAGACAGCAGAAAAAGACTTTAGCCACGAACCGAACACGAAACAACGCGAATAAAGGCAAATACAGATTTGAAGTTCGTCTTTTTTCGTGTTCGGTTCGTGGTGCTTCGTGGCTAACATTCTTATATCGAACTGACGTTACAGTTATGGTGTGGACGGTTTGTTACGGGTAATTGAGATCGCTGCCGCGAAACAATGTGGACACGTAAAATAAACTGCAATGGCGGCAGAAGAATTATTTGAAGGTAACACAATCAAGTTAAGCGACGGTTAATTATCGGAACGCGATGATCACTAAATGAGTGGTAAAATAAATGCGAAAAGAGACGAACGGCACGCGCACACGGTTCAATTAAAGTAACGACATTATGAGCCTTGAAACGGATTACATCATCATCGGCAGCGGCATCGCGGGGCTTCGCGCGGCAATCGAAATCGCCGCTTCGGGTGCGCGCGTCACAGTTTTAACCAAAGAACGCACTAGCGAATCGAACACCGAATACGCGCAAGGCGGCGTCGCCGTCGCGCTCTCGGATGACGATGAAGTCGCGCTTCACGAAGATGATACCATCGCGGCGGGGGCGGGTTTATGCGACGCGGAAGCGGTTCACATTCTCGTTGAAGACGGCAAAAAATACATCACCGAACTTATCGAGTGGGGAACGGAGTTCGACCGCGAAGAAGGGCATTTGATGTTCACGCAGGAAGCCGCGCACTCGCGTCGTCGCATACTTCATTCGCACGGCGATTCGACGGGTAAGGAGATCGTGCGCGCCCTCATCGCCCGCGCCGGAAGGCTTCGCAATATCAGTTTTCTCGCTCACGCCGCGACCGAATCATTGCTTGTTGACGAGACGGGAGCGTGCGCGGGCGTGCGTTACCTAGACCCATTAGTGCGCGCCCCGCGCGACATCACGGCGCGTGCCGTCGTGCTTGCTTCAGGCGGTGCGGGCGCGCTTTTCTTGCATACCACGAATCCGAATGTAGCGACCGGTGACGGGATGGCGATGGCTTACGCGGCGGGTGCGGAAGTCGCCGATATGGAATTTGTGCAGTTTCATCCGACGGCTTTGATGTTGGAAAACGCCCCGCGCTTTTTACTCTCCGAAGCGATGCGCGGAGAAGGCGGCATCCTGCGAAACGCCGACGGCGAAGCTTTCATGCGTCGTTATCACAAGGCGGCGGAACTCGCCCCGCGCGACATCGTTTCGCGCTCAATCGTTCGTGAAGTCGAACGCACGGCGGGCAAGGTTTATCTCGATATGACGACGCACAGCCGCCAATTTTTGGAGCGTCGCTTTCCGAAAATCTACGAGACTTGTCGGCATTTCGGCTTAGACCTCGCACGCGAACCGATTCCCGTTTCACCCGCCGCGCACTACATCATGGGCGGCGTTCGCACCGATTTACACGGGCGTACCACCGTGCCGCGACTCTACGCGGCGGGCGAAGTCGCGTGTACGGGCGTGCATGGCGCGAACCGCCTCGCCTCAAATTCACTGCTCGAAGGTTTGGTATTCGGAGCGCGTGCGGGACGCGCCGCCCTTGATGATGCGGATAGCTACAAGCCTTCAAAAGACGGAGGGTACACCACACCGGACGACGACTCATTGAATCAGACTCATCCGACAAGCGGCGCATCGCGTCCGACTCAACACGGCGAAATCGCCCTCGCGGTCTTAAAGCGCGTGCGGCGTTTGATGTGGGAGCGCGTCGGCATCACACGCACGCGCTCCGGTTTGCAACGCGCCTTAAACGAGTTCGAGCAAATCGGACAAGCCCGCCTGCGAACCGTTTCGCGCAACTTCCTTTCGGTCGCCACGCTCGTCGCCCGCGCCGCCCTGTGGCGCAAAGAATCGCGCGGCGGTCATTTCCGCGACGACTTCCCGCATCAAGATGATGAACATTGGCAGGTGCATTCGATACAGAAGCAGGGCGATAACATTACTTCGAGCCAGCAACTTGATTTCGCGCAATCGAAAGGGGCAACGCATGTTTCATCAATGGACGCGGGACGAGTTCGTGATTAGTACCGATCCGGCGAGATTAAATGTCGGCGTCATCCATGAATTTTTGCGGCACTCGTATTGGGCGCAAAACATCCCGCGCGAAGTCGTTGAACGCGCAATCGAAAATTCACTGGTCTTCGGTTTATATGAACGCGAATATGAACACGAAAGACAAATCGGATTCGCGCGCGTCGTGACGGATCGCGCGACATTCGCGTATCTCTGCGATGTCTTTGTCGTCGAAAAATCATGCGGGCGCGGCTTGGGTCAGTGGTTGGTACACACGATTATGTCGCATCCCGAAGCGCAAGGCTTGAGGCAGTGGTTGTTGGCGACGCATGACGCGCACACTCTCTATGCCAAGTTCGGCTTCACGGGATTACAGAATCCCGAACGTCTCATGCAAATCGTTGTCCCTGATATTTACGTTCCCGCGAAAGGGTCACCGTAATTATTATGGCGAAGTTTCAACAACTGCACGACTGGAACTTGACTCCACGCGAAGCCGTCGAACTGCAAAAGAGTTTGCGCGAGCGTGTGCGAATCGTGCCGCTTGTGGGCGAAGTGAAGACGATTGCGGGGGCGGATATTTCGTTCAACAAATTCGAGGAAACGATTTACGCCGGAATCGTGGTGATGAGTTTGCCGGACATGCGGACGATTGAAGAAATCGGTGTCGTGACGACGACGCGGTTTCCATATATTTCCGGTCTGCTTAGTTTTCGTGAGGCTCCGGCGGTGTTGGAAGCTTGGGCGAAGTTGAAGATTGAACCGGATGCTGTGATGTTTGATGGGCAGGGCATCGCGCATCCGCGTCGCATAGGCATCGCGTCGCACGTCGGTTTGATTCTCAATCGTCCGACGCTGGGCTGCGCGAAATCAATTCTCACGGGGCGTTTCGATGAACCGGAAACGGAGCGTGGAAGTCACACGCCGTTGACGGATAAAGGCGAAACTATCGGTGCGGCGGTGCGGACGAAAACAAAAGTTCAACCGATTTACGTTTCGCCGGGACACTTAATGGACATACCTTCGGCAATCGAACTGACGTCGAAATGCGGCGGCGGTTATCGTCAACCCGAACCGACGCGACGCGCGCATCTGCTCGTCAATCGGTTGCGGCGTGGTGAGCAGGCGGCGGATTGAAGGAGATTGGTTATACGAATCAAGGGTAAAGGACTTCGATGGCTATGTTCATGAGCTACGGCAGTAGCGGCAAGTCGGTAGCCCACAGTGAAGGCGAAGCCGTAACTGTGGGTTTAAGCGAGACCAAGATTTTTAGCTGCGGTAGCAGCGTAAGATAGCCGGGATGAGCTGATGATTTCTGCCGCTACTACCGTAGCTTGAAACCTCTCTCCGATTTATTCCCACAGTTACGCTATCGCTTCACTGTGGGCTACCACCTTGTCGCTGCTGCCGCAGCTTAAAGACAGAAGCATACTTAACCCTTGATTCGCATTGGTTCGTTGATTCAATAATTACTTATGAATCGGGTTTCAAATGTTCAGCTTCAAATTTGAAATAAAAAAAGACTGTGCGATTAAGTTCGCACAGTCTTTTTCCAAATCTGAAACGTGATGTTCGACTTATTTTTCCGTCAACGTGAACTTCGCGGAAGGCGTGAGCGATTGATTGCTTACGCGGTCACGCAATCGCACTTGCACCTCATAGTTGCCGGGCAACAAGCCATCGGTCGGCATCAGGCGGGCGAGCGTCAAACGTCCGTTGGCATCTGACAGACCGCGCCATTCTTCGTTGAAGCTATCAATCTCTTTCCCGTCTTTCATCAAAACGTACTTCGCGTCAACCGACGGGCGAAGCGTCGTCTGGTCAACGCCCGCGTTGTAGATTTGCATGTAAAGACCAATCGCGTCGCCGCGTTTGTAGTTGCCGGAGACGTTCGGGATAACTTTATTCGCGCCGATGACGAACATGCCGGGTGCTTCCGCACCGACGAGTTTCGCGGCAAGAACGAGGGTTGAAGTCGAAAGTTTTCCGGTCTCGTACTTCGGCACGGTGAAGCCTATGTTACGCACGCCGGTCGCGCCGCTGTTCACATCGCGGACGATGACATCAACCTTATAAGTTCCGGGCGGCAGCGGCATCGCCTTGCCGTACACGGATTTGCGGTCTTTCGCTTCCGTCAATTCTTCGACGGTCGCGGTAGTCGTCACAGGGTCTTCAAAGGTCGTGACGCGGCGACCGGCAACCGATGTGACTTTGCCGAAGATGTTCATCTGCGCGGTCTGCACGCCGCCTTTATCAAGGAACGTCAAATCTTTGTTTTCGGTTTGCAAAGTGAACGCCGTCACGACGCGCTCATCGGATTGGCGATAAAAGTCAACGCGCACATCGAAGACGAGCGGGTTGTCGTCAAATTGCGGCTTACCAGTTAAATCGGTTTGCAAATCGGTGAACTTGACTTGCGGGGCGCGCTGCAAATCGGTGATGAGTTGAAGGCGTGTGAACGGGTTATCCTGTTCGCGCTGATAATTCTGCAAGCCGTAGCCTCCGATGCCGGAGATGCGGTCGCCTTTGCTGGAGAGTCCGAGTTGTTCGCTCAAAGTGAGTCCCGCGCCGGGAACATTGAGCATCGCGTCTTTCTCGTTCGGTGAGCGGGCGATGCGGTATTCGCCTGTTCCGGTCGGGTCAACGAACTCAATTTCAACGCCGCTTCCGACGCCGTTGATATTGCGATAAAACCATGTCTCGAATGGGTAAGTCGTGGTCGAGCCGCCGCCTTCATACGAAGGGCGGTCATAGCTTCCGCCGGACGGGTGCGACTCTACGCCGTCGGGTTTGCCGAATGCGATATAGATGCGCCCGCGATCCGTTTTCCAGCCCGGAATGCCGGAAGCGTAATGTTGATTGGCGTAAGCGATGCGCTCGTAGTATTCCTCGCGGTACTCGTTTTCGTCCGTATCCGGGTCGGGATCGCGGCGACGCCAAAACTGTTCGATAAAGTTTTCGCGTTCTTCGTCGGTGGTGAGTTTGTTGAAGGCTTTCTTTTCTTCGCCCGTGATGATGTACGCCACGTCTTGCGACAGCCAACGCTTATAAACCTGTTTGACTTCCTGCTTGACGTTGCGCTCACGGTCTTGCACGTCGGTTGACTGGTTTGCGCGCGACTTGTTTTTGTCTTGCGCCGGAACGGCGACGGGCATCGCCATCAACGCGACGAGCAACGCCCCCGATGAACGACGAAAGAAAGTATTCGAGAACATATTGTTTATTACTCCTGTGTAACTGCGAAACTTACGTTTTGGGATTAAAGCTTATAAAAAGCATCCGGTGTGAGGGCGGCATTGTATCAAACGCCGACGAAGCCAACCAATGGAAAAAAGGATTTTGTCCAACCTGAATCCGAAGTCAATGATGCGCGCGAAGCGGTGCGCGTTGCCAGGGAAGGGTAATGATGAACGATGAATGATGAGTGATAAATTAAAACGTCTCCTTGCGTTCATCACTCATCAGTCAGTAATTATTCTTCGTTCTTTACCAAAGACCCACGCGACGAGAATCGAGACGAGATAGAGAATCAACATCGGTGCGGCGAACAGCATCATGTTCAGCACGTCGCTGGTCGGTGAAAGCACGGCGGCGGCGAGCAGTATGACGATGAGTGAAGTCTTCCAGATGCGGACGAGAAACCCGGCGGTGATGATGCCGATGCGCGCGAGGATGTATGACACGGCGGGCATTTGAAATACGACGCCCATTGAGAGCATCACCAAAATGATGAAGTCGAAATAATCCGTCGCTTTGAGTAAAAGTTGAAATTCCGAGCCGAGTCCGAGCAGGTAAGCGGCGGCGGGCGGAAACAGAATGTAATAAGCGAACGCCGCCCCGACGACGAAACTGATGCTTGAAAGCACGATGAACGGCACGGCATACGAGCGTTCGTGTTTGTATAAACCCGGCGCGACGAACGCCCAGATTTGCCACAACAGAAACGGCACGGAAAGACATATCGCGGCGTAGAGCGAGACTTTGACGTAAAGGGAAAACGACTCCATCACCGATGTCACGATGAGTTTGCCGTCCGCCCCGAAGTTCGCGTCCGGCTTCGCGTCGAAGTCAATCGGCAGCCGCACGCCTTTCGGAATAATCGCCGTCCCCGCGATGAGCGGCTCATCGGTAAAGAGAGTGATGCGCCCGTTTGAATCTTTAAGCACGCGGGCGGCGACGCTTGAGCCGACGGGAACAAGACTCGAACCGAGTTTCGTCGCTTCCGAAAACACATAGCGCGTCGAATCGTTCTCCTTCAAAGATGAGAGCGGCAAAATGGTTTCACTGCCCGTCACGCCGCCGAGCGGAAGCGGGCGAACCTGCGCGGTGGCGAGTGCTTGGCGAATCGGCAATGACAGAAAACTATAAAGGTAATCCGAGACGAACCAGCACGCGAGAAACGCGACGGCAATGAAAATCGCCGAGCGCGTGACGCGGCGACGCAGTTCTTCGAGATGATCGAGAAACGACATCTCTCTGCCGACGGTATCGGGA
>JBGTMR010000283.1:0-17196 GCA_041743485.1 Pyrinomonadaceae bacterium
TTTATCAAAAACTGTCCGAACCATTGGTTAATAAAAGCGCGAAATAATAAAGTGCAAAATAAAAAAGTTTGTGCTGCGCTGATATTGTCTGACGCGGCACAAACTAAATCTGCGTATTGAGGTCGTGATTCTGAAAACTAAGCAGTCAAGAAAAAGTAATGTAATATTTTGAACCTATTTGAGAAAGCACTTTGTCCAATTCCGAACACAGATTTTTATACGATTGATAGGCTTCCCAACAGAGCCACTCATACTTTATCTTCTCCCACAACATTTCTATTTTGTTCAAACTTGAGCAATAGGTCGGCAGAAAATACAGGCTTAAACCTAGTTTCTCCCATTCTTCTATCTTTTCTTCAAACTCTTCGCTGCGGTGGATTGGAGCATTATCCAACACCATGACGGTTTCTTTGGTTAGATTGGCAGCAACACGCTCAAAACATTCAATCACCAGACTTGAATTTATTGTTCCCTCAAAGACAAATGATTCAAACCTCTGACATTGATGCCACATAAATCCCAACACATTCTGCGACCTGCCTTTCGTGACCGGAATCACAATGCGCTGACCTCGCTGCTGCCACGCATACACTACTTTAGCCCACAAATTAAACCCCGATTGGTCAAAATAAACCAACTCCAATAAACCCTGATCCGCTTTTTCCGTCAACAATCTCAACTCTTGCGTCGCACTTTGCTTTTCTTCTTCATCCGTCTTTTTCCACATCCCTAACTTGATTCTTTTCCACCTATAATCTTTTTTTTAATAATCCTTTGAGCGTGAAAACGCTGATTTCTTTGCCAACCTCGCGGGTTATCCGCCCAAGTTCGCGCCCCGGAAAGCGCGGATTCTCTAATGCCAGCGCGACGGCTTTTTCCTTTTCCTCCGCTGTCAAGATCGCTGGTCGTCCGCTTCTTTGGAAGTCTGCCAAACCCTCACACCCAAGTTTATCGAAGCGGTCTAGCCACCGACTAACGGCATTTCGATGGGCTTGACACACCGTTGCAATTTCATCAATCGAATAACCTTCGGCAGATAGTCTAATCGCGTGCGAACGATTCCGAACTCGAAAATTCGGGTGCTTTTGATGATTCTCCACCAGTTTGGTATGTTCTTCTTCAGTCAAAGGTTTAGCAAATTTAGTTGGTATTTTCATACTGCCATTATATTACAAAACTTGTTCTAACCTGCTTACCTATCACGATTCCCGTGAAAGAGAACTTGCGGTTGTCGTCCTTGAAGAAAAGAAAGAGCGCGGCAGGAATCAAATTTTGCCGCGCTCTTTCGGTTGTTAATTTCGTGGTGAAGAAACTTGGAAGCGAGTTGCCTCTCGCGCTGTAACGCATTGTCGAAACTACGACGCTCACCGTTTGTTGGTTGTCGCCTCACGCGGCGGGCGGTCTTAGCCGTTCACGTTCGCGCTGCTCTAAGAGCGTGTCTGAAAAGTCTGTGTCCCGTCAGGGACAGTGTGAAAATAGCCCGGCGATTTATCGCTGGGTAATGGACGATAAGCCGAAGTAGTCCCGTCAGGGACGACTGAAAGGGCGGCATCAGCCGTCCCTGACGGGACTTGCGCCGTTGATTCGCATTTATTCCCAACGATAAATCGCCGGGCTACTGTCAAAATGTCCCTGACGGGACTTTTCAGACACGCTCTAAGCCCCTGATGCGTCCGCGCATGGTGTTGATGTCGCGGACGACTTCATCGAATTGCGATTTTATTCAGACAACAATTTCTCAATCGCGTTTAGTTTCAACACGACGCCTTCCCATATCGGGCGCGTCTCGCGCAATCGTGAATCAACTTTGTCTTCGAGTGTGGTCAAGCGCGTTTCAACACCTGTCAAGCGCGTTTCGACAGAAGCCATGCGCGTGTTAAGCGCACTGGTTTCCGCTCGTATTGCGGCGAGTTCACTAAGAACGCGCTCTTCAAATGAGGGCAAGTTACGGGTTGTGTCTTCGTTCATATTGTTCCTGCCTTTCGTGTTAAAGATGCCGCCTTTACACTAGCCGATGAACATTTCGTCGTCGCCGTAGGCTCCGGTGATTCGTTTCGGCGTCGGGGCGGCGAAGACTTCCAGACCGCGCCGGACGCCCGCCATAATCGCGGCGATTTCGCGCGCCGGTTCTAAAATTTTCGATTGTACGAAGGTCGTGGTTTGCGAGATTTCCTGTTGCGTGTTGCCGACGGTGCGCGAGACAAGGGCGACGTTATCGCGGGCGAGGTTCGCGGTGTGACTGACAAGGGATTTCAGTTCGCGCACTTCATCGCGGATGAGGGCGGCGGATTCGGCGAAGTGTGCCGAAGCGACGGCGAGATGATTGCTCATCTCGTGGACTTGGGCGGCAACCGCGCGCCCCTGCACGGCGATGTGTGTGACCTGTTCGCCAAGGTTCGTGATGCGCGCCATTAACGGTTCGACGCGCTCTTCGAGTCGGCGCACCGTGCCGACCGCGTGACTGACTTTGACGGCAACCATGACCATTGCAATCGCAATCGTTACGAACGAGACGGCGACGAGAACGAGAATCCAAAATAAGGGGTCGCCCGTGTTGATTTGCAAAGCTAAGTGATGTGCGTTCATGTCGGTTCAAGTTCTCCTTGAGAGACGCTTAAAGAGAGTTTCTTAAAATCAGGATTATCTCAAATCTAAAATTTCAAATCGAGATAAAGACAGGACGAAGCGCAAAATGAAAGCTGCATCGAACAGCGTCGCCTCGAAACTTTAGGTTGAATTTTTCGGTGCGGGGTTGCCGTGATAGATGGGGGCGTCCAAGCCTTCATCTTGAAGCGCGCGGCGTTTTTCTTCGGCGTAGGCATGTTTGCCCGCATCAATCGCGGCGTTTAATTGTTCGCCGCGCCGCGCCGCGACTTCACCCGCTTTGACCTTGCCGGTTTCATACAAATCGGCGGCGCGGTCTTTCGTGACTTCGTAATATTCGCCCGCTTTCGTGCCGATGGTCGTCGCCGCTTCGCGCGAACGGTCAACGCCTTTGCGCGTCACGTCGGCGATGTCGCCGCGCAACTCTCTGCCGGACTTAGGAGCGAACATCAAAGCGACGACCGCCCCGATGGTCGTGCCGACGATGAAGTAGGTCAGCTTGGTTGATAACTCCGCGCCTTCGTGGTCATGGTGTGTATGCGGCGGCACAGTGGCGACGGGTGCGACGGTCGAGTAGTGCTGCTGCGCGACGGGCGCGCCCGCGTGCGACGTTCCGGCGACGCCGGTGTTTGTGCCGGAAAGGATTGAGTCTGTGTTTTGCATGATGTCCCTCAAATGAAATTTGTTCCCGCGAAACGATAGCGCGGGTGAAAATCAGCGTGCGTTCGGGGCGGTGTTTCGCCGATTCCGATGCGCTTTAGAAACAAAACTATACCACACGAAGTTGACGCGAAAGCGTGAAGCTTTATCGTCTCTTTGACGGTGATTATGAATCGCTTTCGGTGTCGGGAGCGGGTTCGGTTTGACTAAGTTTGCGGTACAGGGTTTTGCGTCCGATGCCGAGAAGTTTGGCGGTGCGGGTTTTATCGCCGCCCGCGTAATCAAGCGTCGCGTGGATGATTTGTTGTTCGATTTCATCGAGGGTCGAAGGCACGGCGACTTCGAGATTGATTACATCGTCCGCATCGGCGGCATCGCGGCGGAGTCGGATTTGGTCGTGGCGTTCGCGGCGGCGCGACTCTAAGAACGGACGCGCGATGTGTTCGGGCAAATCTTCGAGTTCGATGCTGCGCCCCGATGCGATGATGACGGCGCGCTCAATCGCGTTCTCAAGTTCGCGGACGTTGCCCGGATAAGTGTACGCGGCGAGGGCGCGCAAAGCTTCCGCGTTGATGCCGGACACGAAGCGTTCGGTTTTTGCTTTGTAGTGTTCGATGAAGTGTATGACGAGCGGGTGAATGTCCATTTGACGTTCGCGCAGGGCGGGCAAACGAACCGGAAAAACCGAAAGGCGATAATACAAATCGCGGCGAAAACGTCCCTGTTCGATTGCCTGCTCAAGGTCAACATTCGATGCTGCGATAACCCGAACATCGGTCTTGACTATCTCGTTGCCGCCGACGCGCGTTAGTTCGCCGTCCTGTAAAACGCGCAACAATCTGACTTGTGCCGATGAACTCATTTCACCGATTTCATCAAGAAACAACGTACCGCCGTCGGCTTCTTCAAACCTTCCCTGACGGCGCGCGCGGGCGTCTGTGAACGCGCCTTTTTCATGTCCGAACAGTTCGCTTTCTAAGAGCGTTTCGGGAATCGCGCCGCAGTTGAGTTTGACGTAAGGCTTATCGCGGCGTTTCGAGTTGTAGTGAATCAGGTTGGCGATGAGTTCTTTGCCCGTCCCCGATTCGCCCGTGACGAGAACGCTGGTACTCGTATCCGCGACGTTTAACGCGAGTTCAATCGCGCGGCGGATGCTGGCGGCTTGCCCTATGATTTTGCTTTCTATCTGGCGCGCGTTTAAGACGCTTTGCAAACGCATGACTTCCGCCGAAAGCTGGTCGCGCTCAAGAGCCGTTCCGATTTGATTGGCGATGCCTTCGACGAGCGATGTTTCGTGCTGCTCGAAACCTGTGCGTTCTCCGCTCCACACCAAACCCAAAAGCCCGAACGTCTTGCCGCCGATGTGAACGGGTGCAACGAGGGCGGCGCGTCCGGCGAGAATCGAATTGAACGCGAAGCGCACGGGAAAAGGTAAATCGGAATCAAGCAAAGTGAGCGTGCGTCCCGTGTCGAGAAGTTCGACGATTGCCGGAAACGACGTGATGTCAACCGCCTGTCCGTGTTCTTCGATGAGTCCGCGCACGCCTTCGGTCGCGGCACTCGGCGCGGCTTCAAACGCGGCGAGGCTGATTGATTTCCCCGACGCTTCGACGACGCCGAGCGCGGCATAATCCGCACCGACAAGGGCGATGGCGCGCTCTAAAACAAACGACGTGATGGCGGTAAAATCCGAACGCGCGTTTATCGCGTTGGCGATTTCAAGCAAGGCGTGTTTGGTGCGGGCTTCGCGCTGAATGTCTGTGAACAGGCGGGCGTATTGATAGCCGACGGCGATCTGTTTCGCGGTCGCTTCGAGAAACGCGATTTCTTCGTCGAGCCAGTGGCGATGCGAGCGCGTCGTGTGAAGCCCGACGAGTCCGAGAAGTTGCGAGGGGTTTTCACTTTCACCGTTTCTGCCGTTGCCGCCGTCAAGGGCGACGGGAACGATGAGCAGCGAACGTGTGCCGAGATTCGCGGCGAGAAGTTTCAGGCGTTCATCGAGTCCCGGAGCGTCCGTGTCGTCGAGGCGGATAGGAGCGCGAAGAACTTTTTCGTGCGCGAGTTGGCGCAAATCAAAAGGAATCGTCGTCCCTAAACTCGAAGGCACGTCTTTCGATTTGCGCCATTCGTGTTCGATGCTTAACTCGCCGTCGGCTGAAAGTTCAAGCACATCACAACGGTCAACCTCCATCATCCGTCCGAGTTCGGAGACAATCGCGTTTAAGAATTTGTCGAGGTCAATGCCGTGACGCAAATCCGGCGCGAGACGATTTATAATCGCTTCGCGGGCTTCGTGCATCTTAATGCGGCGTTCCAATGAAAGCTCGGCGGCGTGTTCGACGGTGGACATAAGAAGCAGTGGTCGGTAGTCAGTGGTCAGTGGTCAGAATGAAAGCCAACCCGATTTGTGTTGAAGGCGCATCATAGCAAGGCAAAGTAAGAAGTAGGAAGGATGAAGGCGGAAGTAAAAACGGATTGCTTGAAATTCATCCTTTCGCCTTCTGACTTTGCTGTGTCGGAGTCGAGTTTTTATAATCTGTGGTAATAATGCGGTGGCAGTAATCAAAAAAATGTGGAGTGAGAAAAGTTAAAAGTATGCCGATTTACGAATACGCTTGTCAGAAGTGCGGGGCGCACATTGAAGTGATGCAGAAGATTTCCGATGACCCTTTGAAGAAACATCAAACTTGTGGCGGGAAGCTGGAAAAGCAATGGTCGCAAACGAGTTTTCAGTTGAAAGGCGCGGGTTGGTACGTCACCGATTACGCGGGTAAGAAAAGCGGCGAGACGACGGAAACCACAACGGACACGGCTGTCAAAACGGACGCAGGTGAGACGGCGAAAGATGAAACGGCGAAAGGTAAAGACGCGGATTCATCCACCGCCGACACCAAAAACGAGTCGCCGAAAGTTGACGATAAAAAAGATGCGAGTGAGAAAGCGGAAACGAAATCCGATGCTAAATCCGCCGCCAAGCCCGCGAGTTCCGCCGCGAAGGAAAGCAAGAAAAAGTAAGGCACGGAGATGTTTGGGTTCAGTATAAAAAGTTTTGATGTCCGGTCACATTTCGGTTTGTCCCGTCAGGGACATCGTGAAAATAGCCCAGCGATTCATCGCTGGGTATATGAGCAAACAGCCGTTCGAGTCCCGTCAGGGACGGCTGAATGTCTGCAAATTCAGCCGTCCCTGACGGGACTTCCGTTCATTGCCTCATCCCCAGCGATGAATCGCTGGGCTAAATTCAAGCGTCCCTGACGGGACGAAAAAGCGTCCAGCCCGCAGCTAAAAGTTATACAAGGAAGTTCCGATTGTGAATTACACAAAGCCAACGCCGCAAAACATCACACGCTTTTTGTTTATGTTCGCGCCCGTCTTGCTGTTTGCCGCGTCCACGATGTTCGCGCAAGTCGGGCGGCGTCCGGTGGCGACGAGTGAACGCGCCGCGTTGCTCAACATCACTGTGACGCGCCCCGACGGTGCGGCGGTGGCGGCAATCAGTTCCGCCGACATCACGCTTTACGACGACGGCACGGAGCAACGCATTCAATCGCTTGTTCCCGATTCGTCTCCGGCGCGCATCGTCATCCTTGCCGATAATTCCCTCACGCTTCGCACCGAAGCCGACAAGTTGCGCGAAGCCGTGCGTGAGTTCGCTTACGAGATTTACGAAGGCGACCAACTCCTGACCATCGGTTATGACGAGCAAGCCGAAATCATTCAGGATTGGACGGACGACGCGACCGCGCTGGAAAAATCCCTGACCTTAATTCGCAAGAAAGGCGAACCGCATTTGCTCGACGCTTTCGATGCCGTCATCGAACAGGTTCTAAGACCTTTGAGCGGCGGCGTCACGAAGCGCGCCGTGATACTCATCGGCGACGGTTTGGACAGAGGCAGCAAAGCGAAGTTCGATAAAACGCTTGCCGAACTTCAACGCCAAGACGTGACGGTCTATGCGCTTCAACTGCCCGACCGCACGGGCGGAGCGCACAAACGCAACGTCCCGAAACCGTCGAAGCTGATTCAACAAATCGTCGAAGGCACGGGCGGGCGCGTCTTCTCTCTCGACGACCCGCGCACCGCCGCGCAAACCATCTGCGACGAACTTCGTAAGCGGCGATACATCCTCGCGTACAACCCTTCAAATCCATCACTGCTCGAAAGCCGTCGCCTTCTCATCACCGGCAGCGAAGGCATCGAAATCCGATACAAAACAAAACAACCCGCAAGGTAAATAACATAAAGACATCAACGACAGAGCCATGACTAAATTCTCCGATAACGAAACGATTTTCTTAAAATCGCACTTGTTCTATCTCTCAATTTTGCTGTGTGTGGTCAGCGTCGGCGCGGCGTGTCGGCAAGCATCCGCACCTTCCAATCCAACGACGAACGCCCCCGCGTCTTCCGGCGTCATCGCGCCTTCAAACGGAGCGACCGCGCAAAATTCTTATGCCGATGTCGTGAGCCGCGTGACTCCGGCAGTCGTCACCGTGCGAAGCGAACGCCGCGCCCGCGCCGCGCAACAATTCCCGTTTGCCGACGACCCGCGCTTCCGCGAGTTCTTCGGCGGGCGCGTCCCGCAACAAGCACCGCCGCAGCGACAGAGCGGCTTGGGTTCGGGCGTCATCGTCGCCACCGACGGACACATCCTGACCAACCATCACGTCGTTGACGGAGCGGAAGAAATCACCGTCGAGTTCACCGACCGCCGCACGTTCAAAGCTAAACTCATCGGCTCTGACCCGCCTTCCGATTTGGCGGTGTTGAAGATTGACGCGAGCGATTTGCCCGTCTTGCCGCTTGGCGATTCCGACCGCGTGCGCGTCGGCGATGTCGCCCTCGCCATCGGTAATCCGCTTGGTCTGGAGCAGACCGTGACCGCCGGAATCATCTCCGCGAAAGGCAGAGCGACGGGGCTTTCGGACGGTAGTTTTGAAGATTTCCTGCAAACCGACGCCCCTATAAATCAGGGCAATTCCGGCGGCGCGCTCATCAATACGAGCGGCGAGCTCATCGGCATCAACTCGCAGATTCTTTCACCTTCGGGCGGCAACATCGGCATCGGCTTTGCTATACCCTCGAACATGGCGAAGAACGTCATGGATCAATTGATAAAGGGCGGCAAGGTGCGGCGCGGCAGTCTCGGCGTCACGATTCAACCCGTCACATCCGACCTCGCGGCGAGTCTCAACTTGAAAGACGTGCGCGGCGCGCTCATCAATTCGGTCGCACGCGGCAGCGCGGCGGAACGCGCCGGACTCAAACGCGGCGATGTCATCCTCGCCCTCAATGACCGCGCGTTGAGCGACACCAACTCGCTTCGCAACGCGGTCGCGGGAACGCAACCCGGCGCGGAAGTCACACTGACCGTCTTCCGCAACGGCGGCGAACAACAGTTGCGCGCGACACTCGGCGAACTCGATGCGTCACAGCGCGCGTCATCGCAAACCCCTGATGAGAACGACAAACAATCTTCCACCTCCGAAGGACAACTCGGCATCCGCATCGCGCCTTTGACGACGGAACAGCGAAGGGAATTGAACCTGCCCGCCGACACGCGCGGCTTGTTCGTCGCCGAAGTCAACCCATCGGGCGCGGCGGGCGAAGCCGGACTCGCGGCGGGCGATGTCATCGCCGAAATCAACAATCAACCCGTCAACTCAACCGATGATGTGCGCGCCGCACTCGGACGCGCGGGCGAGCGTCCGTCGTTGCTGTTGGTCAACCGTCGCGGCGACAACGTATTTCTCACCGTGCGCCCGCGACAATAAGAAACGTCAGTTCGATATAAGAGTGTTAGCCACGAAGCACCACGAAACCACACGAAAAAAGACGAACTTCAAATCTGTATTTGCCTTTATTCGCGTTGTTTCGTGTGATTTCGTGGCTAAAGTCTTTTTCTTCTGTCTTACGTCGAACTGACGTTAAGAAGTTGATTTTGGTTCGCGTCGGGAGTTTCGATTGACCCGTCCGGCGCAACCAATTCATAAAGCGATTGGGCGTCATGGCGCGCGACCTGTTTCGTTGTGGGAATTGCAAGAATGCGAACTCGCGTCAATCGTTCACCACGAAGAATGGCAAGAACGTCGCCCGCACGCACCGTGCGCGAAGAACGCGCCGGAACATCGTTGACGCTGACCGCTCCGGCATCGCACAGTTCTTGCGCGACGGAACGACGAAGGACGAGGCGGCTGGATTTTAAGAATTGGTCGAGTCGCATAAAAGTTGAGTCGGGTAAAAGCTAATACCGAATTGCATAACGATATGAGATTTCAATCACGGACGGACAAGTATAACGGAGGTAAGCGGAGGCATAACGGAGTTCAACAGAGAAAGCCTTTTTGTTCTCCTCCGCTCACCTCCGTTATGCCTCAGTTCACCTCCGTTTCACTTCTGTATCTCAGACCATTTTGCAACTTGGTATAAGCTGAAATTTAAGAAGGGCGCGAACTTGAAACTTCAAGTTTGCGCCCTTTCGGTGATTGATGTTCGCGCGGGAAAACTCGTTTCGCGGTGTCTTTCGTTTCTCGCTTACGGGCGCGCGGGCGTCGCGGTGTTGGTCGCGGCGGCGGGCGCATCGGGTACAGTGTTCGCGCCTGTCGGGTTCTGTGTTTTGTTGAGTTCGGCTTCGACTGATGCGCGGAAGTCGTCAGAGATTTTGACGTAGCCTTGTTCGCGTAAGCCTTTGACGAATTTGAGGCGGGCTTGCGGCGAACGCTCCATCGTCAACGCTTCGCGCACCTGATTTTCGTTATAGACGGGTGCGGTCGCGGGCGTGCGTTCATCAACGCGCAGAATTAAATACCCGTCGCCGACTTTGAGCGGTTCGGCGACACCGCCCGCTTTGACGTTGGCGATGGCGGTTCGCACGCGCTCATCAAGGTTGTCAACGAAGACCGCCCCGATTTTTCCCTTGCTTTCCGCCGCGCCCTGACGGTCTGAATTGTTGACGGCGAGTGTCGCAAAATCCGCGACGCTGCGGGCTTGCTTGGCGAGTTCGGCGGCGCGTGTTTGAACCGCCGCTTCCTGTTTGCCGACGGTGCTAAGGAAGATTTCCGACAGTGTGACGGATTCCGGTTTGCGAAAGCGGGTCGGGTTTGTATTGTAATAAGCCTGTAATTCGGTCGGGCTTAAACTGACGTAAGTTTTGCCGTCAACTTCGCGGTTAATCACAAAACTCGTCGCCAATCCGCGCCGTGCGGAAGCGCGAAACTCTGCCGGATTGACGTTGCTCGCCGTCATCGCCGCATCGAGTTCGGTCAAAGTCTTCAAGCCCTGTTGTTTCATGAGTTCAATCATGCGTTTGTTGACTTCGACTTCGACTTCATCATCAAGACCGAGTTCTTTGCTTTGTTGCAAAACGAGTGCTTCGTTAATCATGTTGGCGATGACTTCCGGTTGCCGCTTTTCCATTTCGGCGGTTGCCTGAGCTTCGGTCATCCCGCGTTCGCGCACAAGGGATTCAATCGCCGCGCGCATCTCGCGCCGCACCTGCGAGAGCGTGACGACATCGTTATTGACCTGTGCGACAACTTGGTCAACCACGATAGGCTCGCCTTCTTCCTGCGCCGCGACGGGCAAAGCCGCGATGTGTGCGGCGAATAGGAGGACAAAGGCGACGAGAAACGCGCGCCCGGCGTGATGAAAATTGAAAATCGGATATGACATGATATTTGACATGTTAAATGACATAAGGGTAATACAAACTCCATTAGGGAACAGCTTTGGAAGCGTTTTGATTAAAGCAAACCATGCGAGGTTGCCTTGCGCGTCGGCGGCTAAACGGAAGCCGGAACGATTGTTTGATGATTGGAGTTTAACTGAAATGCACAACCTTAATGCCGCGCACCTTGAACATTGGTTTGGTCGGCTTCTCGGTCGTGATGAACTCGTCGCACCCGGCAGCTTTGGCGGCGGCGATGTGCGCGGCGTCGAGCGCGCCTAAGGTGTAGTTTTTCGAGGCTTCGTTTATCGCGTCTTCCAGCAAACTGTCATCTACCGGAACGTGATACCCCGCCATATTGAAGAAGCTTTTAAGTGCCGCGACTTCATCGCCTCTCTTTCCTTCAATCGCCGCCGGAAAAAGTTCAAGTGCCAGCAAACGGCTAACGACGATTTCGCGTTCCGGGTCGGTAATCAATTCGAGCGTGGCATCAATGCTTGCCGGGTAGCGCGCACTGCACGCGCGCAGCACGATGCCGGTATCGAAGTAAGTACGAACGCGACGGCTCATCAGGCGGCTCGGTCTCCGTAGCGACGGCGGCGGACTTCACGGTTGATTTCATCGTCCATTAAAAGTTTCGCGTCGCGCTTGATTTGTCCGCGCCTAAGTTTCAGCACGGATTGCGCGAACGGCGACGGGTGACTTCCCCATTTATCTTGCAAATCGGCTTCGGTCGTCACCGTCTGTTCGCTCACGCCCGGATTAGGTTTGCGTTGTGACATGATTTGTTGAACCTCCATTGGCAGTTTAATCCGTCGCCGCGATTTCGAGCAATAAGCCGCGCGCGATTTCGACGATTGATTCGATTTCCTCATCGTTCAACTCAACGCGCAACACACCGCTCGGCGCGAAACTCACACCCGCGCGACGATTCACTAAATCCAGCAACTTCTCCGGCGCGACGCGCGCATGATCACCGAGTTTTATCGCCAACCCCGACGGCGTGCGGTCAATCGAGATGACGTTGAGACGCTCGCCCACGCGCCGCAAACGCCCGTACTCAAACAGGCGTATGACCGACTCCGGCAAGTTTCCGTAGCGGTCTTTTGTTTCGCGCAAAATCAAATCGAGAGTCTCATCATCGCGCGCCGAAGCGATGCGTTTGTATGTGCGAAGCCGCTGTCCCATATCGGAAATGTAATGTTCGGGAATCGAAACATCCACCTGCAAATTGAGCGACACGGAGACTTCATCTTCAATCGTTTCACCCTGAAGTTCGGCGACCGTGCGCTCAAGCATCTGCGTGTATAAATCGAATCCGAGCGCGTCCATATTACCGGATTGTTGACCGCCGAGAAGCGAACCCGCCCCGCGCAATTCAAGGTCTAAAGCCGCGACGCGAAAGCCCGCCCCTAAATCCGAGAACTCGCGTATCGCCGCCAGACGCCGCCGCGCAATCGGGGTTAGGGACAACTCCGAAGGAATCAAAAGATAAGCATATGCGCGGCGATTGGAACGTCCGACGCGACCGCGAAGTTGGTAGAGTTGCGCCAGCCCGTACTGGTCTGCGCGGTTGATAAGAATCGTGTTGGCGCGCGGAATATCAATCCCGTTTTCGATAATCGTGGTTGCGACCAGCACATCGTATTTGTAATCAACGAAGTCGAGCATCACCTGTTCCATCTCTTGTTCGTTCATCTGTCCGTGCGCGAAAACGACGCGCGCGTTCGGTACGAGGCGCGCGACAAGAGCGGCGATGGTGTCAATCGTTTCGACGCGATTGTGTATGAAGAATGCCTGCCCGCCGCGACCGAGTTCAAGTTCAACCGCCGACTTGATGACCGATTCCGAAAACCCTACGACTTGCGTATTGATTGCCAGACGGTCACGCGGCGGCGTTTCAATCACCGACATATCGCGCAAGCCGATGAGTGCCATGTTGAGCGTGCGAGGGATTGGCGTCGCGCTTAGGGTTAGAACGTCAACCTTCTTTTTTAATTGTTTAAGCCGCTCTTTGTGCGCGACGCCGAAGCGTTGTTCTTCATCCACGACGACTAAACCCAAATCACGAAAGCGCACGTCTTTGGAAAGCAAGCGATGCGTGCCGATGGTGATGTCAACCGCTCCGTCTTCGATTTTCTTGACCGCTTCCTTCTGCTCTTTCGGGCTGCGAAAGCGCGACAGCAAATCAATCGTCACGGGAAAGGCGGCGAAGCGGGCTTTGAACGTCTCGAAGTGTTGATAGGCAAGCACCGTCGTCGGCGTCAACACGGCGACCTGTTTGCCGTCCATCACGGCTTTGAAGGCGGCGCGCATCGCCACTTCGGTTTTGCCGTAACCGACATCGCCGCACAGGAGTCTGTCCATCGGCAAGGACTTTTCCATGTCAACCTTCGCGTCTTCAATCGCGGTCACTTGGTCAACGGTTAATTGATACGGAAAGCCTTCTTCAAATTCCTGTTGCCAAGGGCTATCGGATGAGAAAGCATAACCCGTGACCATCTTGCGTTCGGCGTAAAGTTTAAGCAGTTCGTCCGCCATGTCGCGCATCGCACGCTTGGCTTTCGCTTTTGTTTTCTGCCAGCCGAGACCGCCGAGTTTATCCAAATTCGGCTCTTGGGCTTCGGCACTCGAATACCTTTGCACAAGGTCGAGACGCTCAACGGGAACATAAAGCTTCGCGTCTTCGGCATAATTCAACAACATAAATTCGCCGCGTCGCCCTTGAAGGTTGAGGATGTTTAAGCCTAAGAATTTGGCGATGCCGTGATCAATATGGACGACGTAATCGCCGGGTTTGAGGTCACGGAAATCCGAGAGAAAAGCCTGCGTGGTTGATTTACGTTTGCCGCTTTGGGCGGGTGTGGCGCGGGCGGCGCGTTGTTCGACCTGTCCTTCGATGGTGTCGTCAAACAGATTGCTTTCGGTGAAAATCGCAAGCTTCGCACTTGGCAATTCAAACCCGCCGGAAAGCCGCCCGACGGTGATAAGCGGAGCGTGCGCCGTATCGCCCGAAGCCGTTTCATCGAGCGGCACAAAGCGCGCGCCGACTTCATAATCGGCGAGCATCTCACCGACGCGCCCGGCGAGTCCGGTACTCGGCATCACGAACAAGGTCTGTACGGGCTTCGATTTTTGGGTGCGATTCAAATCACGCGCAAGGTCGGCGACGCGCCCGTGATAACGCCGTGTCGGTTGCACGCGCAGTTCGATTTCCGTTGCGCGTTCGGCAGCCGGAAACAGGAACATCGGCGCACTCGTCGCCGTCAACGCTTTCACCATGTTGTCGCGCGCAAGGCTCATCACGTCGCCCGCGTTCGCCGTATCATCAGTGTTTGAAATAATTTTGATTGAAGGGTTTGAGGAAGCGATGTCATCGCCGGATGCCGCCGCGAAGTTGTCATCGGTGAGGGCGGCGAGGCGTCCCAGTGTTCGCATTTCGACGCGCTGACGTGCGTCCAACAGCGCGCGCAACTCATCGGCTTTTAAGTAAAGCTCATCGGGAGCGACGGCGATTTCATCGGCGGCAATCGTCTCTGTGTAACGGCGCGCGAGCGTGTCGTAAAAGTTGCGAAGGTTGTTTTCTATCTGACTCGGTTCGTCGGTGACGATGACGGCATCGGCGAGGTATTCAAAGACGTTCGACGCGCGCGGGTGCGAAATTGCGATGAGCCATTCCCATCCGGCGAATGTCTCGCCGTCGTCGGCATACGCGGTGCGGTCTGCCAGCGTGCGCTCGAAACGCGCATCGTCAAAGCGTTCACGGGCGGCGATTGACCACAAACGCAAATCGTCTTTGCCAATCGCGGTTTCGCGCATCGGCACGATTTCCATTTCCTTTAACTGTTCGATTGAGAGTTGCGTTTCAGGGTCGAACTTGCGAATCGAATCAACCGTGTCACCGAAAAACTCTACGCGCACGGGCGAGTCATGCCCGACCGACCAAATATCCACGATGCCGCCGCGCGCCGAAAAACTCCCGACGCCGCGCACAGGGTCTTCGCGCACATAACCGGAAGCGATGAGACGCGCCACCAAATCTTCGAGCGCAAAATCTTCATCGCGCCGCAAGAAAGCACCCGCCCGATTTATTTCATCGGGGCTGACCGTGCGACGCGCGAGGGCGCGCGCGCTCAAAAGCACGATGTCGCCCGCCTGTTTGCCGCCCGCGTTGGCGTGCGCCAGACGCCATAAAACCATCGCGCGTTCTTCAAGGGTTTCGGCGTGCGGCGATGCTCCGGCGTAAGGGTCGCTTTCCGACGCGGGCAAAATCAGCACCGAAGCTTTGTCCGCCTCGCCCTTGATGGCTTCCGACCAGAAACGCACATCGCGCTCCCACCGTTCAAGGTCACGATTGGTTTCGGTCAGGACGGCGATGCGTCGCCCGGTCGCGTGTTCGAGCGCGGCGACGATGAGGGCGCGTGCCGGTTCAGCCGTCAACCCGGCGAGCGATACGACGCCCGCCCCGCGTTTAACTTCCGCGACGATTTTCTTAAATTCCTTGCTCTCGAAAACGCCCCGCATCGCATTCGCAACGACGCGCACAGGCGTTCCGGCTTCGATAATTGTACTCATGAATCCGGGTGACGAGTGACGAGTGACAAGTTGAAAACCATTCTTAACTTGTCACTCGTCACTCGTCACTATCCTTCTAATAATTGATGTTGTGGATTGTCCTTCGATAAACGGAAGCGCGACGACGCGACCGCCCGCCGCTTCGACTTCTTCGCGCCCGTGAATCTCGTCAAGTTTGTAATCGCCGCCTTTAACCAACACGTCGGGCAAAATTTCCGCGATAAGTTTGCGCGGCGAAACGTCGTCGAAAATCGTGACGTAATCAACGCACCAGAGCGCGGCGAGCATTTCGGCGCGTTCATCTTGCGGCACGATGGGACGCGACGCGCCTTTGATTTCGCGTGTCGAACAATCGCTGTTAACGGCGACAAGTAACACATCACCGAGCGCGCGCGCCTGTGTCAAATAGCGCGCGTGTCCGACGTGAAGAATGTCGAAACAGCCGTTCGTAAATACGATGCGCCGCACGCCGTTTGCGCGCAACTCTTTGACAAGCAACGCGACGGCGGGCAACGGAATAATCTTGCCCTTCATGTTCAACCGATGCAAATTTACCACGTTCCGCCGCGCACGCACCACATTCAATTTGAACTCACCCTCCGTGTTTGCTTACACGAGCGTTCGGGCTTCATAATCCACCTGTTCAATTTCAATCTTGTTTCTACTTCTATTTCAAATTCCAGATTTCAAATTTGAAATTTACGCGGTATCACTATGTCTTTCATCGAAGAAAACGACCAAACGCAAGCCCGTCGCCAACACCTTGAGCGCATCGCCGCCCTGACCGGAAATGCTTACCCGAACCGCTTCACACGCAGCCAAGTCGTGCGTCCGCCCGAACCCGATACGATTACGGCGGTGTTTGAAACTTACAAACACCTCGCACCGAAAACCGAAAGCGGTGAGCGCGCGACGCCCGAACAACACGAAGCCGCGAACCGCGTGCTGAACGATGTTCACGTCGCGCTCGCCGGACGCCTCGCCGTGCCGCCGCGCGTGATGGGCAAAGCCGCGTTCGTGCATTTGACCGACGGCATGTCGCGCCTTCAAATTTACGTTCGCAAAGAATCAACGAAAGCCGTCGCGGGCGGCGGCGAAGATGCGAATAACAGTCGCCGCGAACTCGACGGTTGGGAGATGTTCAACCTGCTCGACCACGGCGATTTTATAGGCGTGCGCGGTCATCTGTTCGTGACCAAGACGGGCGAGTTGTCCGTACACGTTGACGAGTTCGAGTTTTTAGCGAAAGCACTCGTCCCGATGCCCGACAAAATTCACGGCATACATGACCCCGAACTTCGCGCCCGCCGTCGCTACGCGGATTTAATCGCCGGTTCGCTCAAAGTTGATACGGATGCGGACACACATCATGAAGACGAACTCACACCGCGTGAAGTGTTCGTGCGACGCGCCAAACTCATAAGCGAGATGCGCCGCTACCTCGACGAACGCGATTTCACGGAAGTTGAAACGCCGATGCTCGTGCCGATAGCTTCAGGCGCGGCGGCGCGTCCGTTCGTCACGCATCACAACGCTCTCGGCATTCCGCTCTATGCCCGCATCGCCCCCGAACTCTACTTGAAACGCCTTCTCGTCGGCGGCTTCGAGCGCGTCTATGAACTCAACCGCAACTTTCGCAACGAAGGTTTATCAACTCGCCACAATCCCGAATTTACGATGCTCGAATTTTA
>JBGTMR010000284.1:0-6788 GCA_041743485.1 Pyrinomonadaceae bacterium
AGTCAACGCGAACAAAAAGATTAAAGAAATCCGATTTTGGTTTGTGCCGCCCGCGTGTAATTCGTGGATAAATCTTTACCGCTTTTTATATCAAATCCACAGTTAATTCCGCCCGCGCATTTCGAGAAAGCGGCGGACGACGGCGGGGAAGGCGCGGGCGGATTGGAGTATCGAACCGTTTGTGGCGCGGCGCGCGAGTTGGCGAAAGAGCGTGTTCGCGGACGGCGTGTAGTTGAACCACCACAAGTCGGCGAAGCGCGGAAGGCGGTTGGTGTGGATGTGTTGCAGATAGACGAGTTCTAGCAAGCCCTGTTTGCCGTGCGTGCGTCCCGTCCCGCTCTGCTTGATGCCGCCCCAAGGTGTCGCGGCGAGTCCGTGCGTGTAGAGAACTTCGTTGATAGTGACTGTTCCGGCGTCAACGCTCGCGGCGAGACGCGCCCCGCGTTTTAAGTCGCGCGTCCAGACGCTTGCGGTTAAGCCGAAAGGCGAATCGTTCGCCCATTTGACGGCTTCGTCTTCGGTGCGAAACGGTTTAATCGGCAACACGGGTCCGAATGTTTCTTCGTGCATTACGAGCATTGCATCGTCAACATTCGTGAGAATCGTCGGCTCGTAAAACAGGTTGGTGCGCGGTTCGTTTTGTGCGTCGCCGTTGTGTGTATCGGCGTGTGAATCATCGGGCGAGAGGGCGAAGTCGTGGTTACGTTTGCCGCCCGTCAGGATGCGCGCTCCGCGTGTGAGGGCGTCGCTGATGTGCGCGTCAACGATGCAGGCTTGGCGTTCGCTCGACATCGCGGCGACATCGGATGCTTCGTTTGTGCCGTGATGCTGGCGCAGATTGTTCGTCGCTTTGACGACGAGATTTGTAAATTCAACCGCGACCGATTCATGCACATAACAGCGTTCGACACTCGCGCAGGCTTGACCGGAATTGGCGAACGCACCCCACACGGCAGCGTGCGCGGCGACGGTTAAATCCGCATCCTGACACACAATCATCGGGTCTTTGCCGCCGAGTTCAAGCACGACCGGAGTTAAGTTTTGCGCGGCGGCGGCGGCGACTCGTTTGCCCGTCGCCACGCTTCCGGTGAACATGATTTTATTGATTGACGGCGAAGCGGCAAGTGCCGCCCCCGTCGCCCCGTCGCCCGTCGCAATCTGAAGCAAGTCATCGGTGAGTCCGGCGCGTGTGAACACGTCTTTGATTTTCAAGCCGACAAGCGAAGTCAGTTCGCTTGGCTTGAGGATGACCGAGTTGCCCGCCATCAACGCCATCACGACTTCGCCCAGAGGTATCGCCCAAGGGAAATTCCAAGGAGCGATAATGGCGATGACGCCAAGGGGTTTATATATGATGCGCGAGGTGCGTCCGGCAATCGTGTACTGACCGAGCGCGATGCGTTCAGGTTTGAGAATACGAGCGGCGCGGCGTGCGAAGAACTGCATCAGGTCGAGCGTCGGGATGATTTCCATCGAAAGGCTTTCGGCAAACGGCTTACCGGATTCGCGTGTGATGAGCGTCGCAATCGCGTCCATCTCGTCGAGTACGATTTGACGGGCGCGCAAAATTATTCGGGCGCGTTCGTTAAAAGATTGCGTCGCCCACGCGGGTTGGCTCGCACGCGCGCGGGCAATCATGTTTTCGATTTCCGTTGGCGTGATTATGGGGACGCGCCCAAGTTCCTCATTCGTCGCCGGGTCACGCGAAATGATTTCATCATGCGTGGCGGACAAATGATTTTGTAACGCGGGCTGATTGAGTTGCGCGGCGATTGTTGGTGAGTGTTGCATGAGTGTGGACGCTCCTAATCAAAAACTATATGGAGAACACACCAAGATACCGATTTCTGTTTAGCATTACACTCTGCAGAATGTTAGCTTTTCGCCATTCAAAGGGGCAGATGAAGCCTTGTCATAATCCGAATCTTGGTGTGCGCGGCATATAGAAGTCATTTCATGAACCGTATTAGGTTCTGTTGACATTCGGTTTTGATAAAATTGCCACTAGCTTCAGCTAGTGGGCAACAATGAATTAAGCAAGCGGCTTTAGCCGAATTTCTGATAACAGAATCTTCCGCTTGGGTTTAGCTAAAGTTGTTTGGCTAAAGCCACACCTTGTTTGAAGCTGTCCACTAGCTGAAGCTAGTGGCAAGTGATGAAATCTCAGCACAACCTAGCAAACGACAAATATAATCGGACAAATATCAAACGAATCGTGTCACCCATTATCCGCGCAACCTCGCTTCGGTTACAATGTCAGAACCACCTGATACGCGAGACAAGAGAACCAACCACAACCGAAGGAGAATAGAAACTTTATGCCACGCCCGTCCGTGCTTGATGAGTTGATGCGTCGCTTAACCGCGAACGACATCGCAATTATTCCGGGTGCTTTGGAAACCGTGCGCTCGAACGACACCAATCATCGTTACCGTCAAAGTTCCGATTTCTATTATTTGACGGGCTACGATGAACCCGAAGCCATCGCCGTGATTCGTCCCGCGCATGAAGAACATCCGTATATTTTATTCGTGCGTCCGCGTGACCCTGAAAAGGAAGTGTGGGACGGAACGCGCGCCGGAGTCGAAGGCGCGAAAGAGATTTACGGGGCGGACGAAGCCTTTCCGATAAGTGAGTTTGAAGCGAAGTTGCCGGAACTCTTAACCGGCAGAACCAATCTCATCTATCGTCTTGGCACGCACGCCGGACTTGACCAAACCGTTATCAAGCATCTCGCCACCTTACGCGCGATGACGCGCAAAGGCATCGTCGCGCCTTCAACCGTGACCGATACGGCAACTGTGATTCACGAAATGCGCGTGATAAAAACTGATGATGAACTCAAGCTGATTGAGCGTGCCGCGCAGATTTCCGCCGAAGCCCACGTCGCCGCGATGCGCGCGGTCAAGCCCGGCATGAACGAATATGAACTCGAAGCGTTGGTTGAGTATGTGTTTCGCAGGAACGGATGCGATGCTCCGTCCTACGGTTCAATCGTCGGCGGCGGCAACAACGCGACCGTCTTGCACTACGTCAAGAACGACAGTGAGTTAAAAGACGGCGACCTCGTACTGCTCGACGCGGGCGCGGAATATAAAGCTTACGCGGGCGACATCACACGCACGTTCCCCGTCAACGGTAAGTTCACCGAAGCCCAACGCGAAATTTACGAACTGGTTTTGGAAGCTCAAACCGCGTGCGTCGCGGGCGTTCTTCCCGGCGTTTCAATGGACGAACTTTATAACTTGTCGGCTGAGATTTTAACCGCCGGAATGATTCGACTCGGCTTGCTCGAAGGCGACGCGGCGAAGCTTATTGAGGAAGGGGCGCACAAGAAATTTTACATGCACAAACTCGGACACTTCATCGGTATGGACGTGCATGACGTTGGAGCGTACTACCGCGACGGCAAACCGCGCCCGCTCGAAAGCGGAATCGTCGTCACGATTGAGCCGGGTTTATACATCGCGCGCGACGCCGAAAACGTCCCCGACAAATATCGCGGCATCGGCGTTCGCATCGAAGATAACGTCGTCGTCACCACCGAAGGCGGGCGCATTCTGACGGGTGATGTGCCGAAAACGGTTGAAGAAATCGAAGCCTTAATGCGCGGCGCGAAGGCGAACGCCGCGCATTGAAAATCAAACTTTGCGGCGGTTGGCTTAATGGTGAAATCAAAATAAAAGTTCGATCTTTCCTACGAAACAAAAGGCATTGTAATTTGTCTTGCGAAAACAAAGTTGGCAACTCTAAACTGTCGGTATGCTGTTGCCGAATGGTGAAAACGCCTTTGTTGATATTCGCAAACTGCGCGATTATTGCTTAAATCCAGACAATCCACGCGGCAGCAATAAGGCACGGGTTTTCGCCGCCGCGCTTGGAATAACATCCAACGAAGCCGGATTCCTGCGAGAATACTTGCTTAACGCAGCGCGCACGACCGAAGTAACTGCGGGTGAACTTGATGCTTACGGGCAACGCTACACGATGGATGTTGAGGTGGTAACGGAAGTTGGAAGCGCGCCTGTCCGAAGCGGCTGGATTATATTGCGTGGCGAAAATAATCCACGCTTGACTACTTGCTTTGTTTTGAAGAGGAAACGCAGTGCTGAAGAAAGAAACGAAATTGCTTGACACGGTGGCACTATTAGAAGATTTACCGCAACGTAATCTGAATCGAGGGGAAGTAGGTACTATCGTGGAACTGCTCGCGCCCGATGTGTATGAGGTTGAGTTTTGCGATGATGAAGGGCAGACCTACGCCGAATTAGCTTTACGGAGCGAACAACTGATAGTGCTGCACAATCAAGGCGAAATGTTAAAGATTGCGGCTTAAAGTTTGCGGCGCGGTCAAATCAAAATAAAAGTTATGCCCGATTCGTCGTTTGTAAAAGTAAAGACAAAAACGCCTGTGCGCCGAAATAATTTACGTCGTTCACCTTTCGCCCGCGCGGACGACAATCGGATTTTTAGGTTCAAACTTTTTAAGTTTCACACTCAACAAGGAGTTTCATAATGCCCATGCCGACCTCGCTCCGTAGCGGTTCGTACCGCCGCTGGTTGAGCGAAGATTTAAGCACCCTTATCGAATCGAAAGAACTCGGTTTCTCGACCGTCAATAAAACCTATTTGCGTTCGCGCTGGCTCGTGCAAATTTTGCAACTCGAACAGGACGCGACGCGCGCCCGCAAACTCTATCAAGCCTTGCGCCTCACGACCGTCATCGGCAGCCTTCTGCTTTTGATGCTCGTGACCTTGCGCTTCAACGACGCGCTTCTCGGCGGTTGGGCGGGAGTGGTCTATTACCTGACGGTGCTGACGAGTCTCGCTGTCGCGGCGAGCATCGCCCTCGAACACATCTTCAACTACGGCGAACGCGCGCGCCTCTTCGCCCTTCAACTCGACAAACTGAAAACCGAAGGCTGGTGCTTTCTGCAACTCTCCGGGCGATACAACCGTTTCGGGTCGCACGAAGAAGCTTTCGCCTCTTTCGCCAATCAAGTCGAATCCCTCAGTCGCCGCGAATCGGCGGAAGTGTATGTCCCGGAAATCGTGCGTGACCGTCGTGTAGAAAGCGAGGCAAGCGCGACCACGCCGGAAAAAAAGCCACGCTCCTTCTCACCGACGGCAACCCCGGAACGCTCGTCGGTGATACGCACTACTTCCCCGACTTCGACGACCTCCGCCACTCCACGGACTATCACGCATCATCAAGTCGAACCGGAGAGCATTCAATAACAACCGCCCTCCCCGCGATTGCCGACCACGACACATCATTCGCGTCGCGCGTTTCAAACGACGCGGATGATGTTAATGATGATGTCGTGATTGATGAGGTGCTTAACGATGCGACCGACGAATCGGCGGACATCACCGCCCCACCCGTCGTAACATGGGAAGCCCTGACGGAGCGTGAACCGCGCCTCGCGCAGATGTACACCGAAATCGCGCACGTCACGGACGACCGGAGTTCCGCGACCTTTTGCGCCAACCGCCTGTGGTACATCCAATTCGAGCCGCGCCTGCTAAACCTCGTCGGCACACGCGCCGAAAAACACGACAAACTCGTCCGCGCCCCCGAAGCTTATACACTCGCCCGCCGCACGCTTTACCGTCTGCTTCCCGACTGCCGCAACTGCGTGTGCGTGCCTTGGTAAAACTTCCGCGAGATTTACGATTCAGAGTTGAATACTCCAAATTGATTTTGCGAGTTTGGCGAGTTTGTCCTGCCTTAATTTGACTTGCGTCGGAGTCCAATCGGGATAATCAATCGAGTTGGTCATTGCGTATTGACTGGTTTTATAAATCTTCAACTTCTCAGCGTATAGCTTTCTTTCGCAGTCACGATTTTTATTTGCCTCAAGTAATATGAGATTACCAAGACGATAAATGAAGTTCGGTTGTTGGTCGTCGCTGAAACTTTCCGTCCATTCACCCGAAGGATTTTCCGGCAGAATGTGTTCAACGGTTGCCGATTCTTCTTCGTAATCTCGCCCCGCACCACTCGCCGCAATCTGGTTTTCAAGCGCAAACAAAATATAGCGAACGAGTTTTTTGGAACGATTGGTTTTAATGCTCTTAGCGGCAAAAGCATTGCCGAACGCCGCATCATCCGGGTAAATGTCTTTAAGTTCATGCGCGACATGCGCGGCACTTCTCAATGTACCGTCGAAGACCTTGCGTGCGGCGCGATTATAAACTCCTTCTTGTTCATTGGGATTCAACCCGGAAATGACGTTATATCGAAACGAGATTACGGAGCAAAGGCGCAAAACCTTTTCAAACTCCGCCGTCTCAAATCTCTCATACACGTTAAGCAAAAGCGGGTAACATTGCGTGACTTTGAACAGTTTGATTTCACGAATCAGCTTACGGATTTCCCGCGAACCGCTCCACAGTTCATCGTTCGGGTCGTCGAGCGCGACATAAAGGGCAGCCATTCTTTCGAGCGCGTCCAACAACGCAAAAGACTCGTTCGCGGTTTTGATAGAGCCGCGAACGGCTTTGAACAGATTGCCTTTCCGCGCAAATTCGTTGCGCGAGTTCCAGTAGTAACGAAGGAACTTGGGAAACTCGTCAAGGTCTGTGATTTGAATAATTTTGTTCCATTGAACTTGAGCTTGTCGCTGGTCAACCGGCGATTGCGCCGACAAAGCAAATAGATAATTTTTAAGCAAATCGGTAACGGTTAAGTCGGTTCCGCGTGCATTGAGCGTCTCGAAAACCGTGTATGCTTTAAGCTCGTCTTCAACGACGATTTGAATAAAAACCAATCTTTCAGCCGTCCA
>JBGTMR010000285.1:0-9435 GCA_041743485.1 Pyrinomonadaceae bacterium
CCGATTAAAATCTCAAACAATTTTTTGAAATTGGTAATCACGCGGCTTCTCGAAGTTTGCGTTTGGCGCGGTGCGCTTCCTCGACGAAGGTTTGCATATTCATCAATTGCTCAAAACGCTGCTCAACCGTCAGCTTCAAATTTTCACGAAGCAACGTCCGGTCAACATCCTTTTTGTAAAGTTCGATGATGTCGTCAATTGACGATCTTGCTCCAATGCTCTCATCTTTCATCTCTCACCTCATCCTTATCATCATACTCCCGGCATCGCTTTCTTGAGCGGCTTTAGCAACAAGAACAACACGACTGACATCACCAGTGCCATTGTTCCTAAAACTATAAAGAAAGATGATTGATTCCAGATGCTCCAAAAGATGCCGATTTGAGTAAGTTTGTTGCCGATTGCCGTCGCCACAAACCAGCCGCCCATCAACAGCCCGCGCATCCGAAGCGGCGCGACTTTCGACACAAGCGACAAGCCCATCGGCGATAACATCAACTCACCCAGCGAGAGAATGCCGTAAGCCAGCAACAACCAGAATGGCGATACTTGAAACAAGTAGCTGCGCTGCAAGAACGCATCACGATGTTGCGTGCCTTGTCCGGGAGCGACATTATTTATCGTGTCTATAAACTGCTGTTCGCCCGTTATCTTTTGCTTCGTCGTTTCATCTTCTTTGGCGGAGAATTTCACATCGTTAATAACAAACTTGCTCTCCTCGTTTTTAGCGGCGGCTATCTTTTGCAAAGCGTCTTCGGGAACTCCGTCGGCGCGAAGATTATTCAGCACTCTTTCGTTGATCCTAAACGAACCGCCCGCGAGTTGTTCGGGCGTCGCGGTTTTGCCTTCGCCTTGTATCGCGGCGTAATAAAGCACGAAAAACGAAAGCCCGGTCAGCATCATTCCGATTGCCATTTTCGTCGGCGTTGCCGGTTCCAGTCCGCGTTTGTCGAGCAACCCCCAAAACCAGACAAGTGGAAACGTCAAGATGATAATCCACAAAGGGTTAATCGCGTTCGAGATTGTTCCAGATACATTCCAAGCTGTATTGTCATCCGCCCAGTAAGTCAGGGTCGAGCCGTTTTGGTGAAACACCATCCAGAACACGATGACGATAAGGAAGATGACTATCAGCGCCGCAACCCGTTTCCAATCCGGCACGGCGTTCATTCGATCTTGGCGGGCGTTGTTTGCCGCAGTTTGTTCGGATTCGTTCTGCTGGCTGATGCCGTGGGGGGGGGCGTCAACGGCGGTCGCGGCAGTGTCCGCAGCCTGTTCAGCCGAAAGCAAGGGACTGCGCTCCGTGCTTTCGACATCGTTTTTGAACATCCACAACACGGCGACCGAAATCACCATGCCGAATGCGGCGACGGCGAAAGCCGCGTGAAAGCCGAAATTAGCTTTGACAATTTCCATTACAACCGGCGCGAGCAACGCACCGACGTTAATGCCCATGTAAAAGATGTTGTAGGCGCGATCTTTTAAGTGGCTTCCTTCCGGGTAGAGATTACCGACCATCGTCGAAACATTCGGCTTGAAAAAACCGTTGCCGATGACAAGACACGTCAGTGCGGCATACACAGCCCACAAAGCCGGGATTGAAAGCAGTCCGTGTCCTGCCATGAAGAAGAAGCCACCAATGATTACAGCTTTGCGATAACCCGTGATTTTGTCCGCAATCAAACCGCCGATGAGCGGGCTTGCATACACGAACATCAGATAGTTGGCATATAGCGAAGTCGCTTGCGTCGCCGTCCAGCCGAAACCCTCCGTTGGATCGCGCAGGTAAAGAGTAAAGAGCGCGAGCATCGAGTAGAAACTGAAGCGTTCCCACATCTCGGTGGCGAATAAAACGTACAAGCCCTTCGGATGTTTATTTTCGGCGGCGTGCGTAAAGGCATCGGTCGCTGAGATTGGCATGGTCGCCATAGATTTATGTTTCCTTGTTTGGAAAGTTTAAGCCGGGAAGAATGTGGCTTTTGATGCGGCGCATCATAACCTAAGTTACGCGCAAGTTAAGAATTTTTCTGTGTGATGCAGCCGCAGTTTTCGGAAAGCGCAAATCGTTCGCGGTGACTTCCCTACGCCATAGTTCCTTGCCGTTCGTGTCAAGGGTTCGCATCGTCAGGCGACGTTCTTTCGCCGCACCGGAAAATTCCAAGAGTCCGAAGTTGCGTTGCCCTGTGACCCACGTTCCCGCGACGCGCGCCGGATTGTTCGCTTCCGCTTCAAGCCGTGAACCGCCGGAAGTTAGAGCCGATGATGTGAAATCATAAAGCGGATACAAGCCCGGTTCGTTGCGGCGAATCAGTTCCGTATGGTGACGGTCGCCGGAGAGAAACATCACGCCTTCGATGCGGGCGTCGCGTATGAAATCAATCAGCTTTTGTTGCTCGAACGGGAAAATCGCAAGGTTCTCAAACACCGCTAATGGGTTCATAACTTGACTGCCGTTGACGACAATCTTAAACGTCGCGTTGCTTGAACGAAGGGCATCCCTTAACCAAGCGAATTGAGCGTCGCCCCACATCGTCTTAGCGTTATCGGACGGAGGCGTGTTGTTCGGCGAACGATACGTGCGGTCGTCAAGCATGAAAAATTCGACATCGCCCCACTCGAAGCGTCCGAACACCCCCGGCGTTTCAAGCGTCCCGTAAGTGCTGTTCGCCCAGTAATCACGAAAAACATTTAACGCCCATTCGCGTCCGCGAAACGTGCGGTCGGAATCGTTCGGTCCATAATCGTGGTCATCCCACACGGCGTAGTTATGCACGGACGCAAGCAAAGCCTGCATCTCCGGTGTCCGGCGCGTGTGCGAATAGCGATAGCGCATCGCCGCTTCGCCCAGCCAATCGGGTTCGCGGTAATAGACGTTATCGCCAAGCCAGATCATCGCGTCCGGCTTTTCGCGCAGAATCGAATCGAAGATTTCATAGCCCGCGCCGTAAGGCTTGCCGGGACGGTCGAAAGGCGAATCGTTGATGTATGTGCATGAGCCTAAGGCGACGCGAAACGCGGGCGGGTCGGTGCGAAAACGCCATTGCGTTTGCGTTTGAAACGATGTCGCGTAAGGCAGTTCGACACGCTCGTTGTTTAGATAAAGTTCGTAGTCATAGCCTGTTCCGGTCGTTAAGCCCGATATATTAAAACGCGCAATCATATCGCCCTCAACGCTTGTGCGTTTGACTTCACTTAAACGCGAAGTGTTCGGGCGTGTGCGTTCCCAAAACCTTAACTGCGCGTCGCACGCCGTCGTCGTCTGCACCCACACGCTAACCACTGTCATCTCACTCGCGCCGAGCATCGGACCCGCACGCAAAAGTTTATGCGCGTTTGTTCGAGTGGCGATAGGTGGGGAATTCGATGCGGGCTTTGAAGCAGTTTGCGGTGGTCTCGCGGTTTGTCCGGCGCGAGTCGGAAAGCTGCTTGAAGCAAACGCGATGATGAGCGACGTAGCAAGCAACAACTTCATCGAATTGATTCGTGGCATAATTAAAAGCATATTCGGCGTTCCTGTCGGGCGTGGATTCTGTAAAACGATTCGCAGTATCAGGGAAAATGTGGTGCAGATTAACACGCCCTTCCTGTAAGATGAGTGTTAAGTTTTACGGAACTAACTTCGTCCCGCAATTTCAAAGCCCACATTTTATGAAGACAAGCACCGCCGCGTGGCACGAACTTAAATCGCGCATGGCACGCATATATGATTTTCACGCCGCCGCCGGACTACTCATCTGGGATCAACAAACCAACATGCCGCCCGGCGGCGTTCCGGCACGCGCCGAAGCCCTCGCCACATTAAGTTCCGTCGCGCATGAACATCTTGTTGACGATGAGACGCGCCGTTTGCTCGACACGGTTGGCGACGATTTTGATGAGACGACGGAAGACGCCGCTCTGGTGCGTCTGGCGCGCCGCGATTATGAACGCGCGACGAAACTGCCCGTGCGTCTCGTCGCGGATTTTTCGCGCGCCACAACGCTCGCCGAACCCGCGTGGGTCGCCGCCCGTGCGCGATCCGACTGGTCAAGTTTCGCTCCGCATCTCGAACGCATCCTGACGCTTCAACAGGAAGCCGCCGAGTATATTGGTTATACGACGCATCCTTACGATGCGCTGCTCGATACATTTGAACCGGGCGCGACGAAACTTGAACTCGAAGCGATTTTCGACGAACTCAAAGCACCACTTATTTCACTCGTCGCGCGCATCAACGATGCCCAAGCCGGTGCCGGAAATGAAAAGCGCGACGCTCCGCTTTACGGTGATTTCGACGAAGCCAAACAGGAAGCTTTCGGGCGCGAAATCGTCGAGTGCTTCGGCTACGACTTCAAGCGCGGACGCCAAGACCGTGCGGTTCACCCGTTCTGTATCAGCTTCGGCAACGGCGACGTGCGTATCACGACGCGCTTTGACAGAAAGTGGCTTTCGCCCGCCCTGTTCGGCACGCTTCACGAATCCGGTCATGCTCTTTACGAGCAAGGGATAGATTCAAAATACGCCCGCACTCCGGCAGCCTCCGGGTGTTCGATGGGCGTTCACGAATCGCAATCGCGCCTCTGGGAAAACATCGTCGGGCGTTCGCTTCCCTTCTGGCAATTCTTTTACCCGCGCTTACAAGCCGCGTTTCCCGAACAGTTTTCCGACATCGAACTCGCACGATTTTATAGAGCGATCAACACCGTCGAACGCACACCGATTCGCGTCGAAGCCGATGAAGTCACATACAACCTGCATGTTCTGGTGCGGTTTGAAATCGAAGTCGCGTTGTTTGAGAACCGTCTGAAAGTCGCCGATTTACCCGCCGCATGGAACGAGAAGATGCGCGATTATCTGGGGATAACGCCCGCCGACGATTCGCAGGGCGCACTCCAAGATATTCACTGGGCAAACGGTTCGTTCGCTTATTTTCCGACATACACGGTCGGCAATGTTCTCGCCGTCCAACTCTATGACACCGCCCTCGCCGCGCATCCTTCAATCACGAATGAAATCACACGCGGCGAATTTGCGACGCTTCACGGCTGGCTCGCGGAAAACATTTATCGTCACGGCAAGCAATACGAACCCGCGCAGTTAATCGAACGGGCAACCGGAAAACCGCTCGATACCGCTCCGTACCTTCATTATCTTCATACCAAGTTCGGTGAGCTTTACGATTTGAGCGACGGCTAAACGGGACTGCCGGATACAAGATGTTCAATCTTAAATTTAAGATTGAACATCTTGAATTTACATTGAACTTATCGCTTCCGCGCGGTGCGTCCTTTACGTGCCGCGAGGCGGGCGGGCGACACAATCTGTTTCGGTTGGTTTGGGCTTGACCACAGAAGCCGCGCCGTTGCCGCACCGCTTCTGTCGTAATACTCCATACGCACGTTGTAACTTCTTCCCGCGACAAGTTGAACGCTCGCGCTGTTTTCTTTAAGCGCGTGGTCGTTCCAATCGTCAATCACCAACACGCCGTTAATCCACAATCGCACGCCGTCATCGGTCTGCGTAAAGAACGTGTACGTCTCACTAAATCGCGGCGCAATCGTCCCCGTCCACCGCACGCTAAATGTCTCGCTCCCTATGCCGGGCAGCGGAGCGTTCATCCCCCAGTTCCAATCAATCGCCGGGTCAATGCGCCTAATGCGCGTTCCCGTTAAATCAACATTGTCGAAATAGTCTGCGGTCAAGCCGAAACCCGCGCGCCTGTACGGTATGAACAACGCCTTATAGGTTGCATCGCCGGAAGGCGTGACGATTGTGCGCGAGGATGAAGTCTCGCCGTCCGTCCACGCATGAAAGTTTTGGGTTTGATTCTCCGCGTCTCTCTGCGTCGCGGCGAGTGTGACGTTTAAGACATAAGCGTCCCATGACACGACGGTTTGCGGAGAGGTCACGTCAAAGCCGTTGACGTTGAACCTGATGCCCGCTTGAAGGGCGTCGAAACCGATGTTGACTTTGCGAGGTTGCAAGTTTTGAACAACGGTCGTACTCAAACCGTTGGCATCCGTTGCGGTCAAACGGATTTCAAGAAAGCTGCCCGTCGCGGCGGGTAAATCTTCCGGTGCGGGGGCGGTGAAGGTGATGTTATTCCCCGTCGTCGGCGGCAGGTAAGGGTGTGTGTGGTCGTTATTGTGATGAAGCAAGACTTGCCACGTCAAACGATTGGCAGCGAGTGTGCCGTCTTGAGTATCGGTCGCGCTGCCCATCAGGGTTATCGTTTCACCGACACGGAAAAGCTTATCAATCGTCGGTGCGATAATCGTCGCCTGTGGCGCGGTGTTGCCCGCGTCAATTCGCACGCTCGTCATGTTTGAACCGCCGCGCCCGTCCGTGACGGTGAGCGTCGCGTTGTAAGTTCCGATTGCGGTGTAAGTGTGTGAGACGGTCACGCCCGCGCCGCTTGTGCCGTCACCGAAATCCCACGCGAAGTTGAGTGCGTCACCGTCCGGGTCGGTGCTTGCCGAGGCGTTGAAATTCACGCCTAAAGGCGCACCGCCCGATGACGGATTCGCGGTCGCCATTGCGACCGGAGCGCGATTCGCCGTTCCCGTGAAGCGTATCCGGCGTACCTGTCCGCCGCCCGCGTAAGTCGTGTAATAAAGCGATTGCGTGTTGCCGTCCACGCCGAAGATAAGCGTCACGGCACTGCTGTTTCCCAAGCCGGAAACAAATGTACTTCCGGTATAAGTTCCGTTTGATTCGCGCGTCAATCTGAAAATCTTGCCCGCGACAAAATCACTGAACAGATACGCTCCATCGAAATCCTGCGACCACACGCCCGCCGGAACGAACGCCCCGCCCGTGATTGAATTGCCGCACACGCCGTTCGCCCCGCAGTTATTGATGCGCGGGTAATCGAAAATCGGATTAGTTAAACCGTTCACCGTACCGCAATTCGTGGTCGAATTGTTCGCGCAATGACCTTCGCGCAAGTTCCACCCGTAATCCGCACCACGCACCCCTTCATCAATTTCTTCCCACACATTTTGACCGACATCGTTGATAAAAAATCGCGTCGCGGCGGCGTTCGGGTCGAACGCAATGCGAAACGGATTCCGCAAACCGGAAGCGAAAGTTTCCTGACACCAATTGCCAGCCGTCGTGCTGCCCGTCACATTGCACCGTCCCGAATCTGCTCCGCGATATGGATTATCGGCGGGGATGTCGCCGTCGCGTGTGACGCGCAAGATTTTACCCAGCAAAACATGACGGTCGCGCGCCGCGTCATTCGCACCCGCCCCGCCCGAATTGCCCGCGTAATCCGCTCCGCCGTCGCCGACGCTGATGTACAACAAATTGTCTTTCCCGAAATGCAAATCGCCGCCGTTGTGATTGCCGGCGGGCGAATGGATGTTGTCAATCAACACCGTTTCACTTGTGATGTTAATCGTGTTGTCGTCGTTCAACAAAAAGCGCGCGACGCGGTTGACGGGATTATTCGGGTTCGTCGGCTGCCCGGTCGGACACTGATTGTTTTTATTGAACGTATAGTAAAAATAGACGAAGCGGTTTTGTGTGAATTGCGGGTCAACCGCGACACCCAATAAACCCCGCTCACTGTTCGCGCAAAGTCTAGCGTTTAAGTTTAATGCCGGAGTCGCAAGCAGAGCGTTATTTTGAAATACGCGCACCTGTCCGCCCTGCGTCGTGATGAGCAATCTGCCGTCAGGCGTGAACGCGAGACCCGTCGGTGCGATAACTCCCGCGACTAAACTGTCTTCGTAATTAGCCGGTAGAGTTTGCGCGCTTGTGCTTTGAACGAACGCGACAGATGTGATGACAAACATTAAAACTGCGAACCACATATCAAGGCGATTGATGTGGGAGCAAAACAGTTGTGCGCGACGAACGCAACGCGGGATAACATTTATTTGGCGAGTGATATTCATGGCTTCCTCTTTTTACTGCGGAAGAGAAGCATCGCGCATTAACCATCTTTGGCGAAGACGCGATGCGCGTTTATTTATGCCGGGGTGTTGTGAGTGCGCCGATTATAACCTTCGGCTTCGCGCAAAACAAACTCTTATTCTCGCCGCCAACCTTTAATCAACATTCACTTCCACCCTGTGCCATGCGTTGTTCATATAGCCTTTGAAATTCCAAATCGGCGCGGCGTGTTCCGGTTGCGTGTTCGCCGCCGAATCAAACGCGCGGGCGATGATGTGATGCCGACCCTCTGGCAAGTCAACCACGCACGTCCACAAACGCCACGCCCAACGTCCGTCGTTTGACGAAGCATCATCCGCACTTCGCACAAACTCCGCCGTCATCCAAGACTCACCGCCGTCAATCGAAACGTCCACACGCTCGACACTGCGCCCGCCGCCCGCCGTCGCGTAACCGCTAATCGCACACTTGCCCGGCGGCAATTTCGCGTTCGCTTCCGGCGCACATATCGCGGCGTTGATTGACATCTCACCGAGCATCAGCCCGCCCGTCCAATCAACATTTCCGGCATTGATGTGAGACGGGAAAATTTTATAAGCGTGCGCTTGATAGTAATTCGTCGAAGCTTCCTTTTGAACGGTTATCCGGCGAACCCATTTCACACTTCGCGCACCGAGATAGCCCGGCACGACGACGCGCAAAGGTGCGCCGTGAACGGACGGCAAGGCTTCACCGTTCATCTCGAACGCGAGTAAAACTTCGTCGCTTAAAGCTTTCGACAAAGGAATCGAACCGCCGAAACCGAAGCGCGCACCCATCTTTTCGACTACATCGCCGCCAATAAATTCGACATGCGCCGCTCCGTCTTCAATCCCTAAGCTTTCTAACACATCGCGCAACCGCACGCCGCCCCACCGCGCCGTCCCCAAAGCTTCCGCACTCCATTTTACTTCGCCCGGAATCTCGCGCACCTTCATCAAATCGTCGCGCCTGTTTCCCGCGCATTGCAAAGTCGCCGTCACTTCGTGCTTCGCGTACTTTTCCCGCAAATCCGCGAGCGACAATTCAACCGTGCGCTTCATCAAACCATCAACCTTCAAACGAAAACTTCGTTCATCAAACGGCGGCACGCTTGCATGATTGCGAACGTAAAACAACTCAATCGGCGTGATGAATTTTTCAACTAACAAATCAAGCGGCGCACCGGAATTAAACGGCTCGCTTTCACGAACAATGGTTCGCGGGTGTTTGTCGAACGGTTGTGCTTGGTCTGTGTTCATAGCAAATGCCTTCGGACTAGAAATCGTTTCATGGCGAAAAGCAAAACGGAGGTAAGCGGAGGCATAACGGAGTAGAGCGGAGAAAACTTGTTCTGTTCTTCCTCCGCTGACCTCCGTTCACCTCCGTTTTACTATTAGACCTCTTGCAAAAGTCGTCCCGTTAGGGACGTTTGATTTTAGCCCAGCGATTTATCGCTGGGTACAGGATGAACAACATACCGTGTCCCGTAGGGACACTTGAAAATCCGGTCAGTCGTCCCTACGGGACTGGGTA
>JBGTMR010000286.1:0-9888 GCA_041743485.1 Pyrinomonadaceae bacterium
CCTTGCGCGTTGATGACGCGATGCCAAGGCACATCTTCCGTCGCCGCGTGCATACAATAACCGACGGTGCGCGCGTCATAGCCCGCGCCGAGTATCTCCGCCAGTTGCCCGTAAGTCATCACGCGCCCCGCAGGAATACGCCGCACAATCTCAAACACGCGCTCACGATAAGACGGACTATCACGCCGCTCACGCGCCACAACTCCACCTTTCACAACTTCATCTTTTTTGCGCGTCGTCTTCACTTCATCACTCATACTTCCGCCTTTCAACCTTCGCCTTTCGCCTTTGCTTCGCTCCAGCGTTTCTTAAATGTGCCGCGTCTTTCGCTCCACCATCGTCGCCATGCCTCTATGCTTTCTGCGCGTTGTGGCGGCGAACTCGCCGGTTGAAAGTCCAGTCACGTCGAAGTCTTATCGCGCAAAGTCATCTCGGCGAAGAAGCGCGTTTGTAAATCTTCACTTGAAAGCAAATCTATCAATTCGTCAATCGAGAGATGTTCATAACGACGACGCAACGCGGCGAAGCGTTCGCGTGATAAAGGGTTTGATGAGGCGGAAGTTTCGTTCATTTCAAATCCAGTGTCCGAAGCACTGCCCGCGCTGGCGCGCCGTCGCCCGTTCCCGACGCGATTTTAAGCGGAAGGCAAATCAATTCGTATTCACCGGAAGCGATGCCCGCGAGGTTCAAGCCTTCGATGATGATGATTTCAGCTTGCAACAAAGCTTCGTGCGTCGCAAAACTTCCGCCTTGAAATTGCTCGACCGAAAGATAATCCAGACCGACGAGGCGCACGTTGCGATTGACGAGTTCACCCGCCGCTTCCGGTTCGATGTAAGTGAAATCTTCGTGAAAGCGCGACGCTGTTTCGTCATGCACATCATTCTTAACGGCTTCGATGAGCGGTTGCCAAAAACCGGAATTGCGCGTTTTGAAAAGCACACGCACGGCATCTCGCGGGACAAGGGCGCGCACGTGTTTGAGCGTGACGGCAGGCGCATCGTTCGGAATTTCGACGACGTGCGCCGCACCGATGAGCGTGTCTAGCGACAAGTTTTTAACTTGATTCGCCCTTTCGATGAAGTGCGCGGGAGCATCAACGTGCGTCGCGGTGTGCGCCCCGAATTTAAGGTTCGTGACGTTCGCCGCATCGCCCTTTTCGAGGCTTGCCGCCGAAGTGATTTCAACTTTCGGGTCGCCGGGAAACACCGGAGTCAAAACGGAAATCGGAACGCTGATGTCGTAGATTGCCATAACGAAAATCGTGTGCGTGACGGAGGTTCAATTCAGGGAACGTGGGGCATGGTACTACACCGCGCGCAAAGCGTGTCAACGGCGTTTCAACGAAGCGAAAGCGGGATGAACGATGAACCGAAAGCCGTGCGGGAAAGCGAACCAAAGCCAATCACGAAAGCGGTTCTTGCTTGATGCGTGAGGGCGCGTTAGCATCTCTTTTATGGAGTTAGAGACGAAGTACAAAGCTTGCGCGCCGCGTGTCGCCGCGTCGAGTTACCTGAACACCGCGCCGTTAATTTGGAGTTTTCAGCACGGTACGCGACAGGGCGAAATCGCATTGTTGACCGACCGCGCTCCGGCACGCAGCGCGGAACTCTTGAAAAGTAAAAGGGTCGAAGCCGCGCTTGTTCCGGTTATCGAATATCAGAGGATGCCGGATGTTCGCATCGTGCCGGGCGTGTGCGTCGGTTCTCGAAGGCGTGTGCGAAGCGTCGTGTTGGTGACGAACGGCATGGAGTTGAACGAAATCAAAACCGTCGCCCTAGACACTTCATCGCGCACTTCCGCCGCCCTTGTGCAAATCGTTTTTCGTGAATTTATAGGGCGCGCACCGCTCTACTTTTCGCGTGCGCCGGACATCAACCCGATGCTCGAAAATCACGACGCGGCATTGCTTATCGGTGATCCGGCGATGACGGTCGCGGCGGAAGGGCGGCGCGTTTTCGATTTGGCGACGGTGTGGCGCGAACACACCGGACTCGGTTTCGTGTTCGCCGTGTGGATGATAAACGCGCATCTAACCAACGATGATTTAATCAAGCGAGTTGATTGGAAGGCGGCGCGCGATGAAGGCTTGGCACACGTCGAAAACATCATCACGGCTTACGAAATTGATGTGCCTTTGCCGCGTGATGAATTGCGAACTTATTTGCGCGATAACATCTGTTACGAGTTGGACGATGAACTGCTCGCCGGATTGAATCTGTTCTATCGTCTCGCACACAAGCACGAACTGATTCCGCGTGTACGACCGCTTGAGATTTTCAAGTAACATTTGATGACTGGGATTTGAAATCGAACATTTCAGATTTGAGATTTGCCGGATAAAGAGACTCATGCAAAACACATTCGATATTCAACCGATTCTTGACCGCGTGCTAAGCGGCGAACGCTTGAGCGGCGAAGATGCCGCGACGCTTTTAGCGAGTGATGATTTCGTTCGCATCGGCTTGGCTGCCGATGAAATCAGAAAGCGTCATCACCCCGAAAACATCGTCACATACATCATTGACCGCAACATCAATTACACGAACGTCTGTAACGTCGTCTGCACGTTCTGCGCGTTTTACCGGCGTCCGGGCGGCAAGGATACTTACGTTTTAACGATGGACGAGATTTGCCGCAAGATTGATGAAACGATTGCTCTAGGCGGTACGGGCGTTTTGATGCAAGGCGGTTTGCACCCGGATTTGGATTTGGAATGGTATGAAGAATTGCTCTCGACGCTTCACACGCGGTATCCGAAGTTTCAACTTCACTGCTTCTCGCCGCCGGAAATTCATAACCTGCATTTGATAACCGGACTCGATTACAGGACGATTCTCCGGCGTCTGAAAGCGGCGGGCTTAAACAGTTTGCCGGGCGGCGGCGGCGAGATTTTAGATGATGAAGTGCGTCGCCGCGTCTCTACGAAATGCACGTCGCAGGAATGGCTCGACGTGATGCGCGCGGCTCACCACGAAGGCTTACGCACGACCGCGACGTTGATGAGCGGCATCGGCGACACGATTGCTCACCGCATCAATCACCTGCAAAAACTGCGCGATTTACAGGACGAAACAGGCGGCTTCACGGCGTTCATCAACTGGACGTTTCAACGCGAGAACACCGCGCTCGGACGACGTATCAAAGAAGAATTGACAGGGATTGATTATCTTAAAATGCTCGCGGTCGCGCGTCTGTTTCTCGACAACTTCGACAACTTTCAATCGTCTTGGGTGACGCAAGATTTGCGCGTTGGACAGATTGCACTCAGGTTCGGGGCGAACGATATGGGCAGCGTGATGATTGAAGAAAATGTCGTCTCATCCGCCGGAACGACGCACCACGCTGACGAGAAAACCCTGCGGCATCTCATCTCAACCGCCGGATTTACACCACAGCAACGCGACATACTTTACAACTATGTTGACCGTGACGAAGCCGCGCATCTCGACGCCCGCGATTCAGCGAAGTTAGAAGAATTGAGCGTTGCGTTCGCCGATTGAGTTTTAGGAAAGCGAGGTTCACAAAATGTCGGTTCAATTTGCGAAACACTACTTCACGATTCACGATTACGAACGCATGGGCGAGACGGGGATTTTGCCCGCAACCAAACGCTATGAACTAATCGATGGAGAAATCATCGAGATGTCACCGATTGGAAGTCGCCACGCCGCATGTGTGGACGCATTGAACAGTTCACTTAACCGTCAAGTCGGAGATTCGGTTATCGTCAGAGTGCAGAGTTCGATTGTCTTAAATGATTTCTCCGAACCCGAACCCGACATCGCGTTACTCAAACCGCGTGCGGACTTTTACCGCAACGCGCTTCCAACGGCTGCCGATGTATTACTCGTTATCGAAGTCGCGGACACGACGCTTCAGTATGACCGTCAGGTTAAGTTGCCGATGTATGCCCTCGCCGGAATCCCGGAAGCATTGATTTTTAACTTACCGGACGAACGACTTGAGTATCACGCCGACCCCGCGAACGGTGTGTATCAAGTGACGCGCATTCTCAATCGCGGCGAGAGTCTCGCATCGTCATCCGTCTCCGGCGCGGTGTTCGACGTGGCGGCGATTTTCGGATAAATGCCGCGAATCTGTTTCCTCTGACAGAGTGGCTTTATGTTTCGCGTCAAAAGTTCGTTGACAGTCGAAGCGTCGAATCGTTAGGATGCTTAAAAGGCTTCGTCGCCCGACGAAGCGCGCCGTTTGTTAATCCCTCCTTCAATCTTCAAGTTCAGCTTCCACTTCTGCCGCAAACCGTCGCTGATTTTCTCTCTACACATTGCACGCAAAACACATACTCTTATGTCGCCAAAAATAGATGACTTTTTACGCGCCGCGACGACTTCCGGTGCTTCCGATCTTCACGTTAAAGCCGGTTCGCAGCCGTTCATACGCATCGGCGGCGAACTGCGTCCCGTCGTTGACGCCCCGCGTTTGACGCAGGAAGACACGCTCGATATGGCGTTCTCGATGATGTCGAATCGTCAGAAACAACGCTTCAAAGAATCGAACGAAGTTGACATCGCTTACGGTGTCAGTGGACTCGGACGCTTTCGCGCCAACATTTTTCAGCAACGCGGTACGGTCGGAATGGTCTTGCGCGTCATCCCCGACACGGTGCGCTCGGTGGCGGAGTTGGCTTTGCCGCCCGTACTGGAGAAAATCGCCAATGAGCGGCGCGGATTGATACTCGTCACAGGCACGACGGGTTCGGGTAAATCAACGACGCTTGCCGCTCTGGTTGACTTGATAAACGGTACGCGCGGTGGGCATATCGTGACTATCGAAGACCCGATTGAGTTTCTGCATCGTGACCGTCGTTCGTTCGTGACGCAACGCGAAATTGATGTGGATACGCAGTCGTTCGCGGGAGCATTGAGAAGTGCTTTGCGGCAAGACCCGGATGTGATTCTCGTCGGCGAAATGCGCGACCATGAAACGATTGAAACCGCCCTCACCGCCGCCGAAACAGGGCATCTCGTGCTTTCGACTTTGCACACTCTGGATGCGACGGAAACCATCATGCGAATCGTTTCAAGCTTCGCGCCGCATCAGCAAAAGAGCGTGCGTATCCAACTCGCGGGCATTCTTAAAGCCATCGTCTCGATGCGCCTTGTGCGTTCGGCGCGCGGTTCGGGGCGCGTTCCGGCGGTCGAGGTTTTAACGTCAACCGGATTGATACGCGACTACATCATCAATGAAGAAAAGACTTCGCTGATTCGGGACGCGATAGCGGCGGGAACGTCGCAATACGGAATGCAGACGTTCGACCAATCGTTGTTCAATCTTTACTCGTCGGGTTTGATTACGATTGAAGAAGCTTTGCGCGGAGCGAGCAACCCGGATGAATTCCGCTTGCGAGTCGCGGGAATTCGCTCATCTGCCGACCAAGCCCGCGAGGAGATGGAGAGCCGGAGTAGTGACAACGAACCTTCGGAAATAAGCTTTCGCGCGTCTCCAAACGAATCACGGAACGGGAAGAAGCCGGTTGCCAAACAAGCGGTTTGATGACTGTGTGAATCGTCGAAGTAAGTTGAGCCGTCAAGTTGAATTGGCGCGCGAACGTCGCATTACGCGAACGCCCGCGCGCCAATCTTCGTTGATGTCGAAGCGATAAAGTTCGATGCGCGGAGAGATGAGGGCGGCGAGTGAATCGAAGGTGCGGGCGAAGCGAAGCAGAGGCGCGACCGCATAAATCAGCGGCGGAGCATCGGCAAGACGGACGTTTTCAAACAACGAATCGAGTGAACCTGTGCGACGCAGAGTTTCGATTCTGCGCCAGTAGTCGGCGGCTTGAAACGGAAGCGCGTCGTCTTCCGTGACTTTGAGTTCGATGACGACGAGTCTGCCGTCACGACGCACGGCAAGCAAATCAACCGGACGCGCGTGTGAAAGAACGTGCGCGGTGCGAAGCTGCGCGAAAAGCGGAGCGAGGCGCAAGCCCGCGTCAATCGTCGTGATGTCGCGTCGCAAAAGCGATTCGAGCCAGCTTTCCGGTGCGAGATGAAATAAGGTGTGACGATGATTGGGTGAATCGTGGCGACGCGCGGCGACGAGTTTGGCGATGAGTTCGTTGATGTACGGGGAAACGGTTTGCCAAGTACGCGGAGTTGTATCCGTGTCGGTTGTACTCGAATCGCTTATGTCGCTTGTGTCAGTGTCGTCAATATCGAGACGGAAATAATCGCGCTTCGATTGTGTGCGAGTTCCGTGCGAGACGCCGAGCCAGAGGTGTTCGCGGTTCATCAGGCGACGCAGGCGGGCGAATGCCAGCCCGTGAAAGCGAAGCGTTTCACCGTGACGCGCCGGGATGATGTCAATCGCTTCGGGGGCAAGAAGGCGAATGCGTTCCGCGAGTTGTGACGGATGATGCGTGAGGCGTGTCAAGCGTGATGCGGTGCGACGGGACGTGTACACGGCTTCGTCGAGCGATGGAATCGGTTCGCCGTTGAGCGCGGTCAAGTCATCATTCGCGCCGCACACGCGAACGCAATCGCGCGTCGCCGGGCGAAGGCACGCGCATCGTAAAGCGATGTCGGATGCGTGCGCGTTGGATGCGACAATCCAGAGTTGCGTCGTGGCGGGGTTGTTATCAATCGTGCTTCGGGCGTATTTGCTTCTGCCGGTTTTGCGCGACACTATGGAACGGGAAGTGGGACGAGAAGTGAGACGCGCCAGCCAAAGAAGCGACGAAGCGAGCAGCGAATCGGTCGCGGGTCGCATCGTCGTCTTGTGTGCGGCGATGTTCGTCAAGTCGCATGTCAGGGCGATGCGTGAGCGTCCGCGCGCGAGTATGACGCGGGCGAATTTGCCGGGATGTGTGCGGCGCGTGGAAGGACTCAAGGCACAGGTTTCGATTTTCCATGACGGCTCATCAAGTTTGTTCAAGGCGAGGTGTGCCAATCGCGCGCAGAGTTCGAGTCGCGCATGTTCAAGACGTGCGGCGTCATCGGTGATGGAAGCGCGCGGCGTGAGCGTCACTAAAGAGGCGGGCGTCGTAGTGTCGGAAGCGAAGATTTGAAACTTGAGTTGATTGCCGTCGTAAGACCATGCGTGAACACGACGGGCGGCGAACCCTTGCGTTCCCCAAAACGAAAAGACGAGTTGATGACGCTCAACACTCACGTCGCAATCAACGCGACGCAAAGCGTGATTCGATGTTTGGTGCGCGATTGTTTCTTCCGTGCAAAACCATTCGGCGTGAGCGTCAAGCAGTCGCGTGATGTCGCGCCGTGCATTTTCGGCGGCATCTGCGGCATCTTCGGTGATGTTGATAAAGGCGTTCGGCATTGGCGGCGGCGCGTTTGTTACAGGCGCAAAAACGGCGGGCAAACCTCGCGCGTGACATAGTGCATCGGAGTACGTTGCCGAAAGGTTTCTCGCGTCGGGTCAAGTTGAAAACTTAATGCTGATTAAAGGTAACTCCTTAGCCGCGTTCACGCGGCTTCCCGCGAAAGCGGCACATAGACAGGTTCCGTTCGACGGCTGGGGGAGGATAACAACTAATTTCAGCAGCCCGTTTCTAACGGGCTTTCGCATGAGGCTTGAGCCGTTCGGGTCTAGTGGCTGAAGCCGGAAGAGAGAAGGACGTTAAAACGCCCTCGCACAGTTGTTGACCTTGCTTACCCAGCCGTCAAACGACTGGTCTATACGCCCTTCGAGGAAGCCGTCTGAAGACGGCTGATTAGTTACAATTAAAGTTGAACGGCGGCGATGCTTGACTTTACGACGCTTCACTTTATCCGAAAACAGTATGAAAGGTTTGGGAATGATTAAATTAAATTTACATGCGCGTGTCGCGCTGTTCGCGCTGTTGGCGATGGTTGGCGGAGTGACGATGAATGCACGGACACAGGTTGCGAGCGACCTGTTGACGAAACTGCCGGCGTCGGATGCCGTGATGTACGTTGACGCCGAGCGCGCTTTGACGCAAGTTTTGCCGCGTCTGCTTGTTAATAATCAAGCCCAACTGACGCAAATCAACGGCGACATTGACCGCTTCCGCGAACGCACCGGAATTGACGCGCGCACGTTTAAGCGTGTCGCAATCGGGATGCGCTTTGTCGAAGTCGGGGCGAATAATGTTGATGTCGAAACGGTCGCCATCGCTTCTGGGACGTTCAATCCCGCGACGATGACGGCGGCGGCGCGACTCGCTTCAAACGGCAAATACCGCGAAGAGAAGCACGCTGGCAAAACGATTTCGCTGTTCACATTGAGCGAGCAAGTTAAATTGCTCGGCGTGATGAACATGAGCGCGGGCGAATTCGCGGTCGCGCCTTTGGATGCAACGACGCTGGCGATAGGGCAGGCGGCGGGCGTGCGCGCGGCGATTGACGCGGCGCAGGGACGCAATCGCGCGAGTGCCGACATCATCAATCTGGCGACGCAGAACGCGAACGCTTTCTTCGGTTTCGGCGGCAATGTTCCGGCGTCGTATGTGCAAGACCTTGACTTCGGGAATGAAGAAATCAAACGCGGCGTGGCTTCGATTCGTCAGGTGTACGGCTCTGTCGGTACAACCGCGAAAGGCTTTCAAGTCTTGGCGACGGCGCGCACGGCGGAAGCGGGAGCGGCGCAAAGTCTCGGCAGCATGATTGATGCTCTTCGACAACTCGCACCGCTTTTGACGGGTTCGATGCGCGGCGATCAAGGCAGATTGGCACGGGCGGCTCTCGACGGTTTGAAAATTCAAACCGTCAATAACGAAGTCAAATTCAGTTTGGAAATGAGCGACGGAGATGTCGCGTTGCTCGTCCCGCGTATCTTCCCGACGCGCGCGGCGCGGTGAGTCAGTTCAATGTTCGAGGTTTAACGTCAAATGAAAAAGAGCGTGTTATGTAACACGCTCTTTTTCATTAAAGATGTATGGACACTTTTCGATTTGTCCCGTAGGGACTTGCGATAACAGCCCAGCGATTTATCGCTGGGCTAATTCGATAAACAGATTCGCAGTCCCGTAGGGACGGCTGGATGTCTGGAAGTTCAGCCGTCCCTACGGGACTGCGGTTCATCTATTCGTGTCGTCCCAGCGATAAATCGCTGGGCTAAATTCAAGCGTCCCTGACGGGACGAACAGATGTCCAAAAGTTAGATTGAAGTTTGGAACATCGAACAAACTTCCTACGGCAAATCTTGCGTGCCGCCGGGAACGGGGAAGCCGCTGGAACCGGGCGAAAGGAGCGGTGACACGGGTTCGTCGGCGGCGAGGCGGACGAGAACGTCATCGTAGATTTTGATGTCGCCCGCCTCTTCCATGCGACGGCGCGCGGCGGTGATAAAGTCGCCGAAAACTTGGGATTGCGCGCTTTGCAAAGCCTGACGTGTCAAGGTGTCGCGTTGTTTGGCGAACTCTGTGAGGTCGGCATCGGTGCGGGCGGAGACGGCGACGACGACGTACTGATCACCGATTTTAATTGGGGTGCGCGCGACTTGACCTGCGGACAGAGCATAAATTGCCGCGTCGCTTGCCGCGCTTGTTCCGGCAGAGCCGAGCGGCGAACCGAGCGTGTAGTCTTTCTCATCGGCGGCTTCGAGTCCGAGAGCAGCGGCGCGTGCGCGAAGGTCGGCGGCGGATTCGGCGTTTCCGGCTAACTCGTTGGCGCGTGCTTCGAGTTGCGTGCGGGCTTGTTCTTCTTGCGTGCGCTTCACAACTTGTTCACGGACTTCCGCGAGTTCGGGTGTGCGCGGCGGGCGCACGTCAATGAGTTGCGGAATCGCAAAGCCGCCTCTGATGCCGACGCGCTCGCCCACATCGCCCGTGTTATTAAGATTGGTGATGGCTTCTTCAAATTGCGGCGAACTGCCTATATCGCTCACATCGTCGCCGGGTTTGATGTAGTCGGTTTCGCGTATCATTTCGGCGGGTGTCATGTTGGC
>JBGTMR010000287.1:0-15434 GCA_041743485.1 Pyrinomonadaceae bacterium
GGAAGTCACGCGCGGCAATCTCAAACATCGCGTCACGGTCGCGGCGTCCGATGAACTCGCGGTGCTTGCCAATTCGTTCAACGAGATGACGATTGAACTCGAAGGCAATCGCGGGCGTATTGAAAGTTCCGCCGCCGAACTGCAAGATAAAAACTACGCCCTCGAAGAACGCCGCAACTACATCGAAACGATTCTCGCTTCGCTCTCATCCGGCGTCATCTCGCTTGATGAACACAACCGCGTCACGACGATTAACACGGCGGCAAGCACGATGCTCGGTTTGTCAGCCGACATCATCGCGCAAGCGAACAACCGCCATCCCGTGCCTTTGCAAAGCCTCGTCGCCGCGCAGGATTTCGCCGCTTTAGAGCGTGTCATCACGCGCGCCCGACGTTACGGGAACGCTATCGAACAGGCGAATCTTTTCCTGCACGCTCCCGCCGAACAATTCGCCGAAAATAGATTTGCCCCGTCATCACCAACATCAAGTTTGGCGGCGAATGACAACAATGGCAATCATGACGAACAGCACAATGAGGATAACGGGCGCAATTCAGTTCCGTTCTCTTTAATGGCGACGGCTCTCGATAGGCAGTCGCACCGCACCGCACACCAAGCCGCACACCAAATCATTGTTTGTCTTGATGACAGCGAAGACGCGGCTGACGCTTTACCGATGCAAACCGGAACAGGCGGCGTAGTGTTGGTGATTGAGGATTTGTCGGAACTGCTCGCCGCCCAACGCGCGGCGGCATGGAGCGAAGTCGCGCGCCGCCTTGCACACGAAATCAAAAACCCTCTGACCCCGATTCAGCTTTCCGCCGAACGCATTCAACGCAAATTTACGCGCGCTTTCGATGCCGCGAATCTTCACGATACGGCACAGAGCGCGACGCACGACGGGATGAATGGCGCGACCGGATACAGCGCGACGGCAAGCTTCGCCCTCGTCAAAGAAGCGGTTGACGAAGGCACGCGCACCATCGTTCGTGAAGTCACGACGCTCAAAGCGATGGTTGATGAGTTTTCGCGCTTTGCCCGTTTGCCGAGTCCGAAGTTGATTCGCACAGACCTCAACGAAGTCATCACACAAACGGTCGCGCTCTACGCCGAACGCTTCGCGCATGTTCGTTTCGATGCGCGCCTCGCTCCGCAACTTCCGCCCGCATTGCTCGACCATGAACAGATGCGCCGCGTCTTTATCAACCTGTTCGAGAACGCCATCGAAGCCCTCGCCACATCCGACGATGAAGGGCGCATCACGGTCGCTACGATTCACGACGTGCGCCGCAACGTCATCCTCGCGGAAGTCATAGATACCGGCGAAGGCATCATCACCGAAAACTACCATCAGCTTTTTCAGCCCGATTTTTCGACGCGCGAACGCGGTACGGGCTTGGGACTCGCCATCGTTCATCGCATCATCACAGACCACGGCGGACGCATCCGCGCCGAACCGAACCACCCGCGCGGCGCGCGTTTTCGCATCGAACTTCCACTCACAAGCGAAGGGACGGGAGACAGAGGACAGGGGACGGAAGGGCAGTCACCGACCACCGAAGCCGAATCAACTTTGACCGCAATTTAATTGAAGCGTGTGCATAAACCATCGCGTAGCGATGTGATGATTTTAGCCGTGCGTTTTAACGCACGGAAAGTATCAACATCGAATCGGCGTCGCGTCAGCGACGATTGAAAAAACATCAGTCAGTTCACTCGTCGCTGACGCGACGGCGGACATTTTCACCGCCTACCGTGCGTTAAAACGCACGGCTAAATTCAAGCCACCGCTAACGCGGTGAAAACAAAAGGCTTTAATTTGCATAGGCTTCAATTAACTATGTCTCATTCGATTCTCATTGTTGACGACGAACGCGGCATCCGCGAGACGCTTTCCGCCGTTCTCGAAGATGAAGGTTACGAAGTCAGCGCGGTTAAGAGCGGCGAAGAGTGTTTGCGAATCGTCAAGGGGCGAAGCTTTGATTTGATTTTGCTCGATGTGTGGCTGCCGCGCATGGACGGCATCGAAACCCTAAAGCTTCTGCGCGAAGAAGATGCCGAATGTGTGGTAGTGATGATTTCCGGTCACGCGACGATTGACACCGCCGTGCGCGCGACGAAACTCGGCGCGTTCGACTTTATCGAAAAACCGCTTTCGCTCGAAAAGCTTTTGGTCATCGTCCGCAACGCGCTGAAACATTCCGAACTCGAACAATCCAATCGCACTTTCGTCAAAACCCTGCGCGAACAGAGCGCGCTCATCGGTGATTCGATTGCGATGCGCGCCCTGCGTCAACAAATCGCGGTCGTCGCACCGACCGCCGGGCGCGTGCTTATCACGGGCGAATCGGGAACGGGCAAAGAACTCGTCGCGCGTGCGATTCACGCTGCTTCACCACGCGCCGCGCGCCCGCTCGTCGAACTCAACTGCGCCGCGATTCCTGAAGAACTCATTGAATCCGAACTCTTCGGACACACACGCGGTTCGTTCACAGGGGCGACCGCCGCCAAGCGCGGCAAGTTCGCGCAGGCGCATCGCGCGACGTTGTTTCTCGATGAAGTCGGCGATATGTCGGCGCGTGTGCAGGCGAAAGTTTTGCGCGTGCTTGAAGAAAGCAGTTTCGAGCCTATCGGCGGAAGCCTCACGCACACCGACGTTCGCATCATCGCCGCGACGAATAAACAACTCGACCACGCCATCGCCGCCGGAGCGTTTCGCGCCGATTTGTTTCACCGTCTCCACGTCATACCGTTTCAAGTTCCGCCGTTGCGCGACCGCCTCGAAGATGTGCCTTCGCTCGTCGCGCACTTCAATCACCGCTTCGCTGAAGCGCACGACAAAGCACCGAAAGTTTTTACCTCCGATGCTCTTGAAACGCTCGGACGCTATCACTATCCCGGCAACGTCCGCGAACTCCGCAACATCGTCGAACGCATCCTCATCACGCACCCCGCCGAACGTGTCGAAGCCGCCGACCTGCCGCCCTTCGCCGACACATCAACCCTGCACGACACAGACATGACCGCGCACTTTCGCTTCCCGTCGTTTAGAGAAGCCAACGAAGCATACCAACGCGACTTCATCCGTCAGAAACTTATTGAGACGGACGGCAACGTCACACGCGCCGCCGAACTGATGGGCGTTGACCGCAGCCATCTCTATCGTCGTATGCGCGCACTTAAAATTAAGGATGAGTGATGATTGATGAGTGATGAATTACTAAAACCGTTTCCGACTCATCGTTCATCATTCATCACTCACCCTTGCCCTTCGCGGTATGCCGCTTGCTCAATCACCGCGCTTGCCTATATGGAGAACACACCAAGATACCGATTTCTGTTTAGCATTACACTCTGCAGAATGTTAGCTTTTCGCCATTCAAAGGGGCAGATGAAGCCTTGTCATAATCCGAATCTTGGTGTGCGCGGTATATAGTTATTGACACTCATGGGCAAATGCCGTATCTGTAAATCTGACAAACAGAGGTAATGCAAACGGTTTTGTGTGCATCTAAGGCATCGTCGGTTAAACGGTTTTTAGGGGATAAATAATGGATTACACGACAAAAGAATTATTGAAGCGATATGCGAAGCTTGCTCTAGGGCAACCGTTCGCTCCCGTCTTGCTTAACATTTTGGTGACGAGTGTGTGCGATATGCGTTGTACGCACTGCTTCTTTACCGAAGAACTCGACGACAAACCGCGCAAGAAACTTCAGATGAAGACGCACGAAATGCAGCGTGTTTCGGAAACGCTCGGCGGCAATTTAGGCGTGCTTATCCTCGCGGGCGGCGAGCCGTTCACGCGCAAGGATTTACCGGAAATCGTCCGCGCGTTTTATGAAAACAATAAACTCGAATCCGTGTATCTGATGTCCAACGGGCAGATTCAGAAGCGCATCATCCCGGATGTCGCGCGACTGCTTGATGAGTGTCCAAACCTAAACGTCGCCGTCGCTCTCGGCATTGACGGCTTGAAAGACCAGCACGAAAAGATTCGTCAAAAGGCGGGTTCGTGGGACATGGCGATTGACACCGCGCGTCAACTTCAAGCGATGAAAAAGCAGTACAACAATCGTCTTGATATACAGACGTGTACCTGCGTGATGAACTCGAATCAGGACACGATTTTCGATTGGTACGATTTTCTGAAGTACGACCTCAAGCCCGACAAAATCAACATCAACTACATTCGCCCGCCGTCAGCCAACCCGATTGAGTTGGACATTGACCACACGCGCTACGCCGAACTCGCGCATTTGATTGACAGCGATTCGCGTCAAGCCGCCGTTAAGAATAACTACGCGGGCGATGCCGGATACTTCAAAGCCGCGATTGATATTTACATGCACGGGCTTATCTCGAAAGCGAAGGAAGAACAGAAAGCGCAGATGACGTGTTACGCGGGAACGGCGGGCGGCGTGATTTACGATGAAGGTACGGTTTCGTCATGCGAGAACCTCGATGCCGTCGGCAACCTTCGTGATTTCGATTGGAACTTCAAAGCCCTGTGGAACTCGCCCGCGATGCAGGAGCGACGCAAGAAAGCGCAGAGCGGTTGTTGGTGTACGCACGAATCGAACAGTTACTATCCGAGTTTGCCGTTCAACCCGAAACACCTCATCAAGATTAAAGGTCTTGAACGCGAGATGAAGAAATCACGCCGCGATATGGAACAGGCGGAGCGCGACGCGGCGGACGGCTTGATTGTGAAAGCTTAGTAACTACTCAACCGCGTTCACGCGGCTTTCCGCGAAGCGGTGATTAGACAGGTTCCGTTTGACGGCTGGGAAGATTGCCAGCCAATCTCAGCAGCCCGTTTCTAACGGGCTTTCGCCAAGCGGCTTGAGCCGTTCGGGGTGGTGGCTAAAGCCGAAAGAGAGAAGGACGTTAAAACGCCCTTAATTGTTTTTCAACTATTAACCCAGCCGTCAAACGGCTGGTCTATATGCCCTTCGGGAAAGCCGTCTGAAGACGGCTGAGTAGTTACAAAGCTTTAGGCATCGTTCGCAAGAATTGGGAGCCGCACAGGATAAAACCGACATGGCGAATGTTCCGAAGATTCTCATCATCTCAAGTGACACGGGCGGCGGGCATCGTTCCGCCGCCGCCGCGATTGTCGCGGGCGTGCAGAAATTCTTTCAGCGCGATTCGTACACGGTGAAAGTCGTGCGTGCATGTGAGGAAGCGTGTTCGTTCACCGAACGCGGCGTGCGTCTCTACAACTGGTTGCTGTGTAATAAGCAGCATTGGATGAAGTATTTTTACTGGCTCGTCAATCGCTTTCGCCCGGAAACGCGCGAGTTTGTTCATCGTCGCGCCGTCGGTTATTTTCACACGTTGTTTGACCGTTGGTGTCCGCACGTCATCGTCAGCGTTCACCCTATGACGCAACACATCTTGGGTCGCGTGCTTAGGGAACTAAAACTGACGGATAAAATCCCGCTTGTTACCGTCGTCACAGACCCGTGTTACGGCTTCTGGAAAGGTTGGGCGTGCGACGATGTGCGCTTGTATCTCGTCGCCAGCGAAGAAGCGAAACAACAACTCCTTGATTACGGCGTCAATCCCGAACGCATCAAAGTCGCGGGAATGCCCGTGCATCCCAAGTTTATTTTTCCCGGCGCGGCATCGGTTGAAACGGCGCGGCGCGAACTCGGTTTAGACCCGAAGAAGTTCACTGTATTCGTCAACGCGGGCTTTATCGGCGGCGGCAATATCCCGCATATCTTCCGCGAACTCGTGCGCGGCGAACTCCCGATTCAGGCAATCTTTCTCGCCGGACACAATCAAGAACTAAAACTCGAAGCCGACAAAATCGCGGCGGCGGCAAAGTTTCCAATCAAGGTTATCGGCTATTCCGATAACGTCGAAAAACTGATGCGCGCTGCCGATGTGATGATTTCAAAACTCGGCGGGCTGACGACGTTTGAAGCGATGGCATCGGGCGTTCCCGTGATTGCCGACATGACGACGACGCCGATGCCGCAAGAAGTCGGGGCGGGCGCGCTCATCGTGCGGCGCGGTGCGGGCGTGATGCTCGAACGCATCACCGACATCGTGCCTATCGTGCGGCGCATCAGCGAAGACGCGAAACATCTCGCGGCACTGCGCGCGGCGACGATTACCTTAGCGATGCCGAACGCGACCCGCTCAATCGTCGAAGAAATCACCAAACTGATTCCCGCGACGCACGAAGCGCGACGCGAACCCGCACTCATCGAAGCCCGCATCGCGTAAGCGTAAGTTTGACGCCGCGCCGCAGCCTAAGCTTTAATCAATCCGCTTTCATATTCCACACCGCCCGCTTTCAAATCGCAAGCGGGCTTTATTACGAATCGAACTAAACCGCTTTGACCTTACTTCTCGAAAACAAACGCGCCTTTATCTCCGGCGGCACGCGCGGCTTAGGCGCGGCTCTGTGCGAAGTCTTCGCACGCGAAGGCGCGGACGTGGCATTTAATTACAACTCGCGCGACGACCTCGCGGAAGTCACGAAAGCCAAAATCGAAGCCCACGGACGGCGGGCTTTCGGTTATAAAATCTCCGTCACCGACCGCGTTAATCTCAAACGCATGACGCGGGAAATCGTCGAAGCGTGGGGCGGCATAGACATCCTCATCAACAACGCCGCGATAAACAAACCCGACAACTTTGCGACCACGACCGATAAATCTTGGGACACCGTGATTGACACCAACGTCAACAGTTTGTTCGCCGTCACCAAACCGATTTACAAACAGATGATTCGCCAACGCGCCGGAAAAATCTTAAACATCACATCCATCGGCGCGATTCGCTCGCTCCCGACATCGGTTCACTACGCGACCTCGAAAGCCGCCGTCATCGGCTTCACCAAATGTCTCTCACGCGAAGCCTCGAACTTCAGCGTCACCGTCAACGCCATTGCCGCCGGAATCTTCGACACCGACTTAGCCGACACGCTCCCCGAACGCCTGTTAGAGATGCATGACTTTTGGAACTCGACCAAACGACGCGGCAAGCCTTCGGAACTCGCCGAGTTCGCGGCGTTTATGTGTTCCGACAGAAACAGTTATATGAACGGTGAAATCGTGATTGTGGACGGCGGGGCGGTGACTTGAAGTTTGTCTAAAAGTCAGATGATAAAGAGGTCAATCTTCGGTTTGTTTGAGAACTTCAACATCTAATAAATCTTGCGGACGACCAGCCGCCAATTTGGAGGCGATTAAATCTTGCTTAGATATGAAGTGAGTCGTAACTCCGTCGAAGTCAACTTCAACACGTCGCTCCCAAGCCGGTTGAAATAGTAAGCCCGGAATGGACATCAAAATATCAATTCGGACGGGCGGCACACCGACCTGATAAAAGTAGCCTTCACGCGCAAAATCTTCTTGAGTCATTCCCGACAAAGGCGCACCGAAAATCCTCAACGCCTGATAAACAGCCGCCGCGTTTTCCGCTTCCACACTTACCCATAAGTCAAGGTCTTTCGTATAACGCGGCTCCGCGTATCTAATCATCGCGTAGCCGCCGATAATCAGATACTTAACTTGACAGTCGTTGAAAGTTTTCAACACTTCTTTGAAGTCGGAGTTGACTAACATCTTTGCCTTTGATGATGTAAGCGTGAACGACAAGTTCCCAAGCCGCGATGAACTTGTCCGTATCGGTTTGCGCGTGCCAAAACTTCAAATCAAATGAACGGTCGAGATTCTCTATCTTTCCGGTACGTTCCATTATGTTTGTCTTCATAAATCTATTATCGAGATGTTTCAGCGTACAAGTTTTGCGTGTCTTTGAATACGCAACGAACCGATTTTGGAAACGGCTGTTGCAGTCGCCCGTAAAAAAGCCAAGTATCCGGTTTGATTGAGGGAACTCTTGTATACAATATAATTGAGTCGTTGCACACGATAGTGTTTTTACCCACGTTCATAATCAAGTTGGGTGATAAGTTCATAGTCTCAGTTATACTCAGCATCAACCGATAACCCGTTGGAATTGTCTTGCGAAATAAAAGCCATCGGTACTCGGTGCGAGTAGATTGCTCTATCCAAACCTCTTGAATCGGGTATTTGTACTCTTCAAGTTCAATCTCACCGCTCTCAAGTTGCGGCTGCGAGATGAAAGTATTTATCTCGCGTGCTTTAGCGGATGAATCGGATATGTACGATGAAGAATAGAACTCATCAATCGTCATATTAATCGCCCTGATTGAAACTCCGACAACGATTGAAATTAAGATGATGCAAATCGGAATAACTTTTAATAACCTTCTCATTTTGTCGTCCATCAAATCAAAGATTTGCAATCAACGATAGTTGGTTCTCATCTGCTTTGTCGGATACGGGTTTGACATAATCGCCATTGCGTTTGGAGATAGGGGTAACATCATAAGAGCCAGTCTGTATTCGTCCAACTCGTTTAGTGATGATGTCGTAGTAGTCGGCGTTTATCTCAAAGGCAACATAGCGGCGATTGTTCAAGAGAGAAGCGGCGACGGTTGTGCCTGAACCGGCGAACGGGTCTAAAACAGTTCCATTTTCAGGACAGCTTGCTTTGATAATTCTTTCGACAATCTCAAGCGGCTTTTGCGTCGGGTGGTTTTCGCGCTCCGAGTGAATGCGGTGAAGCCGCGAAACCGTCCATAAATCCTTTGGGTTGTATCCAACTTCAAGCCACTTCTTGCCGACGAAAATCGAACGTGAACGCGCTTTCTTCGTTTCTTCATCGTAAGGAACGCGCACCGAATCCAAGTCGAAATAATAATCCTTTGACTTGGCAAAAAAGCCTATTGTGTCGTGAACCGAACTGTACTTGCGCGTGCTTCCGCCCATGCTTGGAACACGCCTGTCCCAGATGATTTCGTTAATCATCGTCATACGCGATTTCAGAAAAACAAAAATCTCCGGGCTATAACGCCACGTCGTAAAGATGTAAAGGCTGCCCGTCTGTTTGATTTTAGGAATCACAAGCGAAAGCCAGTTTTCCGTCCAAGCTAAAAACTCTTTCGATTCCTGTTTGTCCGATTCATTACCATAATCTTTGCCTAAATTATAAGGCGGGTCGGCAACAACCAAATCAATGCTCGAATCAGGCAACGATGCGATGCCTTCGAGTGCGTCTATGTTACGAACCGTGTCGAGCCAGTCAAGATTGTTCATTGCAGCACAATACTTTTTGAATTGTCTTTTAGAAGTTGAAAAAATTCCGTCCGCGTTCGGAGAAGCGGCGTGTGATGGTAAAACGCTTGTATTTTATCGTTGCGCGGGTTCACATAAATCGGTAAGAACTGCGGCGAAAAAACATGCACGCCTTCATGCACAAAACTTATTTCGACGTTTTGAAACTTTACCGGGAAGCAAGCATAAATCAATCTGTAATCTGCGTTGACCGTGTATTGCGTGTAAAGTTTTTCAACTGCTGATATATCGTTTTTGTTATGTCGCCCATCTACATTATGAATTTTGATGTTGACGTAATACTTGTACGCATCTTTTAGCAGTATGCAATCGTGCAAGCATGTGTCAGGCACATTTATATCAACGTCAGTTAATCCAAGTTGAGCCGCATGAAATTTGGTTTGTTGCGTAATCACCTGCTCAACAATCCAGCTAACAGAACGGGTATGAGGTTTCAATCCATAAGGTAAAAGTTGCGGGTCTGTAATGTTAAATGCTTTAAGAAGCTTGACGATCGCCAGAAAGATACTTCTCACTTCAAGCATTTCGCTTTCAATCAACGCCGATTCTGATTCAAGAGTCATCAAGTGATTTCCTTCGATGGTTTCCTAAGACGAAAAGGCAAAGTATCACAAACTGCATTCAACCTCACGGCTTTAATCAGCTCACTTTGCGCTGTCTGTTTCAAGCGCGGCAACTCGTTTTTCTATCTCTCGGTTCGTCCTTGCCATTTCGCCCAAGCGACGGAAGGCGGCGGTTGAGCGTAGCCAGTCGCGGTTGTCGAAGGCGGGAGAGCCGCTCATGAGTTTGGCGGGTGCGATGTCGTGGCTCGTCGCGCTGCCCGCCGTCATGATGGCGTCGTCGCCGACGGTTAAGTGTCCGGCGATGCCGACTTGTCCGGCGAGGATGACGCGCGCGCCGATGACGGACGAACCAGCCAAGCCGGTTTGGGCGCAGATGAGGGCGTCTTCACCGACGGTGCATGAGTGTCCGATTTGGACGAGGTTGTCTATTTTAGCTCCGCGTTTGATGCGCGTTTCGCCTGTGGAGGCGCGGTCAAGGCACGTTCCCGCTCCGATTTCAACATCATCTTCAATCGTGACGTTTCCGACCTGCGGCGTTTTGAGCCACCGGCGGTTTTCGTCTTTCGCGTAGCCGAAGCCGTCGCTGCCGATGGTCACATTGTTTTGCAACCGCACGCGATTGTGAAGCACGCAGTTTTCACGGACGCTTGTGCCGGAATGAATTACGCATTCCGTGCCGATGGAAACGCCGTCGTAGATGATGACGTGCGGGTGAATCGTCGTGTCGTCACCGATGGTGCAGTGCGCGCCGATGGAGACGAACGCGCCGATGAAGACGCGCGCCCCGATGCGTGCGGTCGCATCAATCGCGGCTGACGGGTGGATTGACGGCTGCGGTTTCGGTTCGGGATGAAAGATGCGTAGGGCGCGTGTGAAGGCGAGGTAGGAATCTCTGGCGCGCAGGATGGCGATTGAGTCGTTATCAATCGTCGCGTTTTCGTTTAGGAAAATCGCGGCGGCGCGTGTTGTTTTGGTGTTTGCGGTATAACGTGAGTTGGCGAGAAACGTGACGTGGGTTTCCGTCGCTTCGTCGAGTCCGAGCGCGGCGGTGATGTCGGTTTCAGGGATGCCGCGTTCGAGGCGCGCGTTGGTTCGTTCGGCTAGTTCGATGAGTCTCATAATGTTGATAAGAAGGAAATTTAACCACAGAGGCACAGAGAGTTTTACATCAGATTCACGGGGTCAATTTCGATGTTGATGTCGCGCCAGATGATACCGGGCGAATCGGCTAAAGCCATATCGAGAAGTGTGCGAATGTGCGTGCGCGAAGTCCCTTTGATAAGGAGTTGCATACGATGTTCGTTTCGCAGGCGCGCGAGCGGCGCGGGGGCGGGACCTAGAATCCGGCATCGTCGTTCGTGGTTATGCTTATCAAGCGCGTCGCGCAAGCCGTAAGCGGAAGTTTGCACGCGCGTTAAATCTTGATGGTGAATCAGCAACGCGGCGAGGGCGACGAACGGCGGGTATTTCAGGTTGCGACGATAGTTTATTTCTTCCCGATAAAAAGATTTGTAATCTTGATTCGCGGCGTGCCGGAGGGCGTAGTGTTCGGGCATGAATGTTTGGATAAGTACGCGCCCGCGTTTGTCTCCGCGTCCGGCTCTGCCCGCGACTTGGGTGATAAGCTGAAACGTCCGCTCGGCGGCTCTGAAGTCGGGCAGAGCGAGAGCCGTATCGGTCGAGACGACGCCGACGAGTGTGACGTTCGGGTAGTCGTGACCCTTCGCAATCATCTGCGTCCCGACGAGTAAATCAATCTCCCCGTCGCTGAATCTCGACAGGGTAATCTCGAAAAAACCTTTCGCGCGCGTCGCGTCACGGTCTAATCGCGCGATGCGAAGTGTGGGAAATTTTTTGCTTAAAATATCTTCTATCTGCTCCGTGCCTTCGCCAAGGAAAAACAGGTAAGGGCTTTTGCACGACGGACACGCATCGGGAACACGCCCGCGAAAATCGCAGTAGTGACAGATGAGCGTGCGTTGTTGTTTATGAAACGTGAGAGTCACATCGCAGTTCGGACACTGCACACGCTCGCCGCACGCGCGACATATCACGAAGCTCGAATAGCCGCGACGATTGAGCAAGATAATCGTTTGTTCGCCGCGTCTGTGTGTCTCGTCAATCGCGTTTAAGAGTTCATCGCTAAAGACTTCGCTGCGCCCGCCCGTCATCAACACGCCGCGCATATCAACGAGTTCGGCTTGCGCCATAGGGCGCGACATGATGCGGTCGGGAAGCGAGAGATACCTATATTTTGCGGTTTCGGCATTGCGGAAGGTTTCGAGTGAAGGCGTCGCCGAGCCTAAAATTACGACGGCGTTTTCTTTGTGAGCGCGCATAATCGCGGCTTCGCGCCCGGAATAGTACGGTGCTTCTTGTTGACGATATGAAGCTTCGTGTTCTTCGTCAACGATAACCACGCCTAAGTTTTTGACGGGGGCGAAGACGGCGGAGCGCGTGCCGATTACGATGCGGGCAAGCCCTTGTTTGAGGCGCGTCCATTCGTCGAAGCGTTCGCCGACGGATAAAGATGAATGAAAAATCGCCACCGCATCGCCGAAGTGAACACGCAGACGACGCGAGAAAACGGGCGTCAAAGCGATTTCGGGAACAAGCATCAGTGACGATTTATCTTGGCTCAACGCCGTGTGCATCGCGCGGATGTAGATTTCGGTTTTGCCGCTTCCGGTGACGCCGTGAAGTAAGAATGCTTTGTAACTTTCCGCGTCAATCGCCGTTTTGATTTCATCGAACGCGGCTTGTTGAATCGCGGTCAACTCGAAATTCGTCGCTTCAGGAAGCGTCGCGTGCGCGAGCGGGTCACGCCGCACGGGTTGCGCGAAGACTTCGATAAGCTTGCGGCGTTCAAGCGTTTGAAGCACGCCGGGACTGACGTTCGCGTCGGCAAGTAAATCCGTAAAACCCATTTCGCCGCCCGCGTTGATTAAAGAATCTATGACGCGCTGCGCGGCTTCGCTCAAAGTTTTTGCGGCATCGGTTTCGTGATGTTCCGGCGGCAAAAGGCGTATTGCCTTGCGGCGTTTGGGTTTCGCTTGGGCGGTTTGAGCCTGTGCATGACGCGCGAGCCAGCCTTGCTTTTCGAGTTTGCGGACGGCGCGCGTCACGGATTCGGATTCCTTCGCGTCGAACATTCTTTTTAGCGAGCGGAAGCTTAGCGTCGTGTGTTCATGCACGACGCGCAGGACGCGGGCGCGTACACCCGTCAACGGTTTATCAGCCGGATGATGTTCGAGCAGACGCGCGAGTTCATCGCGTCCTTCGCTCGTCACAGTCAAAATCTGTTCGATGGTTTGATTGAGTCCGGCGGGCAAGGCGGCTTTGAGAACTTCGCCCCACGATGCGAGATAGTAATCGGAAATCCACTTTGTTAAATCCAAAACTTCCGGCGTGAACAAGGGTTCGGCGTCAAGCAGTTCTTCCGCTTCTTTAATCTCGCTCTGGTCAATCTCGATGCTTTCGTCAAGCGTTTCATGCAAAGCGACGATGTACGCGGTCACGAGTTTATTCTGAAACGGCACAAGCAGACGCGCACCGATGCGGGCTTCACTTTGCAAAGCGAGCGGCAAGCGGTAAGTGTAAGTACGCTGCACGCGCACGGGGACGGCGACTTCCACAAACTGCGGCAAAGGCTTCGCGTCGTGCGTCGTGATGCGCGGTTGATTGTGTTTGATGAAGTGAGCCGGACGTGACACGCGGGTTAAGTTATCACAAAGGCAAAGCGGGCGATTAACGTATGAATTAAATCGGGCAGATTTGCGCGTGGTGTAGCGCGTCAAGTTCGTGATAATTGGATGTGAGCAGCGTTCCGGCGACTCTTTTAGTCAAAACCACCGTACACAAATCGGCAAGTGATGCGCGGTATCGCGTAAGAAAATCGTTAATGTCCTAGTGCTTTGTAATGTTGATTTTTGTAGTTTGGTTTTCGGCTTGAATCCAAGATTTGAAATCTGAAATTCTAAATTTGAAATTTCAGACGACAATCTAAAGTCTAAGAATTAACACTACACAGCACTAGGACATCACGGAAAATCTACGACGAATGAAGGCTTATGCTTTTTCGGCGCGTGCTTTTTTGGGTGTGCCGTCGGGTGCGGTCGTCACGTCGAAATGTTGCGGGCGTCCGATGCTGAAATAGTCGAAGCCGGATTCCGCCATTGTTTGCGGGTTGAACAGGTTGCGCCCGTCGAAGATGGCGGGTTGTTTAAGCGTCGCTTTCAACTTCGTGAAGTCAGGTTGGCGAAACTCGTTCCATTCCGTACAAACGATTAACGCATCGGCATCCTTGAGGGCGTCGTAAATGTCGGGTGCGTAAGCGATGGTGTCGCCCAAAACGGCGCGTGTCGTTTCGACGGCTTCCGGGTCAAACGCCGTCACCGTCGCGCCCTGTGCGAGTAAAGCGTTGATGACGGCGTGCGCCGGTGATTCGCGCACGTCATCGGTGTTGGCTTTGAAGGCGAGTCCCCACACCGCGAAGTGACGGTTTTCAAGTGAACCGTCGAAGTACGAAGCGACCTTCGAGACGAGCGCGTCATGCTGACGGTCATTAACGCGAATCACGGCATCAAGCACCGGAAACTCATAATCATAAGTCGCGGCGGTGCGTTTTAGGGCGTGAACGTCTTTCGGAAAACAACTGCCGCCGTAGCCGATTCCGGCATACAGGAATTGCTTGCCGATGCGCGAATCCGTGCCGATGCCGTGACGCACAAACTCGACGTTTGCCCCGACGCGCTCACACAGATTGGCGACTTCATTCATAAACGTAATCTTGGTGGCGAGAAAAGCGTTGGCAGCGTACTTGGTCAGTTCCGATGAACGCTCGTCCATGTTGATAATCGGATTGCCGTTGCGAACGAACGGTTCATATAAATTGTGCATCACCGCCTGTGCGCGCGTACTTGACGAGCCGATGACGACTCTTTCGGGTTTGAGAAAATCGTCAACCGCCAAACCTTCGCGCAAAAATTCGGGATTGGAAACCACATCGAAGCGTTCACCCGCCGTCAACCCCGCTTCTTCAATGACAGAACGCACAAGGTCAGCCGTGCCGACCGGGACGGTTGATTTGTTGACGATGAGTTGATAAGAATCACCTTCTTCGGCGGCGATTAACTTGCCGATTTCCCGCGCCACGCCGAGAACAAAGGACAAATCAGCCGCACCGTCTCCGCCTTTCGGTGTCGGGAGAGCGAGAAACACGACTTCGCTATCCGTCACGGCTTCGGCAAGTTGCGTGGTGAAGTGCAAACGGTTTTCGCGCAGGTTGCGTTCAAAAATAAGTTCCAGACCGGGTTCAAAGATGGTAAGTTTGCCGCGTCGCAGCTTTTCGATTTTTCCGGCGTCAATATCTACGCAGGTCACTTGATTGCCCATCTCGGCAAAGCAAGTTCCGGTCACAAGTCCGACATAGCCGGTGCCGATGATTGCTAATTTCATTTAAGCTAAAATCCTTCCACGATTACATGTTGAAGTTAAAAAAATGACGTGCATCGCATTACGTCTCTGATTGAGTCTTCGACATCAAACGAACAATGAATCTGACATCGAAGCCAAGCCGCGAGCGACGGTCGGGTGTTATTCTAACTCACCTTACGCGGTTTTGACTTTAGCCGCGTTCACGCGGCTTTCCGCGAAGCGGGACTTAGCCACGCGATTTATCGCGTAG
>JBGTMR010000288.1:0-4691 GCA_041743485.1 Pyrinomonadaceae bacterium
AATTGTCCCGGCATCATCTCGCCCGGTAAATGCAAAATCGGGATTATGCCCGGTCACATACACAAAGAAGGGCGCATCGGCGTCGTCTCTCGTTCCGGCACGCTGACCTACGAAGCCGTGGGGCAGTTGACCGCTCTCGGCTTGGGACAATCAACCGCTATCGGCATCGGCGGCGACCCGATTATCGGCACGACGCACACCGACGCCCTCAAGATGTTTCAGATGGATGACGAAACCGAAGGCATCGTGATGATCGGTGAAATCGGCGGTTCGGCAGAAGAGGAAGCGGCGGAGTACGCCAAGCATCACGTCACGAAACCTATCGTCGCTTTTATCGCCGGACAAACCGCGCCGCCCGGACGCCGCATGGGACACGCGGGGGCGATTATCTCCGGTGGCAAAGGCACTGCGGCGGACAAGATGACGGCACTCGAAGCCGCGAACATCCGCGTCGTTCATTCACCCGCCGACATCGGGCAAGCAATGAAGGATGCGTTATAGTTTGATGAGCGCGACGGCACATCGGCGCATCATACGAATCGGACTATAAGGAGTTATGCGATGAACGAAGATACAACGAGAGATTTGCCGGACTCGCGTTCCTTTGAAGAACGTATATTCAACTATCTTGAAGCGATGGAAGCGCGCATGAAAGCCGACATGCTTGAGATGAAGATTGTGATTAACGATATAAATAGACGTTTGGCGACGCTCGAAGAAAAGGTCGAACGGCGGCTTTACGATACGCGACCAATTTGGGAAGGCGTGCAAGCGCAACTCGGCGTGATGCAGGAGCAGATTAGTGCTTTGCATGAGCAGTCGGAAGCGACGCAAGCACAGATTGCGGAGGTGCAAGTGCAGGTCGCCGAAGTGCAAGCACATGTGATGGGAATTGAAGAACGGGTGATGCGACTCGACGGCAAGTTCGATGTGTTGAGCGGCGAACTGCTCGGCTTTCGCGCCGACAACGTGATAATTCATCGGCGCGTCACAAAACTTGAAGACGCTAAGTTGCAGCCATCAGGTTGATAGCAAACCCAGCAATCTAAACAAGTAAGATTTGAGGAAAGAATGGTAGAACAAACAGGAAACATAACTTTTGGCATCGTCAAACCCGACGGCGTGCGTAACGGCAAAGCCGGAGCGATTATTCAAAAAGTTTTAGATAGCGGCTTCAAACTGCGCGCGATGAAATTGATTCACCTGACGCAAAAGGAAGCCGAAGGTTTTTACGCGGTACACAAAGAACGTCCGTTTTTCGGTGAACTGACGAGTTTCATGTCGAGCGCGCCGTGCATCGTGATGGCTCTTGAAAAAGAGAACGCGGTCAAAGCGTGGCGCGATTTGATGGGTGCGACCGATCCGGCGAAGGCTGATGAAGGAACTTTGCGAAAAGAGTTTGCGACCTCTATCGGTGAGAACGCCGTGCATGGTTCGGACTCGGAAGAGAACGCGCAGATCGAACTCGGTTATTTTTTCAGCAAACTTGAATACGTTTAGGAGTGGTCAGTGGTCGGTGGTCAGTGGTCGGTAAAGAATGAAAAGTTTTTTACCGACCACTGACCACCGACCACTGACCATCTTCTCGAATAGGAGAAGGCATGTCACTATTTAACGACATCGTGGATTCGACGAAGGCGATTATCAAAGGGATGAGCGTCACGTTTGCACAGATTCCGAAACGCAAGTGGACGGTGCAGTACCCGGAAGAACCCGTGACGGTGCAGCCGCGTTATCGCGGTCAGCATCTGCTTCACGTTGACGAGTTGGGAAGGGAAAAGTGCGTTGCCTGTTTCTTGTGCGCGGCGGCGTGTCCGTCGGATTGTATCTACATTGTGGCGATGGACGACCCGCGACCCGAAGCGGAACGCATCGGCGTGGATGAACGCTATGCGAGCGTTTATAACATTGATTATGGACGTTGTATCTTTTGCGGCTACTGCGTCGAAGCGTGTCCTAAGGATGCGATTACGCACGGCTACAATTTCGAGTTGTCGGTTTATAGTCGCGCCGATTTGCTCAAGACGAAAGATGATTTGCTGATTACGAAGCAGAAACAATCCCCGAATTATCGCGTCGCGTTCTCCGACGAAGACGTTGATTCGGAATATAAAGTGGTCTGATTTTTTTGGTACGCGCGGCGGATTTTAGTTTCGCCGCAGTTCTGAAATTCAATTTGATAATTGTTCATTACCTATCACCGCATGATTGAAGTTGTGCTGTTTGATTTTAACGGCGTCATCATTGACGACGAACACATAAAGTTTCGCGCCTTGCATCAGGCTTTCAAGGAACACGACATCGAGATGTCCGAAGACGATTATTTTAGTCGGCTCGGCATGGACGATGTAACTTTCGTGCGTTCGATGTACGAGCAAGCGGGACGCGAATTTACCGACGGGGAAGTGCGAAGCGTCATTACACGCGGCGACGGGCTGCACCACGCGGAGATAGAAAAATCTCTGCCGTTGTTTCCCGGCGCGGAGACTTTCATCAAGGCTCTTTCGCGTCGTTATACGCTCGGCATCGTCAGTATGTCGCGGCGTGGTGCGATTGATTATGTGCTTGAGAGAACCGGACTCAATCAACGCTTTTCCGGCATCATCAGTGCCGATGATGTGACGCACCCCAAGCCCGACCCGGATTGTTATAACCAAGCCTTCTTCCTGATTGACGGCGTGCGGCGCGAGCAAGGTCACTCGTCTCTGACGCCGACGGAATGCCTTGTGATTGAGGATTCGCCGCCCGGAGTGCGCGCCGCGCGAGCCGCCGGAATGCGCGTATTAGGCGTCACGAACACGGTGGATGATGCGGCACTACGCGCGGCGGGAGCGGAAGTCGTGACCGCCGACCTTTCGGATTGGACGACGGATGCAGTGCATCATGTATTTGAATAATAGACCTCTTGCAAAAGTCGTCCCGTCAGGGACGTTTGATTTTAGCCCAGCGATTTATCGCTGGGAGCAGGATGAACTGCCGTGTCCCGTAGGGACACTTGAAACTCCGTTCAGTCGTCCCTACGGGACTGGAGAAACCCTCGACATTTCTCCCAGCGATGAATCGCTGGGCTATTATCAGTTAGTCCCTACGGGACTTTTGCAAGAAGTTTAATGAGTGATGAACTGAAAGCAGCCTGCCGTTCATTCATCGTTCATCACTAAATTCACATCGCCTTGCCGCAGGAATAACAGAAGCGCGCGTTGGTGTCGCGTTGCGGTGCGCCGCATGAAGGGCAACCGCTAAGGCGTAAGTTAGAGCCGCACGACGGGCAAAAACTCGAATCAGCATTGACGGAAGCACCGCATGTTCCGCAACGTCCGGGCATCGGCGGGACATAACCACCGGCTTGGGCAGCGATGTGTGCCTCGACGATGCTCCATGCACTTTCGGTCGCGCGATGTTGCCAGTAAGCACCGAGCGCGGGGAGTGCGAGCAGCCACGGTTGAAGGATAATGGCGACTGCCGCAACCGCCGCTTTGTCGAACCATTTTTGCATTCCGATTTCGACGCGCGTGCCGCCGTGTTCGGGCGTGATTTTAACGGTCAGGGCGGAAGACAGCCCAGCGAGGTCGCGCAGTGTCCCGCTCTTGCGGGCTTGAATGACACTGGTACGCGAAACCTGCATCGTTTGGACTTCGTAGGTTTCCTTCTCGAATAACTGTTGAAGTGCTGCCGTTAAACGCGGCGGGTCGCATTCGACGCCGGGATAAAATCTATTGTCCATAAATTGATAGTGGTCAGTGGTCAGTAGTCAGTGGTCAGTGAAGAAACTGCTCTTGAAACTGACCACTGACCACTGACTACTGACCACTGCCTTTCAGGGTTTGGTGTCGTCGGTGGATATGCGGGCGGCGATAATCGAATCGTTAAGTTCGATGCTTTGCTCGATGAGACGAAGGGCGTCAGCGTCTTTTGTTGACTCACGCAAGGTGGAGAACTGCGTTTGATGTTGACGGGCAGCCGCCTGTAATTTCTCGAAGGCTTTCGGCAGCAAAAGTTTTTGCGCGGGTCGTGATGAAGCGTCGTCTATGTTGTCAACGGCGGCGTTGAGGGCGCGCACGATGTCGGAGAGTAATTCAGGCGGCGTGCCGGTGCGAAGTTCGCCGTACTTTTCCGTGTCTTTGCGGTTCTGCTTCGACGCGGCGGGCGAACCCGTGAGGGCGTTCAAACGACGTTCGATGACTTTGACGAACACGGCGATGCGTTTGTCAATCTCTTGGGCTTCGCGCACGCGCATGTCTTCTTCGTCGGTGAGCCAGTCGCGGTTTTGTGTGGCGGTGCGCGGGGTGAAATTCCTGATTATGGTTTCATTCGTCGCGGCGCGAACGACAATCGTATCGAGTCCCGACGAAACGAGACAGATGCCGATGACGAAGATGTGAAGGAGTGTGTGTTGAATCATAAAAGCGTGACGCGCGAAACGGAAATTAAAACGATTGTGACAAATTAAAGTTGTGACGGCGGTTGACGGGCGTTGTCGTTACTGATTTTGGCGGGAGCGCGTTCATCTTCACCGTCGTTTTTCTCAACCGGAACTTCATCATCAACCACGTTTGAGCCGAAGTACATATTGAGCATTGCGGTTCGCGTGCGGCGCGTGAGGGCGACGGTCGTGGCGATGTGAACGGCATACGCCGAAGGTGTAGTGCGGCGCATAGTTTCAAGGCGCACGACATGCGAGCGCAAATTCA
>JBGTMR010000289.1:0-4992 GCA_041743485.1 Pyrinomonadaceae bacterium
GCCTCGCCTCATCTCGTGACCGATTATTTTCATTTGACCGCGTGCCAACAGGCGATGTGGGAAGCGTCGGGCGGGATGTGGCACGGCATGGCGCGCGCCGATTTATTTATTCTCGAAGACGGCACGATTCAATGTTGCGAACTCAACAGCGACACGCCTTCCGGTCAAGCCGAAGCCGTCGTCTTAAACGAATTGTTGTACGAAAGAAACGCCCTCACGCATGGTGATTTGCGTGACCCAAACGCCGATTTCGCCGCAGGGTTTGTGCGACTCTTGCGCGAGAGTTTCGCCAAACGCACCGATGCGCCGCTCGCTTCCGTCGGCATACTCTACCCGACGGAATTGACCGAAGACCTTGCGATGATGACTTTGTTCCGTCGCTGGCTCGAAGCGGAAAACATCAAAGTCGTCACAGGTTCGCCGTACAACGTGCGCCGTACAAAGAGCGGCATCGAAGTTTTAGGAAACCAAGTTGACGTGATTTATCGCCACTATAAAACCGATTGGTGGGGTGAGCGCGTTCGCGTGTGGCGCGACGCTCCCGATTATCTCGATGCCGTGCCGCTTTATGAACCGCTCGCCGCCCTGCTCGATGCCGATACATGCGGCGACATCACCATCGTCAACCCGTTCGGTGCGGTCGTCACGCAGAACAAATTCTCACTCGCGTTTATGTGGGATGAAATCAACCGTTTCAGTTCAAACGCGCAAGATTGGATTCGCGCATTGATTCCCGAAACACGACCGATGACCGCGTTTTCCGCATCAAAGTTAAGTGCCGAACGTGAGGCGTGGGTCTTAAAAAGCGATTACGGATGCGAAGGCGCGGAGACGGTTTGCGGGGCGTTCGTGACACAAGAAGTTTGGGATAAAACCATCGCGCAGGCAATCCCCGAACACTTCGTCGCGCAAAGGTTTTTCCGTGTCGCGCACGACTCGCGCAACCGCCTTCCGAACTTCGGCGTATATGTTTTAGGCGGACGGGGCGGCGGATTTTTCACACGGCTTTCAACCCGCAGCACAGAGTATAATGCCGTCACCGCTCCGACTTTTATTTGTGCGTGACCGTCACTCTTAACTATCACTTTGAAGCACGAAAAGATATATTCAAATTATGAGCTTTAACGAAGAAGAACAAACCCGAATCAACCGCACCAGCGCGGGACGCATCAATCGCCGCGAACACATTGAAACCGAAGAACCGCAAAATTGGTGGCACACGTCGCGCCGTCAAATCATCATCGGCGGTGCGGCGGCAGCCGTCACACTCGCGGCGGGCGGCGGCATGTATCTCGCCCTGCGCGACGACACGAGCGAAGTTGATAAAGACTCGCTCGACCTCCAACGCGAAAAAGGCTGGAACGTCGGCTCCGAAGAAAAGCCGCTCAGTCTTGACGGAGCGCAGATGTTCGATTCACAGGGCGGCACGAATTGGCGCGATTACCTTGACCCGAACCGTATGCTCGCCGCGTATCAACCCGCGTCGGATGCGTGGCTTCCTTTCTTTGTGCCGACTTTAATTCAAGGGCTTCAGTACGATTCCCTGCGTTCGCAACTCCAACCGATTATGACCCCCGACATGCGCGAATCTTACGGGCGCGGACAGGCAATCGGAAACGATCTGCTCGGCAATCTCGAAAACAGTTCCGACACCGCACTCGTCATAGATGTTGCCGGACGCGATGCCGTCGCACTCGGCGCGGGGCTTGCCGACCGTGCGCGATTAGTGACGACCTTCGACAACTTCCCGCACCCGCTCGGCGTCACCGCGTCGCATGAAACGCTCGCCGCGATGCTCACTTACGCCGCCGAAATCGAAGCCAAGCAAGCGGGACTTCCGGCTAACGCTCCCGTCGCGTTTCTGCTCGACTCGAACCGTCTCGCCCCTTACGCCGACGCCGATTCGCAATTCGACAATCGTTATCTGGCGAAAATGCCATCCGCCCCCAAGCTTCAAGAGCGCGGCGTTAAGTCCGTGATTTACGTCACGCCCGACCGCGCGCGCACCGAAGAACTCGACGACTTAAACGATGATTTCGTCGAGTATCGCAATGCGAACTTGAACGTTGCCATGTTGCCTTTAAGCGACTTCACACCCAACACCGACACGGTGGCAAATAATGTCGGCGGCGGTGGCGGTTCGATTGATAATCCCCCGCAGGACGGCAATCAAAACGGTCAGCGTTATTATTACGGCGGCAGCCCCTTGAGTCCTTTCCTGTTCTTTTACGCTTACCCGTTCTTCGCACCTTCAATGGGTTATCGTTCGCGTTACGGCGGCTATTCAAATTCGACCGTCGGCAGAGGCGCGGCACTTCCGCGCACCGTCACACCGCCGCGTTATACGCCCGCTCCGCGACCGACGATGTTTTCCGCCTCCCGCATCGGCGGCAGTCAAGCTTCCGGCGTCGGGCGCGCCAAACCTTCCGGCTTCGGACGCGCTACCGTCCGCGTCGCGTCTGGCAGAGTCGTCGGCACACGCGCCGGACGCTCCGGTTACTATTCCCCTTCGCGCTCCGGCTCGTTCGGGCGCACCGGCGGCAGCGTCGGAGGCTAAACAGGAATTGATTCATTCAGTCATTGATTCAATGACTGAATGAATCATTGAATCAATTCTTCCATTCTTCCATGATGAACAGAAGGTCTTGGCTGCGCGGTGTGTCGCAGTTTATTAAAGGTGACGAAGCCGAAGGTTATTTCTTCGGTATGCAATTATTGATTCACGCTTTCGGCAAAGATGATTTGCGGGCGCGTCTCGCCACCGTCATCAGCGACCCGGACGGCGCGCTTGAAACGACGGAAGCCAAACGACGTTATATAAAACGCATCGTCTCCGTGCTGCTCGACGAACAGGCTTACTGGAGTCAGGCGTTCTGGGATTACAAGCAAACGCGGGAAGAAGCGGAAGCCGAATTTGAAGCGTGGTCAGCCGAAATCTCCGCCACCACCGCGACCGAAGGCGAAGAGTTCGGAGTGACCATAGATACATCACAACGCCTCTCACACACCAAAGATTACGTCGCCGTGACCATCATCTTTAACTTAAACGCCCCTTTTCCGCCCGCCGAAATCAAAGACGAAACTAAGTTCTGGGAGACACGCACCATCGCCTCGCTCGTTCAAGGGCTGCTCCTCGTCAACCCCGAAACCATCCTCGCCGACGGCGTGTTTATCGTTCCCGGAAGCCCCGACGACGGTTTAAGTGAAGAAGATTTACTCACCGGCGGCTGGAGTTATCTGCGCGTCTTGGTCTAAGAGCGCGTCTGAAAAGTCTGTTTTGTCGTCCGCGAAGCGGACATCGTGATAATAGCCCAGCGATTTATCGCTGGGTATCGGACAAAAAAGACATTCGAGTCCCGTAGGGACGAAAGAAATCTGCCGTCCCTACGGGACTCGGATGACTCTTGGTGATACTTTTCCCAGCGATGAATCGCTGGGCTATTATCAAATCGTCCCTCGCGGGACTTTTCAGACGCGCTCTTAGGGCATCGCAACTGCCGTTCATTGGAGAGTCATCACACTCGCCAGCATGTTTCATCATCACCATAAGAATCAAAGCAAAGATGACCCACGGACACCTATTAAGTCAATGCAGACGACTCTCTTTCCGCTACGCTTCATTCGAGCATCTGATGTCCGTCGTTATGTTCCGCCGTCAGGTCGTGAGTCGGCTTTTATCTTCGCGGGTTGGTGATAATCTCGCTTGAAATTCGTCGTCGAACTTGAGGCGTGGGATGTGTTCCACGTTCGGTAAGCTTCATGTCACAACTCACGCCGTCCGCCGCCACACCTCAACCTTCCGCCGTTCAAACTCCACACGTCATTACACGCCGCGCCATCGTCGGTTGGGTGCTTTATGATTTAGCGAACACGATCTTCTCGCTCGGCATCGTCTCGCTCTACTTTTCCCTTTACGTTCGCAATGCGACGGGAGCGGAGAGTGCCGACCGCGTATATGGCATCATCACCGCGATTTCGATGGGCATTATCTTCGTCGTCTCGCCCGCGCTCGGTGCGATGACCGACCGCGCGCGGCGGCGTATGCCGTTTCTCGTGTGCAGTACGATTATCTGTGTCGGCTTCACCTGTTTGCTTGCGCGTGTCGGGTTCTATGCGACCGCCGTGTGCTTCATCATCGCCAACATCGCGTATCAAGCGGGCTTGCAGTTTTATGACGCGATGCTGCCGGAAGTAAGCACCGAAGAGAATCGCGGGCGCATCGGCGGCATCGGCGTCGCCATCGGTTACATCGGTTCGTTCGTCGGCTTGGCAATCGGTTATGTCGTCGGCAATGAAAACAAGCCTTTGCTTTTTACCCTTGTCGCCGTCGCGTTTCTGCTTTTCGCGTTGCCGTGTTTTCTGTTTGTGCGTGAACGCGGCAATCCGAATCCGCGCCCGATTACGTGGGGCGGCGTGATTGATTCGACGAGAGAGACGATTCGCACATTGCGCGCGGGCAAAGAGTATCCGGGACTTTTGCGCTTTCTCGTCGGGCGCGTTTTTTATACCGATGCGGTCAACACGCTCATCACCGTCATGGCACTTTATACCGTCAACGTCGCGCTGGCGACGGGCATGAGCGAAGCACAGGGCGAAGCGGAAACGACGAAAGTTCTCGGCTTGGCGATAAGCTTCGCGGTCGCGGGCGGCTTCTTCTGGGGCTGGATGGTTGACCGCGTGGGAGCGAAGCGCGCCCTCGATTGGGTCTTGAAATCATGGATGGTGATTTTCGCATTCGCGGCGTGCGTCGGTATTTTCAAACTCGGACTCATCCCGCTTTATGTCGTCGCGTCACTCGCGGGCATCGCCCTCGCCGGAGTCTGGTCGGCGGACAGACCTTTAATGTTGAAACTCACACCGCCGGATCGCGTCGGAGAATTTTACGGACTTTACGGCATGGTCGGCAGATTCTCGGCAATCACGGGACCCATCATCTGGGCGAGCATCACATCGCTTGCCGTGAAAGGTTTCAATCTTGAGCCGCTGACCGGA
>JBGTMR010000290.1:0-17059 GCA_041743485.1 Pyrinomonadaceae bacterium
TCCGCGTCATCGGCAGGCGTGACGAGCAACCCGTCAACTTCATCGCGTATCAATTCAGGGATGCCGGTGATGCGCGATGCGACGCACGGAATGCCCATCGCCATCGCTTCCATCAACACGACGGGAACGCCTTCGGCAAAACTCGCCAACGCGAAAACATCTGTTTTTTTATAAAGTTCGACAAGCTGATTTTGGTTGCGCCAGCCTTCAAACACAACCTGATTTTGTAATTTCAAGTCATGCACTAATGCTTCGAGCGTGGAGCGTTCAAATCCATCGCCGACAATGCGTAAGCGCACGTTTCTGTTTTCGTCAACCAATCTTTTGACGGCGTGGATTAAAACCTGAAAGCCTTTAACGCCGCTTAGTGTGCCGACGCAAATGATTTCAAACGGCGACGGATTCGCTTCAAACGCGCGCAAGGTGAAACGCTCTGGATTGATGCCAAGCGGGGCGACTTCGATTTTGCTCCACTCGCCCCCGTCGCTGTAACGCATCAACTGACTGCGCCCGAAATTACTAATCGCCACGACAAACTTCGATGCCGCGATTTTCTCTTTGATATAGAAGCCGCGCGCATTTTCAAATTCCGCCGAACCGTGAATCGTCATTGAAATTGTGACGGGAAATGTCTTGGCGACAAACAGCACGACGGTCGAAGAAAAGTGAGTGTGCAGATGCGTGAGGTGATTTAACCGCATCCAGCGTCCGACGATTAGGGCTTCGGTGAAGTAAAAAAGGTGCGCCACGATTTTCGGTAAATCAAGGCGCGCGATTTTAATCGCATACCACAAGCCTCTGACATAATTCATCGGAGTCGTCATCAGTACGGCGAGATGTGCGACGAACGCCGCCCAAATTCCGGTGGCTTTGACGTAAAAAGTCTGACGCTGTTCTTCCTGTTCTTCATCGGTCAACATCTCGACCGCGCGGTCGGAATTTGAGATTGAAGCGACATGAATATCGAATCCGCGCGCACGCAACCCGCGAATCTCACGCAAGATAAATGTATGGTTAAACGCCGGATAAACGCTGATAAGGTAAGCCGTGCGAATGTTCGATGGCGGTGGCATTGTCAATCTTGGTCGCGTAATTCGGAAAGCGGATACGGAGAAGTTGTTAAACGAGATTGGAGCGCGGAAGTCATGCGGGGGCGGGCTTGCTCTAAACCGCATTGCTCCCTTTGACAGCATGACGCATCTCTAAAGTAGCTGTTTTAGCGTCAGAGTTTCAAGGGTTGAACGCAACAGCGAACATTAAATTTCACCTCGCGGATTGAAGGCGCGAAGCCGTCGGCAAAGTCTGGTCGAGCAGCGAATCGTAAAGTTTCTCGGTAGCGGCGAGTTGCGCGGCGCACGAAAATCGTGCCAAAACTTTTTCGCGCCCGCGCGCCCCGAACGTCGCTGCTTGCTCTTTATCTTTCAACAACTCGACGATGCGCCGCGCCATCGTTTCGTCATCGCCGACCGCTACGATGAAACCGGTTTCGCCGTTTGTTATCGCTTCGCGCGCACCGCCGACATCGGTCGCAACGACGGGTCGCGCCGCCGCCATATATTCCAAAATCGAATTGGAAAAACCCTCGGCTTGCGAACTCAAAACACAGACGCTCGAAGCCGCGAGCAGTTCCGCAACGTGTTCACAGCGTCCGGTGAAAAACACGGAATCGGCAAGTCCCAAATCGGCGGCAAGAGTTTTTATTTGCGGGATAAGTTCGCCTTCGCCCGCCAGCACAAACGCGGTTTCCGGCAACGCATCGGCGACACGACGCGCGGCGCGCAAGAAAGTCGGGTGGTCTTTGACCGCCAAATTGATGTTGGCGATTATCGTCACGAGCGGGCAATTAAGATGCGGCGGTAGATTGGCGCGCGTCAATAATTCGGGACGCGAAAGATTCGCGGCGACGCTCACCCGTTCGACATCAAGCCCGTTATAGATGACGTTGATTTTCTTGTCCGGCACGCCTTCATCAATCAAATCTGCGCGCACGGCTTCGGCGTTGGCGACGATTGCGTGCGAAAGACGATACACCGCGCGTTCAACTTTTTTCTGCATCGGTGTGCGCGTTCCTTTGGTTTCGCGCCGCGCCGCGATGCGCGCCGGAACGCCTGCGAGGGCAGCACCGGCGATGCCGAAAACGTTGGTGTAAAAATCGTGTGTATTGACGACTTCGATTTCGCGTTCGCGCACAAAGCGCACAAAGCGCGCGAGTTGCCGGGTAAAATTGCGATTGTAAAAACTCGTTAATGGAAATCCGGCTATCTCACCGGCAGAGATTTGGTTGGCTTCCGGGCGCAAAACACCTTCGCCGCTTAAACACGCGATGTGAACGCGGTAACGTCCGCTGTCACGCAGCAAGCGCGCGAGTTGTACGGCTTGGCGTTCCGAACCGCCTTGATGAAAGCTGCTTACAAGCTGAAGCACATTGCGAATTGTCATCTTTAATTAAATCAAACGCGATTATTGACTTCGCGCGCAAGCCGGTTTTTTAAGCGACATTTGAAGCGAATTCAGCGGCGGGATGATGTTGTTGTGCGGCGGAAACGTCGGCGTACCGACGATGCCAGAGTTCAAGCATAAACAACGTCCAAAGCTGCATCGAGTGGTCGCGTCGTCCGCGTCTGTGTTCGTCAAATAGAACTTCGATTTGCTTTGGTTCAAAGTAACCGCGTTCAAGCGTGCGGCGGTCAGTTACGACATCGCTAATCATGTCGCGCAACTCCGAGTTTATCCATTGTTGCATCGGCACGCCGAAGCCTTGTTTCGGGCGATGCAGAATCTCGTGTGGGACAAATGATTCGGCGGCTTTCTTGAGAATGTATTTCGTCACACCGTCGCGGAGTTTCATCCTTGAAGGAATCCGCGTCACGAAATCAATCAACTTGTGGTCTAAGAGCGGGACGCGGGCTTCGAGCGAGTTTGCCATTGTCATGCGGTCAACTTTGGTCAGAATGTCGCCGACCAGATAAGTTTTGCTGTCAAGATAGAGCAACGCATCAACGGCATCGCCGGATGTCACCCGCGCTGCGTAATCGTGCATCAATGCGGATGTGAAATCGCGTTCACCGGCGTTGACCGCGCGGCGGAAATCAGCGGTGCAAAGCTCTTTGCGCGCAAGGGCGGTGAAAATCGAAACGCTGTCAACATAGCGGTCGAGCGGGTCGAGGGCGACGTTGCGTAACAGGTTGCGTCCGCGCGCACCGTGCGGTAAGGCTTCGCTCAAAGGCAACATCACGCCTTGTCGCACAAAGCGCGGCAAGCTGCCGAACCCGCTACGGGCTTGGTCAATTTTATAGCGCGTATAACCAGCGAAAAGTTCGTCGCCGCCGTCACCGCTCAAGACAACCGTGACGTGTTCGCGCGCCAGTTTCGACACCATAAACGTCGGAATCGCGCTTGAATCCGCAAACGGTTCGTCGAAGTGCGTCACCAACTTTTCGACGACTCCGCAGATTTCCGGTGTGACGATAAACTCGTGATGCTCGGTGTTGAAGTGCTTCGCGGTGACGCGCGCATACTTTAATTCGTTGTAAGAATCTTCGTTGAAACCGATTGAGAAAGTTTTAACCGGCGTGTTCATCACGCGCGCCATCAAGCCGACGACGACGCTCGAATCAACGCCGCCCGACAGAAACGCTCCCAACGGAACTTCGGAGATAAGACGCACGCGCACCGCTTCTTCAAGCAAGCGATTAAGTTCGGCGATGACTTTTTCTTCGGATGAGAAATCGGTGAACCGCGCTTCGGAAATCAAGCTTTCCGATTCATCATTACGTTTCGTGTAATCGAAATCCCAAAACTGATTCGTCACTATTTTCTCGCCGTCGAAAATCAAAGTGTGCGCGGGCGGCAACTTCTTTATATCTTCAAAAATCGAGAGCGGTTCGGGAACGTAACCAAGCGCGAGATACGCATCAATCGCTTGTGAACTCGTGCGCCGTTCGACTTGATTGTGTTCGAGCAGCGACTTCAATTCCGAACCGAAAACCAGCGTGCCTTGTTTAGTCAACGAATAGTAGAGCGGTTTTTTGCCGACTCTATCGCGCGCGATAAACAATTCTCTTTTCCGCTTGTCCCAAATCGCAAACGCAAACATGCCGCGCAAACGCTTGACGACATCCGCGCCCCATTCTTCATAACCGTGCAGAATCGTTTCCGTGTCGCACGAAGTTTTGAACGTATGCCCGCGCGCTTGCAATTCCTTTTGCAGTTCGGGGAAGTTATAAATCTCGCCGTTGAAAACAATCGCGCAGGATTGGTCTTCGTTATAAATCGGTTGCTGCCCGCCCGCCAAATCAATAATCGCCAGCCGCCGCATCCCCAACGCGACACCGCCGTCAACCATCGTGCCTTGATCATCAGGACCGCGATGCGCGATACAACGACACATCCGGTCAAGCACCGTTGCCGATGTTTCAAGAGCGTTTGCTTGAAAGTTTTTATTCGCAAATCCGGCGATACCGCACATAAGTTCTCGCGTCTTTCCCTAAAAATTGTGTTTGAAAATCTCTTTGTTAGGACTTTCTCACTTTTCGTTTTTCTTCGGGGTTTTTCTTCTCTTGATTTGAGATTTCAAATTTAAGATTTCAAATCTGAGAAAGCCCTATTTGTATTAACGACGATGAGGCGTGTGATTTTACTTGAAGCTGGTGGGAGTCCTAGTCAGGCACAACGGGAGGCGGGTTAGATGCCGTTGGAAGCATACGCTTCACAAACGCTTTATGTCTCGGCAGCCGTGTGCGGGTTGAGATTTTCCGTCGAAGGATTTCGGCGCTGCCGAAACCGCGTGCGAACGAAACCGTAAAAAAATCTGAGCCGCGTTTCGTGCTTAAAAGCCGCGTCCGCGTCGCCGCGCAAACTCGCTTTCGCCCACGCGACGAACGCTTCCAACGCCTGACGATACAAGTGCGCCGGAACATCAAACAATCTTTTCGACGATACTTCAAAAGTCGGGTTGCGCCAGCGCGCGTAATGCGTGCCGTGTCCGGTGTGCCATGAACGGTGATAGCTTTTCGTCATGCGTTCACAGGGAATGTCCGTGTGAAAAATCACCGACGGAGCGTGCATTCCTTGCAGCCCGGCACTCCACATGCGCTCTTGAATCTCAGCATCTTCGAGTGAGCCGATATGATTTTTCACTCGTCCCAAATCGGCGCGAAAGTTACCGACACGCTCGAAAGCTTCGCGGCGAAACGACTTGCCGAGCAAGCATATCGGATTCCTTTGGTTCGTATAAAACGGCGCATCGGCGTCTTGCAATGCGAGAGGCGACCAATGTTCGCGCGTCAGCCACGACGGTACATCGTGCGCCCACAGCGGTAGTACGCGCCCGCCGATAAAAGCTATTTCCGGGTGATTATCGAAAACCGTTTTGATTTGATAAACCCAATCGGTAGCAACTTCAATATCATCATCCGTGAAAGCGATAATCTTGCCGCGCGCCTTATCAACCCCCGTATTCCAGCCATGAGACAAACCCTGTTTCGGCTCGAAAAAATAACGCACCGGAACACTTACCTTCATGCCTTGCTCGATAAATGAATCAACCACCTGCCGCGTATCATCCCTCGAGTTATTGTCAACCACAATCAATTCAAACGACACGCCGCGCGCCTCTTGTGCAAGAACGCTTCGCAACGCCGACGGTAGAAGCGCACAACGATTATATGTACTTATAACGACCGACAAATCGAAAGCCGTCGCACTGTGTTCACTTTGTAGGGTCATTGAAACGTCAATTTGCGAGTTTTGCGTGTCGGTCATAACAGAAAAACCGTTTAAGTTTTGACGGGTGTTGTGCGCCCGACCTTCTTGCTTAACAAATTGGCGGCAAAGCGTCCGAGTTCAATCGCGTTTGAGTGCGTGCGCGCCGGTTTCGTCATTTCGTATCGCTTGCGTAAGTAGCTGATAAACTTGCGCGCGTGAACTTCGTGAAGCAAGGCGACGCTTTCGTTACGTCGCATCGTGGCTTTGAGCCAACCTGTTAATTCTACTATCAGATTGCGGTATATATAAGACGGTGAACCGAACAACGTCACCGTATCGGCGGGCAAATCTTTTTGCAGTCTACCGTTTTCATCCGTGATTTCGTACAACCGCATCAATGCGGCGTAGCCACCATGCCCGGTGTGCCACCGCCGATGATATTCTTTCTCCAGTCTGTCTGCCTGCACGTCCGCCACTATCACTATTCGCGGGGCGTACAATCCACGCATTCCGGCTTGCCACACGCGCAGTTGCCATTCGTGGTCTTCGGTTGACCCGATGTTATCTTTGACGCGCTGAAACTCTGTCGCAAACATTCCGACTTTATCGAACACTTCGCGCCGCACCACGAGATTCGCTCCGACTAAACACAACGGGCGATTCACGTCAACGTAAAACTCCGCCTCGCCGTAATCACTAATCGCCAACGGAGCCCAATGCTCGGCTGTCAACCACGCGGGCGGTTCTCGTTCCCACAACGGCAAGACTTTGCCGCCGACGTAATCAACTTCCGGGTGAACATCAAATGTTTGTTTGATTTCGCTAATCCAGTTCGGTTCAGCCCTCACATCGTCATCAGTAAAAGCGATAATCGGTGCGCGCGCATGAGTGATACCTGTATTAATGGCAAATGACTTTCCTTGCCGCTCTTCCATGATGTAACGCAAGTTCGTTGCTCCGCCGTCAAGGAAACTCTCAACTACCCGGCGCGTCTCATCCGTTGAATTGTTATCAACGACAATCAGTTCATATCGAACATCACCAACCCCTTGTGCCAGCACGCCTTCAATCGCCGGAGCTAACATCGCCGCGCGATTGTAAGTGCAAATCACAACTGCAACATCAAACGTGTCGTTCATAACAATCGCCGCCCCCTTTCATTATCGCTTATCAACTGCCAAGTCACTTTTGACGCGAAAGACGACGCAATATGTTTTTCGCATCAAGTGTTTTGTTAATAGCATTGGAGCGTGCCTCATCAGTGTCAAAACATTTTTCATAATCAACTTGCGGTCACGGCGGCGACGAAGTTCTTCGCGCAATTGATGCAATACTTGTTCGCCGTAGAAATCTTGCCAGCGAAGCAAACCTTCACGGTAAGCGCGCTTCAGTTCTTGGTCGCCATCAATGAATTGCTTTTGCGCGCGATAAACTCTAAACGACGAATTCATCATCATCGCCAATTTGTGGTGCGTATTGCCGCCGTGCAAACGCCAATCGGCAACATCTTCCGCCAGTGAACACGCTCCGTAGAGTCTCGCCAATCGTAGGTAGATTTCATAATCGCTGGCGTGGTCGGCGTGCGCGTCAAGTCCTCCGGCGTCAATCAATTTTTGCCGCCGAAACATCACTTGCGCGGGCATCCAGATATAGTTATCACGCAACAGTGCCGCGTAAATGTTTGACGACAGCGGTTTTTGACGCGGCGTAGAGCGCACATCGCCATCTGCTTCGATTAAACGACACTGACCGGAAACAAACGCGCATCCGGGATTATTTGCAAGAGCCTCGACTTCGCGTTCAAGTCCCGTCGGCAACAAACGATCATCGCCGTCAAGCAACACCAAAAACTCACCATTGCTTTCATTGATGCCGCGCGTGCGGGCGGCGACGACTCCGGCATTCGCCTGTTTGATATAACGCACACGCGCCCCGAAACCATTAACCACCGTTTGCGTATCGTCCGGCGAACCGTCGTCAATCACGATAACTTCGGCAGGTGCGAGCGTTTGATTAAGCGCACTCTCAATCGCCTCACCGATATAACGTGCTTGCTTGTAACAAGTAATCACAACCGAAACTTGCGGCGGGCGCGAGTGAGAATCCGATGTGTCCTGTTTCATCATGCTGGTAAGTATGGTGGCAAGGCTCTCTTGACGATTAAACTGTGATGTCAGCAACGATAAGCGAACTCGGTGCGCCGTCCCAATTAGCGGTGGTGTCAACTTTCCGCACAATGTAACTTGCGCTTGCCTGTCGTTTTACGGCGTGCCATGTCGTCGGATTGTGCTGCACGTCGGCAACGTCAAAACATGATTAGGAGTTACGCAGTTGAAACATCGCTGAACACGGCGTTGTTGAAAACAAAGAGATTATGACGAGTTGCGTTTTCGTTATAGCTGCATCAAGTATTGAAAATCAGTACAACTGCGTAACTCCTACTCTTGTCGCTTCGCCATTTCTTGGAAAACCGCCGTGCTATTTCTTCTTGTTTGCCAAGATATATTCGACTTTCGGTGTGCGCCGCTCACTGACCGCTTCTCTCAGCGGTTGGATTTTGTATGGCAAAACATCGTTGAGAAACTCATACCACGCACCAGCGTCCGGGCGGCGGTAAAGCGCGTAGCGGTGTGCGACGTACTCCTTGAGGGCAAGCAATAAACGCTTGTGAAACCGGTGCTGTGAGAATCCCGAACGTATTCGCGCGTGTTGCAAGCGCGGTTGCAGCGCGGCGAGTGCTTTCGCGTAACGCGGATTATGTTCGGCGCGTTCGGCAAGCCGTGCAGCAACGCGCTCAAGATTTTCCCAATTTGGATGAAAGCGTTTTCGTTTGATTCGCGTCCGAATTAGCGGAGCAACATCGGGAATCGGCATTAACAAACAAGCTTGTTGATTTGTATGAATGCGGTATTTCACCAGTGGTTGCGGGACGAGAGCGATTCTAGCCGCTGTTGAAATAAGCAACACCATCCAGTAATCGTGCAGCAAATACTTTGAAACTTCGGGAAACGGGGTGATTAAATCTTGATATTCGGCGCGAAATGCCACCGCTGCTCCCGTGACGATGTTGCGTGTCAGTAACACATCAAGGGCTTTACCTTGTTTGAACAAGTCTTGTTCTTTACGCTCGAACATTACAAATCCGCTTTCCCACGCTGTAAAGCCGAGCGGTTGTAAATCTTCATCAACGGCTTCAAGATCGCAGAACACCAATCCGACATCCGAATCGCGGGCAAACTCGCGTTCAAAGACTGCAAGTTTCTCCGGCATCCAGACATCATCTTGGTCGCACAACGCGATTATCTCGCCTTGACACAAGCTGATTGCCTGTTCAAAGTTTTTTATAACTCGCAAGTTTTGCGAGTTACAACGAATGCGTATCGGAAACGGAGCGCGGCGGGCAAAGTCTTCGATTATCTCTAAGGTTTCATCCGTTGAGCCGTCATCGCAAATAACCAGTTCGTCAGGGACACGCGTTTGTTGAAGGATGCTTTCAAGTTGCGCGGCGATAAATGCTGCGCCGTTATAAGTACACATTGCAATTGATATTTGCATGGCGACTGTTTTCTATCCAAAAGCTTTTTCAAAATTGAACGGCGAACTAGGGGAAGTCGATAGGTTGATGTTGACATTTGAAAAAGACAAGAACTTCACCCACGAAACAACCCGAAAAGATACGAATCAAGAGTTTAGTTTCGTGTTGCTGCTCGTGTTGTTTTGTGGATAAATCTGCACGAAAACCAACAACCTTCCAAAATGTGAACACAACCTAATGCTTGTCACCTTAAAAAGTCATTTAACCCCTCGCTAGCATCATTTCGTAATCGATGTTTTCGGCTTCCTGCCCAAAGGCTTCAAACACGTTGTCCGTCGAGATGCCGCCACTCTCTACCAGATAAGATCCCTGCGACAATATCCATCGCTTTGCCGGTGTCTGCATGATGCCTTCGTTATGCGTTAAGTTGGGTCCTTCAATCTGAAAATCGGCAAACCTTTTCCATGCGAGCGGAGTTGTGATTTTAAGTTCCGGTCTTAAATGCCTGACATCACCATCCCAGATGTGAACGTGGGCTTGATAGTTTCCCGGAATCAAACGTACCGGCGGCAGCCACCCTGTAAGAGTACACCCACCTTCGCGCAAGTCGAACTTAAAGTTATCCAACCAGTTATTGAAAACTGAGGCGATACGCCCTTTCGAGTCGGCAATGATGAAGTTTATTGCTGGAGATTTTATCTGGCGGCGTGCAACCATGTTGATGCGGATTTTGAGTTCTTGATTAAACATGACTTTGTGTAAGTGTTTGCCATCCGATCCGAGCATTTCTAAACTTAAAACATCTATCTCCGAATCCGCTGCCGTTAAGCCATTGGCTGCTGGCGCCGCCGCCGCCGCCGCAATAGATTGTTGGGCTTCTCGCTGTGTAATTTCAGTGTATGCCTTAATCACATCCGTCGGCTTACCTTCGGCAGCAATCTGCCCGCGATGCATCAAGATGGCGCGCGAACAAAGTCGCTCTACCGCGCTCAAATCATGCGAGATAAAGACAATGGTTTTCTGTTCCTCGCGCATCGCCTTGATGCGCTCGAAACACTTGACTTGAAACGCCGCGTCGCCGACCGCCAAGACTTCATCAAGCAGTAACACATCCGGCTCTAAGTGCGCGGCAATGGCGAAGCCGAGACGGACGTACATCCCCGATGAATAGCGTTTGACAGGGGTTTCGATAAACTCGCGCACGCCCGCGAAGTCAATTATCGAATCGAGTTTGCGGGTGATTTCGCGGCGCGACATACCTAAAATCGTGCCGCTTAAATAAATGTTTTCCCTGCCCGTTAATTCCGGGTGAAAGCCCGAACCGACTTCGATAAGGGCGGCGAGTCTGCCGTTGATTTTTATTTCGCCGGAAGTCGGAGCGGTGATTCCGGCAATCAATTTGAGCATCGTGGATTTGCCCGCGCCGTTATGTCCGATGATGCCGAGAGCTTCGCCGCGCGCCACCTGAAACGATACGTCGCGCACCGCCCAAAACTCTTTATTGGATTTACGCAATCTCTTTAGCTTGCTCAACAGATTGTTGCTACCGGCGGCGGTTTGTACTTCTTCTTCACGCACCAGATAGCGTTTCGAGACTCGATTAAATTCAAGGTCGTTCATGTTGGATTTTCGCGTTCGTCTTAATTTCTAAAATTGGTGTAAGCGGAAAGAAACCATTGTGAAGATACAATTTTTACCAGTCACAGTTACAAAACATCAACTTCAAATCACATCCGCCATCGTCGCTTCAAGATGTTTGAAATACATGTAAGCGAGCGGCAGCAAAACCAGTGAGACCAGTGTGGCGATTCCGAGCGAAACGTAATCAGGCGCGATACCTTCCAACATCACGCGCCGAAAGTTTTCGATAATACCGACCATCGGATTGAGCATGTAAAAGACGCGCCATTGTTCGGGGACGGCACTTAACGGATAGACCACAGGCGTCGCAAACATCCATAATTGCAATAACAAAGGCATCGCCATCCCGATGTCACGAAAGCGCACTTGCAAAGCTGAAAGCAGCAACGAAACGGCGGCGGCAAATGTAATCATGATGAGGATTAGCGGCAATCCCCATAATGCAAAAATCGTCATCTGTACCCCGTAGTAGAGAAACAGCCCCCACAACACGATACTCGCAATCATCAAATCAACCAGTGCCGCCGCGATATATGAAAGCGGCAAAATCTCGCGCGGGAAATATACTTTCTTGACCAGATCGGCGTGACTTGTGACACCGCCCGTCGCCGCCGTCAATGCGCTTGAGAACGCCGTCCACGGCAGCAACGCCGTATAAGCGAAAATCGGATACGGTATGCCGCCCGTCTCGACGCGCGCGATGCGGGCGAAGATAACCGTGTAAATCAACATCAGAAACAGCGGCTGTACCACCGCCCACGCCGGACCTAAAACCGATTGCTTGTACCGCACCTTGAGGCGATGAACAATCAGCGTCCACAGCAAATCAAGATGCTGCCGCAAGCGCGCCAATCCCGTAAAAACAATGAACGGCGAAAACGACGGCGGGCGAATCACGACCTGTTTGCGCGGTGCGAGGTTAATAGATGAACGGTTGAATGAAGATTGTTGAGAACTCATTATGCGACTTTCAATTATCTGGACTAATGTTACTTGCTCTTGCTAAGAGGATAATCTTTGTTAGACAACCGACCCGGTATTTTTCACCGCGCGGCGGGCGATGTGTCGCCATCCATAGCGGAAATACCAGACCTTCGACTCCGCCGTGTAGTGGTGCATGACGGCAGTCGGCCGTTCGACTTCTTCGCGCGACGGGAAAATCAAATAGTCTTCGGCGGCGACGACATCGCCGTTGTGGTCAGCCATCAACAGGGCGGTCACAGCTTGATCAAAGAAAAACTGCAAACCTTCCGCTTCGAGCAATCGCTTTGAATTGTCTTCGATTTTGTCCCAGTCAATCGCTTCGCGCTCGACGGCGTATAATCCGGCGTTCAACATATCCGGCAACTGTTTGCCGGCGGCTAGTTTCTCCATCAGCGAATCAGAGTAACCGTAGCATCTGCGCGCGTCTTGCATATGGATGAACTTCGTTGGAGCGCGCCACCAATCAATCAACTCGTCGGGAGAACGAAAAAACAACATGTCCGAATCTAAATATAGTTTCCATCCCGCGCGTCGGGCGTGAATATCGGTCAGCTTGCGAATGAAAAAATACTCGTAACGCAAACGCCGCAGAGTCGGAAATCGGCTTTCCGGTAAGTAGTCGTCAATCTCGCTCATTATCTCGGCTTGCGTCACAATTTGCGCGTGCGGAAAAATTCGCTTGATGTTGTTAATACCGTATTCGGTCAAAGCTCCGTCGTCATAAACTACCGGGCGCACTCTGATTCCGGGACACGCAAGATGCATCGAGTACGCGCAAAACACAGTCAGATGCCAAAACTTATCGCCGCTTAAAAAGTGTATGTCGAACGTCGCCGGAGAGTTGGCAATGTTATTTTCAAGCGGCGGCAAATTTGCCGCCGCGACTCTCATTTCCCCCTCGCCGCGCTTTTTAAGCATGACGTTGGCTATACCCTCTTGCCGGTAAGTGCGGAGCGACTGTTTCTGCCGCTCAAGGACTTTCCATAACCCTAAATTTAGTCCCATTCGCTTCGCTGTTTTTCTCGCCAAATTTTTCATCGCTGGTTTGTTACGCGCTCGAATCCTGTTGAAATAATTGCTTGAGTAACTTTATTAGTCGCAGTACGTTCATCCCCGTAATAACGAACGGTAGGCATTTTGCATGTTTGACGCGAACCTTTCATTACTAAAATTAGCGGCAACATGCGCGCGTGCGTTGTCGCCTATTCGTTTGGCAAAAGCCTTATCGTCCAACACTTTTAACAGGTGTTCAGCCAACTTCGCATCGTCGCCGTGAGCGTGCAGTAAGCCGTTCGCTTCGTCGGTGATGAGTTCGGGAATCCCGTCAACCGCCGTCGCCAGAGTCGGCAGACCTTGCGCCATGCCTTCGAGCAGTACGAGCGGCAAGCCTTCGTGATGCGTGCAAAGCACGAAGACATCCATCGCTGCAATCACGCGCGGTATATCACGACGAAAGCCCGTAAAAATAAACCTGTCACCGATTTTATACTCATCAAGCAGATGCTTGATTTCTTCATAGTGCGTGCGGTGCGCCGGTACGCCATCGTAATCGCCCGCGACAACGAAACGCGCATTCGGAAAAACCGCTAAAACTTTTTGCGCCGCCCGCGCCAGCGTCACATAATCTTTTTGCGGCGCAACACGCGCGACCATACCGATGATCTTTTCATGCGCCGCGATGCCAAATTCGCGCCGCACGCTTTCCCTATCCTCGCCTGTCACCTGCGGCGCATCTATGCCGTCATATACGACTTCGCCGCGATGCGCGGGAACATTTACGCCAAAGCCGCGCCATGTATCTTTAGAAACGAAAATCCAATTATTGACGGGCGACAAAAACAACTTATCGCGCCTTGAAATATCACGATGACGGTTGCGAACATGACAGATGACAGGCAGGCGCGCGAAGCGTCCGGCAAGACTCGCGTAATGCGCGGCAAGAATATCGGCGCAGTGCATGATATTTACACCGCGTCGGCGCATCTCTCGCGCCAACTCGCGCGCCGCGTTGATGTATTTCGCGGGACGACTAAGACTCGGCTCTACCGCTTGATAAATCGCCGTATCGAAACCTGCATTGTAAAAGAACTCGCGCACTTCGGTTGCCGCTTCGTAACAAAACATCGTGCTGCGTATGCCGTGCGCCGCCGTTTCTCTGGCAATTCGCAAAGTCGCGTGTTCCGTGCCTCCGACGGAAGCCCAAGGCATGATATGCGCGATGTGCGGCGATGAATCTGACATGAAGCGGTGTAGAGGTAAAATTACTCTCGTCTGAGTTTTGAAAAGAGGAGGGAAAAGCAGTTGGTAATCAGTCGGATATATGCGGAATCAAATAGCGTCTGGCACGCCGTTCGCGCAAATTGTAAAGCCCGAGTAAAAGATTCGGCGCGAGTTTCAGCGAAACGAGCGCGGCGCGAAGTTTATGTGTGTTGAGTTGCTTCGCGGCATTTTCAAGATGAGCGATTGCTTGACGGAAATCTCCTTCGCGGAAAAATCTTTTGCCCTGTTCAAGGTTGAGTTGGGCTTCACGATTTTCAATTTGAGTTTCGATAATCTGCTTTTGCCTGTTTGACAACTCAAGCGTCTCTAGCGTTTTGCGATAAACCGCGAGTTGCCCGCGCAACATATTTTCGACGCTTGCCGAAAGGCTTGCGGCATGAACGCGGCGACGCGCAAGCGGTTGGCGCGAGTAAGTGATTTTGAATCCCTTGTGCGCGATTCGCAAATACAAATCATAATCTTCCGCGTGCTTGAACTTCGTATCAAACAACCCCGCATCAATCAATGTTTGCCGGTGAGCGACAACGCTCGAAGTCAGAACCGTGCAAGTCATTTTTATTAAACTTTCAAAAGTCGCCTCACCGTTTGAAGGCGTGGCATCCATCGCCCGTGTTCGGTTGTTGATGCCTTCACCAAAAACAAGCGTGTCGGTATAGACAAGCCGTGATGCTTCATCGGAAGTTATCAGCTTGATTTGTTCGTTTAAGAACTCCGGCAACCACGAATCATCGGCATCAAGCAGTGCAACGTAAGTTCCGCGTGCCTTCAGGATTCCGGCGTTGCGTGCGCCGCTGGGTCCCGCATTTTTCTGTTTAATATAAACAATGCGGTCTTGATACGGCGCAATCGCTTGTTCAAACTTCGCCGTGTCGGGAGAACCGTCATTAACGACAATCGCTTCATAATCGCGGTACGTTTGCGCGAACACCGAACGCAACGCCTCCGCCACGAACGGCGCGACGTTGTAGCATGGAATCACGATGCTGACGGTTGGAGCGTGATGCACGTTCGCGCCCGCTTCAATCTGCGAATCAGCTTTTCGGGTGTTCGGTTCAACGTTCATAAAACTTCGCTTTGTAACTTCGGAGCATCTTCTAATTTGATTGCGGTCGGCTCTATATTGCTTGCTTCATACGACGCGATGTGAGTTGAATATCAACACTCCGCGTGCGCTCGTTATGCAGACGCCGCAGGCACACTGCGTAGCTTATGAGATAGTAGATGTACCATTGATAAGCGACGGACAAGAAGAAACTGCTGACCGCGTAGCCGAGCAGACCGGCTTGCATTCCCGTCACCCAGTAGTAAAGTTTTTTGTCACCGCTTTCCAATATCTCGCGCTCGATTTGTCGCAAGCCTTTGAAGGCGGTGAGAATCATCGTGATGTAGAACACAAGTGCGGGCAAGCCGAGTTCAGCAGATATTTCCGTATAAGCATTGTGGCTTACTTGATTGTGAATCGAGACGATAGGAAAGTTACCGATGCCGACTCCGAAGAGCGGATTACGCAGAGAACTTGAGATGGAGCGGAATAGTAATTCCCGTCGCGCCGAAGCTGACGCTTCGCCGCCCGGAGTCATAATTGTTGATAAGCGACTGGCGTAACTGCCCATCATCAGCACCCCGCCAAGCACCATCACCGCCGTTGCCGGAGCAATCAGAAACCGCATTCGCCCGCCGTACTTCCACGCGAGAAAAACCATCGTTGCCGCCATCCCCAAAAACCCGCCGCGCGAATATGTGACTACCGTCGCGGCGGTAAGCAACGCGCCGAACGCGAAATAAAAAAGCTTCTTGAAGACGTTTCGCGTGCCGAAGAAAAACGCCGTGACCAAAGGAATCATCGTCACCAGATGCAATGCGAGGTCGTTCGGATTACCGAACATGCCGCCGATAGCACCCGCGATACGGTAGCCCTCAATTGCGGTGCGTCCACCTAAAAAGTCTTGGAAAGCAGTGAGTGCCAGCACGAAACTCGCGGCAAGCGAAAGATAAACTATGCCTTTCAAACGCCTTTCAGTCCGCAATACGTTCACCATCACGATGAATATCATCACCGCTTTGCTAAATGTTTCGGTGAACGTCTCCAGTGCCAACGCGGGTTCAATCGCTAATGGAATCGAAAGCATCGCTGCCAGTGTTAATAACAAGACGCAGTTGACTTCACGCGGGCGCGCCGTCAGGTTGCCTTCTAGTGTGAGTTGCGTCGGCAGGAAAACGATGAGCGTAAGAAGCGCGATCCAGAACGCGAAGGTTGATAAAAATCCGAGTGCCGGATGCAGTTCGTAAGGACGAAAATAAACGAGAACCGAAAACAGAAATAAGCCCGCGTAGCTCAACGTGTGTCCGCGTTTGGCGAGCCACGTTTCCTGTTTTTTATCTTTTATCTTTCGCCGTTGCCCTTTTGCGTCCGCGCCTGTGTGAATTGAAGTCGAAGCGGCGGACGCACGCGGTTCGTCCCAATCGCCAGCGGCGGCGATGGGCGATGGAACACTGTAAATTCGGTGCGCGTCGGAAGACATTTTAGAAGAAACGTATCGGAGAAAGCGAAAAGGTTGCTTGACTCACCTTACGCAGTTTTGGTTTTTAGCCCGATTCATCGGGCTTTCCGCGCCCTCGCGGCACTTAGACCAGCCGTTTGACGGCTGGGTCGAGCGCGAGTTGAACATTCAAGGGCGTTTTAACGTCCTTCCCACGCCCGCTTTAGCATCCGGCTAAAGCCGACTTTCCAAAAGGACGTTAAAACGCCCTTTAGATTCTTACGCCGTTTGCCTACGCGATAAATCGCGTGGCTAAGTCCCGCTTCGCGGAAAGCCGCGTGAACGCGGCTAAAGTCAAAACCGCGTAAGGTGAGTTAGAATAACACCCGACCGTCGCTCGCGGCTTGGCTTCGATGTCAGATTCATTGTTCGT
>JBGTMR010000291.1:0-29359 GCA_041743485.1 Pyrinomonadaceae bacterium
GCGTTCCAGGGCGTCGGGGGGTACGGGTGGTAGTTGGCGATCTTGCCACCACGGATGACCATGTGGTGGGAAAGCACGCCACGAACAGCCTCGGTGAAACCGCAACCGATGGCCTCATCGGGAACCGTGAAGGGCTCCCAGGTCTTGGTGTGGCCGGCGCGGACTTCTTCGAGAGCCTTCTCGACGAAGTACATTCCGCAAGCAGCCGAGTAGGCCTGGAAGTACGTACGGGCCCGGTGACGCTCAATGGTGTTGGACCACTGGGGCACCTTCCACTCGACGGTGACCTCAGGCTTGAGGGCCGTCTTCGGGAGGTTGATGATGATGCTGGTACCCGTGGCCTTGATCCAGCCGATGTCGACGATGCCGCTCAGGGCGATCGCCATCATTCGGGCGAAGGCGCCACCACCGGTGTCGGTGGCGAGGTGATCGCGGCCGTCGAACCAACGAGGAGCCATGACCCAGCTGTACTTGCCGTCGAAGTTGCGCTTCTGCGGCTGCGGGATCGTGTGCTGGTTCCAGGGGTGGTTGCGGTCGACTGCGTTCCCCAGGGGGTCACGGTCAACGAACATCTCCTGGCCTTCCCAGCTCTCGTAGTACGAGTGGCCGAGGAGGATGCGGAGGCCGAGGTTGATGTCGACCAGGTCGTTGGTGACGAGCTTCCCGTCCACGACGATGCCGGGGGTGACGAACATCGCACGTCCCCACTCGGTCATGTCGCGGTACTTGAAGTTGCACACCTCGGGGTCCTGGAAGGCGCCCCAGCAGATGGTGAGGATACGGCGCTGGCCGTTGGCCTCGTAGCCGGGCATGGCCTCGTACACGAAGTCGAACAGGTCGTCGTGGATCGGGACGATCTTCTTCATGAACTCGCAGTAGCGCATCAGCCGAGACAGGTAGTCGGTGATGAGCTGGATGGAAGCCGTGGTGCCCATACCACCCGGGTACAGGGTGGACGGGTGCACGTGGCGACCCTCCATGAGGCAGAACATCTCACGCGTGTACCGGGAAACCATGAGGGCCTCACGGTAGAGGTCACCCGAGAACGGGTTGAGCGACCGCATGATGTCACCGATCGTGGCGTAGCCATGCTCGGCGGCACCGGGGGACTCGGTGTCGTTGGCGAGGTCGAGGACGCCGGGGTTCGTCTCGGCGAACATCTTCTCGCAGAAGTCAACGCCCACCAGGTTCTCCTGGAAGATGTTGTGGTCGAACATGTACTCGGCTGCCTCGCCGAGGTTCAGAATCCACTCGCCGAGGGCCGGAGGCCGCACGTCGAACGCCATCTGCTGGGTGTAGCAGGAACACACGCAGTGGTTGTCACCACAGATGCCGCAGATGCGGCTGGTGATGAAGTGAGCGTCGCGCGGGTCCTTGCCCTTCATGAAGATGGAGTAGCCCCGGAAGATCGAGGAGGTGCTGTGACACTCCACGACCTTGCCCTGGGCAAAGTCAATCTTCGTGTAGATACCCAGGCTGCCCACGATTCGGGTTACCGGGTCCCATGCCATCTCGACGAGGTCGCTGCCGCCTCGGGTCCGTGCCCTAGCTGCCATATGTGTATGTCCTCTCTCTTGAGCTCTGTGTGTCGTTTTTTTCGACGGTCTTTGTGAACACGCTACTCAATCGGTGCTGCTAGTTCGGGTCGACTACCGCCAGGTGGGGGTGTAGCCGGTGAGAAGCTTGGTGCCCTTTGCACGCCACTTCGGCTCCTTGTCGACCGTCTTGCCGGTGACCTCACGCAGGCCACGGATGACCGAGCCGTAGAGACCGGAGGCAGCGGTGGAAACCTTGCCGCCCGGGGGCTCGTCCATGAAGGGCATGAACTTGTCGGGGAAGCCAGGCATGGTGCAGCCGATGCAGATACCGCCGACGTTCGGGCAACCGCCGATGCCAGCCATCCAGCCACGCTTCGGCACATTGCAGTTCACAACGGGTCCCCAGCATCCGAGTTTGACGATGCACTTCGGCGAACCGTACTCGGTCGCAAAATCGGCTTGCTCGTAATAGCCCGCTCGGTCACAACCTTCGTGAACCGTTTTGCCAAAGAGCCACGTCGGTCGAAGCGCACTATCGAGCGGAATCATCGGAGCCAAGCCCGCCGCTTGATAGAGCAAGTAGAGCAGCGTCTCCATGAAGTTGTCCGGTTGAACGGGACAACCGGGCACGTTGACAATCGGGATGCCCGCCTTCGACTTCCACTCCCAGCCTAAAAAGTCCGCCAGCCCCATGCATCCGGTCGGATTACCCGCCATCGCATGAATGCCGCCGTAAGTGGCACACGTTCCCGCGCCGACGACAGCGAGTGCCTTCGGAGCCAGACGCGAAATCCACTCGGTCGTCGGGATAGGCTGATCCGTCATCGGGTCGTTTCCGAGTGCCGCCCAGTAGCCTTCGCCGCTGAGATTCTCGTTCGGAAGCGAACCTTCGACGACGAGTACGAACGGATCGAGCAAGCCTTGCTCTGCCATGTACCAATACTTCATAAAGTCGTCGCCGACTTCGTAAGCTAAAACCGGATTGTGCAAATGAACTTTCGGGAGTCCGGGTATCGCCCCCATCACGACATCTTCGATACTCGGCTGCGTCGCGGCTGTAATTGAAATCGTATCGCCGTCACAACTCAGACCGGCGGTGATCCAGAGGACGTGAACCTCTTTCACCGCTGGCGGTTTCTGAGTGACCCTCCCATATGGAGCAAGTTCTGCTGCCATAATCGGACCTCCTCTTCTGTTGCTTCTGTGGTAGTGGTTTGTTGGCGGTGGAATCGGCTTCGCTTGTGGCGAAACCGAGGCGCGACCGTCAGTCTTTCGCTTCAAAACCTGAAGCGATATGTCCTATGTTCGCAACTGCCCTTTGTTCGTGCTTTATAGCTGTTATGTGTTGACAGCTATATTCTGCAGGAAACTTGTTTTATTCCAGCGTAATGTGGCATCGGCGGTTTAATTCACATTGCGTGAACAAGAATAAGGCGACAAGCCGAAGCCATCGAAAGCTGTATCAGCAACGATTTGAGGGATCATCGTTTCTGAAACATCCTTATCTAACATAAGGGGCGGGCGTGGTTTCCGATGTAACCGGGGAAGTTACAAACCAATGGTGAATAAACTTAGATAAAGGTTCAGCGCAGTCTTGCGAAGAAGTAATTTAGGGGTCGCTTTGCAGCTGCACGAATCCTTCGTTCAAAAAGCGTTTATCAGCCTCGCTACCGTCTCGTCCTTACTTGATGTGATTGGAGTTTAACGCTTTGTCAATATTTGCGTCAAATTTACACTTGTAATAAATCCCTGAAACATAACAATCAATTAAGCATTGCTTGATTAAAAAATATTGCCGCCTACTCGTCTCACGCCGCAATCGGCGGTTCATCCGGTGCGATTAGTATGCGACTTGATAGGCGTAATTCCTGTATGAGAGTACGCAGATCTTCGTCGGGCGTCAGTCTCTCCGGCGGCAGCGAGGGCACAAGCCGCAAAAACCGCCATCGCTCCTCTGGCGACTCGCGTGTTTGTTCCTCTTCTTTTTCGTCATTCATCACACCGAGTTCACTCTGGCGGCAGTTTTGACGTTTGCGGCGTGTTCATTTCCGATGTGGAGTACGATTTGACTATCAGTGCGCGATACACTCGCCTATAAATAATGAAAAAGGATTACCAGCATATCAACTTATTCCCTTTGAATTAAGAACTACGTGACGACCTCATTCTATCCGCTATTTTGCGGCTATGCTTGTCAGCTTTGACTGCGATGCGCTGAACATAGACGCGCGTCGTCGCCAAGTTTTCATGGTCTAAGGCTTCCTGCGTCTCGTTGAAACTGCCCGTCTCTTCCTGCACGATGCGTGCAAAGGTATGCCTTGTCTGATGCAGATGAACATCTCCAACTCCGGCATCGCGGGCATACCCTTTCAGATTCTTTACGAAGGCATAGGAACTGAGTGCCTCGCCTACAAACTTCGCATGATCGTGGCGTGTCCATAAAGGCGCATCCGTCTTCAACACATGCAGCCGCTTCGCTTCAGCTAAGTAGTCGAGCAATGCAGCTTTGACCGCCGGGTCTTCGACTTTCATCGTCCGGTAACGCCCGCCCTTCATTCTCCCTCCGACTTCCAACCCGTCATCAACTAATCGCACGTCGCGCCCGCGCAAAGAGATAATCTCTTCCCTTCTCCGCCCCGTCGCCATATACATTCTTAGCAAGGCGAGGTCGCGCTTTCCAACTAGATCATCGCCCGCCGCCTTCGTTTCAATTGCTTCGACAATGGCTTGCAGTTCTTCGTCACTCCACGCTTTCGTCGAATCCGTCTGGTAGGCGCGCGGTGCTTTCGGGCGGGCGAGCGTAACCGGATTGACGCGAATCTGCGCCCCTACCGTCGGGTCGCGCATCACCCAACGATAAAACGACGACAGAAACGATACGCAGGCGTAAACGGTCGCGGGTTTTAGGTTCTGTTCCCGGAGACGCTCCAACCATCGTTGAACGTCGAGTTCGTCAACATCACCCGGAATTTTGCTTGTGAAGGCGAAGAATGACTCGACTACCTCTTGCTTCCTTTTGATTAACTGCCCTCGGCGAAAAACAGATTCGGCTGTTTTGGCATTCGCCCAAAGATGGATCGTGTCACGCAGCACGGCATTCTTCGGGTCTTTCCTGACTATCGGAGATGTTTCTGAAGCAACTACTTGGTCAATTCTTTCCATTTCCCTATCATACCACGTGGTTGTGAAAATGTTTTATTCCTGTAACCAGCTTGTTATTTGCCAATTGTTATTACCTATTTGAACGGCAAAACTCATGTGTTTTTATATCTCTTTAATGTGTGATTATGGTGAGACTTAGTACTCTGACTATCTAAAGATGACAGATTGAAATTCCAAGAATCAGTCTGTTGTTGCACAACCGAACTATTTCAGCACGATCTCAAACCCGTCAAAATCATACTGTCGGAGTACTAGATAATATTGATGCCATATCAAATGCCATATCACTAGGGCGATTCATGGCAGTGGCTGATGAACTTTCAAATGTTATTTACTCCATTGAACTGAGGCAGAGAGAGAGTGACCGTATATCCCAAGTTTGTTGTTTAACGATTGCTGATTTTCTGTCTGCATCAATGAATCATATTCGCTAGTATTGATTACTTACGTATTTCTGTATTTGCGTATTTATGAAATACGCTTGTAATATATACGGAAAGATGATATATCATTCCCCTAATAAGGAAGAGAGGTGTGTTTTGGCTATAGTCGCAGTTACAGGACGAAAGGGCGGAATCGGGAAAAGCACCATTACCGCGAATCTTGCCGCAGAGCTAGTAGAACTTGGACATGAGGTCGTTGTGCTTGATACGGATCCGCAGCAGAGTCTTATAGCATGGGCAGGGTTAGGTAACGGCGTGCTTTCAACGTGTGTGGAAGCGGTTGATACCGCCAATCCTGAGAAGTTCCGCGACTACGTTAAACGCGCAGCAAAGAAAGCAGACAGAGTCTTAATTGATACTCCGCCCGGTTTTGCTGACCCGGCACTGCTGGCTTCCCTTCTGGCAGATGTCGTTTTGCTACCAGCCGGACCTTCTCCGCTCGATATTATGGCAGCGCGTGAAGCACTGGAGCTAACGAAAGAGGCGCGCACTCAACGAAAAGGTCATAAGCCGTTAATTCGTTTCATCCCATCAAAAGTGCTGGCAAACACCAATTTGGGACGCGATCTGAAGGCTTCACTCGAAGGGCTAGGTGAGAAAGCATTGCCGACGATTTGCCAAAGGATTGCGGTCGCAGAGGCGGCACTAAGTGGACTGACAATCCGAGAGTACGCAAATGGTTCGCCCGCGCACACAGAATTTATGTCACTTGCCAAAGCTTTTGAGGAGGTAATCAAGAAATGAGTGGTAAGGCTAGGTTAACAGAACTTGCTATCCGTATTTCGGAAAAACGTAAAGATGCAAACCTGAAAGATGTTTTTCAGAAAGAAGTCATTCCGAAAGATGCTATTCTGATTAATGAACATACAAACAGATTAGAAGCTAACCCAGCACACGGAGAGAAAGGTGGTTTTGTAAAGATCACCATCACCATGCCGCCTGCTGTGTACGAGTTGATTGCTATGGAAGCAGCACGGCGCAAGATGGCAAAGGAGCGCGATCCAAACATTTCAGCAATCATTCGAGAAGCCTCGGTTCAATACTTGGAAGGTACTGGGGCAAAAGCCTAAAGTTACTTTCCATTCATTAGCTCGCAACTACTCGAAAATGCATGGATTGTCATTAACTATGTAGCGCGCCAGCAGACCGTCAGCCGAAAGTAGAGAAGCGTCATATATTTTTTTAAGTGGTCAAACTTATTCGTGACGGGCGCGGCGCATGGAATGAAAACCATTAAACCAAAAGCCTACCTTTTAATCTTCGATGGCATGGCTGACTGGGAAGTGGCTCAGGCACTGTGCGAGATCAACAAGTCGGACAAGTATGAGGTTGTGATTGTAGGGTTTTCCGCCGCGCCGGTTTCAACAATGGGCGGTTTGCAGATCGTTCCTGAAGCTACGATTAAAGACGTAAGTTCCGACGTGGCGCGCATCTTCATCGTGTCGGGTGGAGATATGTGGGAGCAGAAGACGAATGAGGAAATCACCATCCTTCTTCGCCACCTGAACGCGAGGCAAGTGACCAGCGGAGCTATCTGCGGCGCAACGTTGGCAATCGCCAGCGCGGAGACTGACGCGCGAACGTCGTCACACGAGTAATGCGAGGGAGTACTTGAAGGCGATGGTTCCTGATTACGGAGACGAAGGCTTTTACGTTGCTGAGGATTGCTGGCACGCCGTCAAAATGTTTGAGCGACGATAAATCTCGTTACTGACGAGGACTTCAATAACTGCATCTTACACGGCGTTCTCCGGCGTCGTCCCGACCTCGATATTCGTCGTAAGCAAGATGCCGGATTGGGACGCGACGACGACCCGCGTCATGCGGCGGGCGATGGGCGTGTATCGCCCGCCGCATGACGCGAGCACAATGGCGAGTTTCGCTTACGAGCGAGTGACGCAAAGACTGCCAATGCCGAGCGTGTTTGAGGTGCATCAAGAAGTACCTATCGGCGTCGCCATTGAAGAGGTTTTGATCTTGGCGGAGTGCAGCATTGAAGGCGAGTGGGAAGGGCAAGTCGGTTTTCTGCCCCTTCGCTGATGAGTGATTCTAAGACCACGATGCAGAGAGAAGGCAATGAAATTCAAGCGGATGTGCCGGGTAATTTGCGAGGCAAAGAGCGTGTACAATCAGGTGCTAAATTCATGAATTATAGTGTTGCACTTGAAGGGAAATATATGTTGCACCTCAAGGGAAAGCGTTGCACTTCAAAGGAAGGAATGTTGCACCTCAAGGGAAGAAGTGTTGCACTTCAAAGGAAGAAACGTTGCACTTCGAGGGAAAACGATTTTCCACAAGAGCAATGAAATCAACGGTTTTCAGCCGATTTTCGATTACTAAACAGTTTTATACAGTTCTATACATATCAACAACAGGGGGAGTGTTGTTGCGGTGAAGAAAAATCTCAAAACACAAGAACAGCTTGAACTCGAAAAGTCTGACGAGATTCAGGCATCCGACTTTATCAAGATCGAGAAGAATCTGACTTCGCTTGGCTTCTTCACTCCATCCAGCAAGATCACCGGGACGCCTAAAGCAAAGACCATCAGCTTCACAACTTTCATCGAGGGTAAGCGTGAATCGGCGAACGTGACCATCGCTCCGAGCGTGCTGCACTCGCTTCCGACTACCGCCGACCAAGATAAGTATTTCGCTTTTCACAAGATCATTAGCGAGCGGCGAAGGGAAGGCGAAGCGATTTCAAACCCTGTCGGATTTACTTCGGCGGAACTCTTGCGACTACTTGATCGGAGAGTGCGGACAGGGAAGAACTACGACGACATCACAGCGTGGTTGAAGCGCATGACTTCCACCACCGTGATCTCTGAAAGCGCGGTCTATCTGGCTGGCAGAAAGTCTTGGGCGTCTGACACGTTCCACGTCTTCGAGCGGACGGTATCTTTCGGGCGCGAGTTGCCTGATGGAACAGCAGCCGACAAGAACTATGTGTGGCTCTCAGAGTGGCAGCTAGAGAACATCAACAACAACCATCTGCTACCGATTGATTTCGAGTCTTACAAGCGACTCCGAAATCACATTGCCAAAGCACTCGTCCCGCTTCTTCAAATCTGGCTCTACACTACTCAAGATGAAGGAGTCTTTGAGAAGCGGTACGAGAAGTTTTGCCAGCACCTCAACATCAGCGAGTACAAGCACCTATCGAAGATTAAAGAGAAGCTGTCACCGGCACTCAACGAGCTTGTTGAGTACGGCTACCTGTCATCTTGGGAGATTGAGAAAACGGTAGATGGCAAAGACTACAAAGTTACTCTCTACCATGGCGAGAAGTTCTACCAAGACGGACGCAAACGATTAGCGCAGAAAGCAACGGCAACAGGGCACAGGCGAGACGAAAAACTTTCTCAATCAAAACTTCCGTTACTGAACGGAGCGCGCGCAGCACAAGCCAAAGGTCAGACGCAATCTTCAGTGACTGCATCGCCATTGACTGTGGAACAGGATCAGCTAATCAAAAGATTGTTAGAGCATGGCGTACACCAAGAGACGGCGACCGAGCTTGTTAAGACCATGCCCGAAGAGGTCAATCTTCAACTCGATTATCTACCTTACCGGACGGTGAAGAAGAACAAAGGCGGGTTGTTGCGCGATGCGATTCTCGGTCGCTGGACGCCACCGGATGAATACGTCGAACTCAAGAAACGGCAGCTTGAACAACAGGAAACACAGGAGCGACAGAAGAAAAGAAAAGCCGAACAAGTCGAAACGGAGGCGCGCCGGAAGGAACAGGAAAACTCTAAACGGGAGTATCTTGCTTACCTGAAAGCAAAATTGGAATTGATAGAAAATAGCAAGCCGAAGTTTTATAGTGCCTTCATAAAAGATACTGCCGCGAAAAGAGCCGCCCTTGAAAATGACCCGGCTCACAAAGGCGCGGCAAAGAAAATTCATCTGCGGCTTTTTGATGATGAGGAAAGTTACCTTGAAAGATCACGCGAGTTTTTCAAAGAACAAACTCTTGGTGAGTGGTCAAAACAGTTCGATGAATCGCAGTGACTCCATTATGTGCAGCGAAAACGACAAGAGTGCAGCTTCTAAATCAGACCATATGACATTGGTACACGGCATATTTCAGCCGTTACAGGATGAGTCAATAAGCATCGAAGTCAAAACCTTATCGCCTGATTTACGCTGTGTGCCAATCTCGTATGTTCTGATTTAGAGATATGTCGAGGAAAGCGACACAGACAATTCCCGTGTCAGGCAAACCAATAGAAATTGAAATCACGGCGGACACATCGCATTTTTAGCGGAAGGGCTTTACTCACCCTACGTGAATACGCACAATACGATTCCTTCGCAACTATAATCACTTCGCACCAATGAAGTTGCTCCACAATAGAGCAATCTAAAAGACGCGCGGAATGTAAATGAATTACGCTCCGCGCGTCTCCTTGTCCCTCTGCTACTGCCACGATTAGAAGTGAATTATATGAGCGTGACACCGGAAATAAAAAAGACCGAGCCTGCCGCAAATCGCTTGCTGTCGCTTGATGCGTTTCGCGGGATGACCATTGCGGGCATGATTTTAGTTAATAATCCCGGTTCATGGACGGCGATTTACGACCCGCTCGAACACGCCGCGTGGCACGGTTGGACACCGACGGATTTAGTCTTTCCGTTCTTCCTGTTCATTGTCGGCGTTTCGATTACATTGTCCTTCGCGCGGCGCGTGGAAACCGATACGAGTCAAAGAAAATTACTGTTAGGCGTGGTGCGACGCACTTTGATTATCTTCGGTCTGGGTTTGTTGTTGCAGGGATTTCCTTACTACGACTTGAGCGTGATTCGCATTCCCGGCGTGCTGCAACGAATCGGGGTCTGTTACTTTTTCGCGTCGGTTATTTTCTTGAAAACTAATTGGCTGTTATGACTTTGATTAAGTTTGCCGATACGACGGGCAAGCAAATCACTTTGAAAACTTATCTTTACGAAAGCATTTTTACTCCGCTCGCGTCAGGGCTAAACGCTTCGCTTGCCTTCGCTGTGCGCTATGTGTGAGCGTGGTTTGCTTTGATGTGGGTTCTCTATCGTAGGCAAATTTTTATCAAGGTTTAATCTTTGCCGGACGCGACGACGATTAGATTCCGACGTTCTCCGTGCGTTAAATACATGGCTAAAATCATCGCATCGCTGCGCGGTGATTCATGGACAGGCTTCAAATAATTCGTTGACATCCGCCGCCGGAGAGTTATGATGCTCGCACAAGTTGACGTAACTTCAAGAGAGTTCTAAGTGTCACCGCCAAAGTCTTACCAACTACAGTCGGGTAACACGAAAAGGTTTCTGAAGTCACACCGCTTTGCTCATAGCAGACGCCACTCTGCCCGCTTACCTCGTGAATCGGGACGATATTCGAGCGACCCTTGCGCCTCCACCTCGCAATTTGATACTCACGCGCCCCGCTCCTAATTTGCGCCTCACAACCTCGTACTACGCGCTATAAACACCTTCGGTTTTTTGACAAGGCGCACAAAACCCCCGCTTTCGAGTGCCGTTGTGTCACCGCACCTTGAAGAGTTTGACGTGCAAAGCGCAAACCTTTTTGTTCATCCGGTTCGAGAGGTCGTGTTATGCCAAAAACAAAGTTCCCGATTATTCTCGCGCATGGAATCGCCCGCTTCGATTTTCTCCTGCATCACTTCACACGCAACATCGCGTTGTTCGGCTTCGACTCGAACCTGAGCAACGATGGTTTGCATTACTTCAAAGGCATCGCGCGCCATTTGCGTGAGCATGGCTTCGACGTGCATCACTCGGCGGTGAACTTCGCCGCCGGACTTGAGCAACGCAGCGGTGATTTGCACGGCGAGGTGCGCCGCGTGCTGAATTTGCGCGTGGCGGAGAAGGTTCACATCATCGCGCATAGCATGGGCGGTTTGGACGCACGCTTTATGATCGTGCATCACGGAATGGCTGACCGTGTTGCTTCCTTGACGACCATCGGCACGCCGCACTTGGGGACGACGCTCGCTGATTTGCGGCTTGACGGAGGCGGCGAAGAGTTAATCGGTTTGCTGGGCAACGTCATTGACCTGCGCGGCTTTCAAGATTTAACGACCGTCGCTTGTCGTCGCTTCAACGACGGGGCGCGCGATGCGGAAGCCAAGAACGCGACGGTCTATCAAACTTACGCGAGTGCCGAAGAATTGCCGCTCATCTTTGCGCCGCTCCAACGCGCGTGGCGCGTAATTGACGAACGCGAAGGAGCCAACGACGGACTCGTATCGCTCACATCGCAAGCGTGGCAATCGCATCTCACAGCCTCCGACGGCACAGTCAAGATTATCGCCCAACATCGCTTTCCGATTTCAGCGGATCATCTCAACGAAGTCGGCTGGTGGGACTTGAATCAACTGCGCGCTCATGATTGGCGCACGAGCATCTTCCGCGCCGCGCAAGAAAACGAAGCACAAATCAAAGATATTTACCTCGCCATCGCACAGAAACTTTAGTGGTCAGTAGTCAGTGGTCAGTAGTCAGTAGTCAGTAGTCAGTAGTCAGTAGTCAGTGGTCAGTGGTCAGTGGTCAGTGGTCAGTGGTCAGTGGTCAGTGAAGCATGGGATTTATGATTGAGGTGTCAAGCACAAAGTTGAAAGTTAATGAGTGCGGTCGTTGTTTCTACTGACCACTGACCACTGCGTTTTCACTGACCACTGACCACTGATAAGAAAGGAACGTGATACAGATGGCGAACACTACATTCAAAGAAGGCTACGCGCTTGTCGTCGGCGTCGGGGCAGACTTGCCGAACACGGTCGGCGACGCCGAAGGATTGGCGAAGATTCTGCAAGACCCGGAGCGGTGCGCGTATCCGCGAAAAGGACACGTCCAACTGCTCACGGCGGAGAAGGCGACGCGCGATAAACTACTCGCTGCCTTCGACCTACTCGCCAAGCGCACCGACGAAAATGCGACAGTCGTGATTTACTTTTCCGGTCACGGCTATCAAGTCGAAGAGAAAGGCAAGACGAACTACTACCTGATGCCTTACGAATACGACGTGAATCGTTTGGCGGAAACGGCGATTAGCGGCGATGAGTTCGCGGCGAAAGTAGATGCCGTCAAGTCGCGCAAACTCCTCATCCTGCTTGATTGCTGTCACGCGGGCGGGTTGGATGCGGTCACGACTGCGAAAGGCATAGTGATGAAGTCTCCGCCCGGAATGACGGCGACGAAAGCACCGCTGCCCGCTGCGGCGGTAGGCGCGCTCGCAGGGGGCAGCGGGCGAGCAATCATCGCTTCGTCGCAGGCTAATGAATTGTCTTACGCCGGAGAGCCGTACAGTGCCTTCACCGCCGCGTTGCTTGAATCATTGTGCGGGGCGGGGGCGGCAAAAGCGGACGGCTTCGTGCGCGTCACAGACCTCGCGCTTTACGCACGCGAGAAAGTCCCGGCGCGCACAAATCAAAAGCAACATCCGACGCTTGATTACGACAAAGGCGACAATTTCAAACTCGCGTACTACGCCGGAGGCGCGACGGAAGCGAAAGCCCCGCCGTTCCCCGAACCGGAGATAGAGGCGCATCCGGGCGCGCTCAACCCGTCGCCGCAGGTGACATGGAACATCTCGGTTGATAAGTCTCGGCACGCCGGACGCGACATCAACGAAACGAATATCGCCTTCAAACAAGATAATTGGAACGTGGGCGGTGGCGTCACCAACGTACAAGGCGACCACAACGTAAATGAATGACCGAAGCGTCGCACCACCGCGAGTAAAAACAGAAGTTCTTGAAGGGCAAGTGGAGGTTGAAATTTAAGTTATGAGCATGACATGGGATGAAATTAAAAACGAAGTTACGACGTTGATTGATGATGCGGAGTACAAGAGCGTGCGCCCTATGTTGCAGCACTTGCAGAGTATCGCGCTGACAGAGCAGACCTCGCCCGATGTGACGGAAGGATTACTGCGCGCGGTCAAAGGCATTCAGCAGGATTCGGAGCAGCCGGGAGAAAGCGCGCGTGCGATTGCCAATCGCGCGGCGGGCGGTTTCGTTCAACCGGATTGGAAGGTTGATGATGTCGTCAACGTCAACGGCGACTTTAAGAAAATCTATGTTCAATTCTTTGACTACAACGCCAAGAAGATAGAGGAAGTTTTACAAACCATAGAGATTGACATCGTGCCTGTCGTGATGACTGCCGCCGAAGCCCAAGACTTAATCACCGGCAACATCTTCAACGATTATGTTGACCCGGTGTACCAACAAGAATTTAACGGTCTGTTGGAATTGCTCGAAGAAAGAAAAATCGTTGACTGGCTTAAACGCTATGGAAAAAAGCCGGAGGATTGGACACCGTTCAAGGACACGGATGCCACTCTGGACAAACTCATTACGGACACGCTTGCCTCTATGCAAGGCTACGACAAACCGCTTGTGCCTGCCTACACCGACATTCGCACGTTGAATGACGAGACGCGCCGACGCGATTTGAAAATGATGCGGCAGCGCGGTTGCGTCGTCATCCTCGATACGATTTCCGTGCGTCATCCTTCGCTTCAGCGCGCTTACCGTCGGTCTCTGCTCGATGCTTTCCCTGAAACGTTAATCGTGCGCGTCGCTCCGGTCAACGATGCGCTCGGTGCCGTCCAACAGATGATCCGGTTCCCGGAAACATTCGTGCATTCCGAGTTCTATCAACGTTTCCGCTTCGACCGCGACGATAAGTGCGATGAGATATGGGAATCTTTTCGCTTTGAGCGGTGGCTGTCAAATCAGATTGAAAAAATCGTGCCGCCGAATCAGGCGGCGGGAGCGCGTTCTTACTATGACCGAACCTAAGTATTTATCAATCGAACCTGAAGCTTCCGACGCACAGGTTTATACCTTTTATTCGTACAAGGGCGGCGTCGGGCGTTCGATGGCGATGGCGAACGTCGGCGAACTTCTTTACCGTCGCGGCTTGCGCGTCCTGATGATTGACTTCGACCTCGAAGCCCCCGGCTTGGAACGCTACTTCGACGTGCCGGAAGCCGCGACGAACATGGACGGCGTGCTAGACCGGCGCGGGCTGATGGACTTGCTCGTTTCTTACAAGTCGCTCCGCTCGTTGCCCGCGCTCACGGCATTCCCGCCACCTCCACCTTTGCCGCCGCCTTCCGAAAAGGATTTCGTGCCGGGCAACGGCGGCGACCGCGAAGTCGGTTGCATGAATCTCACGGACAAAGAAATCTCTCAGACCACCGAAACCACCGACACGTTGACCCCAACCGATATAGCCCGCGCGAACTCCGCGACCGCAGGGGCGAACAAAACGGACGACGGCTTTCGTTTTCCTTATCCGGTCGAGCCGCTTGCCAATTTCATCGTTCCGATTTACACCGAAAGCAGCAACGGCGGTACGCTGTCGCTGATTACGGCAGGCAGACGCATCCGCGATGAATTCGCACACTATGCGAAAAATGTTCGCACGTTCGGGTGGGAAGAATTTTTCAACAACTGGGCGGGCGAGCAATTCTTCGAGTGGTTTCGCCGCGAAGCGAAGCGTCATGCCGACATCGTGCTGATTGATAGTCGCACCGGAGTCACGGAGATGAGCGGCGTCTGCTCGTATCAACTTGCGGATACGGTTGTGTTCTTCGTCGCCCCGAACTATCAGAATCTCGACGGCACGCGACGCATCGCGCACAGTCTGCGGAATCCAGATTTAATCAAGGTCGGGCGAGGCGGGCGACCGCTTTGGACGGTGTTTGTGCCAAGCCGCGTCGAGCCGGGCGAAGGAGACAAATTAGACGAATTCAAGTCGCACTTCACGAGCGAACTAAACGAGCTTTACCCGCGCCAGATGACGTTCAAGAAAGACCCGTTCATTGATTTGAGGATTCCTTACGTTCCTTATTTCGCTTTCAACGAACTCGTCGCCGTGCGCGACGCGAACCACGCGAAAGCGGCGGAGATTGCCGCCGCGATTGAAAAGCTTGTCGAAAAACTTGCCGAACTCGAACCGCCGGGAAGCAAACTCCGTCGCCTTTACGAACTGACGGACGACGAACGCACCGGCATCGAGATTGAAGAAACCTTTGCCCGCTTTTCACCTGAAGAACAAAATCTGATGCGCGTGGCGATAATGCGATTGGCGCAAATCGGTTCACCGGAAGAAGGCGGCGTGCATACGACCTTTTTGCGTCGCAGTTTCAGAAGCTTTAATCCGCCGGAACAAGCCATCGTCGAACGCATGGCGGAGTCTCGCTTATTGATAATCGAAAACGACGCGACGACGGGCGACCGCGTTGTGCGCGTCACGGACGAGAAAGCGATACTGACTTGGAAGCGATTCGGCGAATGGTTAGCGGAAGACGGCGAGTTTTTAGTGTGGCGGCAACAAACGAAAGCCAACATCGAGCAGTGGCGCGCGAACGGGCAAGATGAATCGTTTTTGCTTAGTGGCAAAGCACTCGAACTCGCGGCTTCATGGCAAGCGCGGCGGGGTAGGGAACTCGACGACGGCGAACGGCAATTCGTTTCCGAAAGTATGGGTTATGACGAACGGCGCAAACAAATTGAGATTGAACGCCTGAAGCAACTGGAGATTGAACGCCAAAAGCAATCTGAACTCGTCGCGCTAAACGCCCAACAACAACAACAGCAAGTACAAATACAGGCGAAACAGCGTCGCACCTATATCGGAGCGGGATTCTTTGTGACGTTCCTGATTTGCTTCATACTTGCCGCCGGTGGCTTCTTGTACTGGCGGCAGTTTCGACAAAACGTCGAAGCGCAGCAAAGCCGCGAACAAGAGCGGATAGAACTCCTTGCCACGTCTTACAACACATCGGGTGACGATAGCTTCGAGAGAGGCGACTATGAAGACGCCATCAGTTCGTACACTCGTGCCGTTGAAATCAAGCCTGACTACGCCGAAGCTTACGTCAATCGCGGCAACGCCTATCTCCGTCAGCAAAAATTCGACGACGCGCGTGCCGATTTCGATAAAGCGATTTCGTCTAAAATGGATTTTGCCGAAGCCTATAACGGCAGAGGTCTCGCCAATCTTACCGGGGCGGAAGGCGACGATATTAACCGGGCGATCATTTATCTTGACAAGGCAATCGAGTTGAAACCCGATTATGCCGAAGCCTACCTCAATCGCGGCGTCGCTTATCGTCGGCAGCAAAACATTGACCGCGCGCTCGCTGACCTCACCCGCTCCATCGAACTAAAAACCGATTACGCCGAAGCGTACTACGAGCGCGGCTTGGTTTACAGCGAAGCGGGGAAGTTCGGGATTGCCGCCGAGGAATATCAGAACGCGATTCGCATAGCGACGATTCCGGTCGTGAAAACCAACGCGCAACGGGCATTGGATGAGTTGGTCAATAACCAGACCATCCCGATTCGCGCAGCCGATTTCGCACCGCCGCCAGCCGCCGCACCGCGCATCTACTTCCACTATTACGACCCGGACGACCTTGACGCCTTGCGCTTCATTGCGAAAAACGTCGCGGAGAGTGAGAAGTTCTCCGATGTTCAAAGCATTCAACTTCGCCCCGAAGCGACCAACGGCGATGTCCGTTACTTCTACACGGAAGACGCGGACAATGCCCGCGCCGTCGGCGACATCGTTCGTCGCAGCCTCGCCGCGCGCGGCTTCAAGCTTGATGTCCAACCGCGCTTCCTCGGTCGTCTCTACCGCAATGTTCCGCGCGGGCAATTGGAAGTTTGGCTTCCGTCGCTCAGAGACGACGCCAACAGTAACGCGCCCGCGCCGCAACGACAGTCGCGTCCGAATCTCAATAGAAGTAACTCAGCCTCGTCGTCAAGCGAAAAGAAAACGGCGAACTCGAATCGCAATGGAAACGGTAATGCGAACGGTAAGGAATACGATTACGGCAAACGACCGAGAAATTGAGCGATACACTGCGGGCAGTGACGGACGAATGCCCAGACGATTCTTCACTACTTCAATATCTTCACCACAAATCAAATTCTACTAAGGAGCAAACCCGATGCATGAATTGACCGGCGACCGCGACGCGGTTCTCGAAATGATGAAACAGACGGCATTCAAATTAACCGATAACACTCAGCCACTCGGCAAGTCTGCGAAGATCGGGGCGAAAGCCGCTAAGACCGCCCCGACGACTCCGGCACAACAAGCCGAAATCGTCGGACAATTAAAGCGCGCTCTCGCACGCGAACAGGACAACGCGACGCGCGACGACGAAGCCCCTGCCCCGAAGTCGGCAAACGCGGCGAAAGCGCGTGGCGCACGCCCCAAAGCCAATCCGATGAAGCCGTCCGAGTCGGTTGCGAAAGCATTGTACATGCCGCGCGACCGCACCGTCGCCGTGTTTCAAGCCGCGATGGATGAGTATCTTGACGGGAAGTTAAAGACCGCCGCGACGCCCAAAGCGGCGAAGAAATCGGGCGGCAAAGCGATTGAGATGAAGACCGCGACGCCCGCATCTGACACGACGAATGAAGTGAACGGCGCAAAGGTCGGTATTGAAATTTTCTTCAAAACTCCGAAGCCCGCGACGGCTGGAGCGAACGTGGCGAAGGGCGGCGCGTTGCAACCCAAGTCGCCCCTTGAGAAGTTCGGCAATCTTGATCCGGGATGGTCGTCGGTCGTCGCCGAGAAAATCAAGATGATGCTACGCGGCAACGCCAAATTCGTCGCGCACAAATCCGTGACCGACCCCAACTTTCTGTTTGACTTGCCGCAAAAGGCGACCATCGCCCTTGTCAGCGACTGGGGCGGCGGCAATGAATCGGCGCGCTCCGTCGCCGCCCAAATCAAAAAGCGTCAACCGAACTACGTCATACATCTCGGCGACATTTACTACGCGGGTACTGACCACGAAGTCCGCAAACGCTTTCTCGATCTTTGGGATTTCAATTCCCCCGCGCTCCGGCAGACCTTCGCCCTCAACGGCAATCACGAAATGTATAGCGGCGGTCATGCTTACTTCAAAGCCATCAAGACGCTCGGACAAAGCGCGAGTTACTTCTCGCTGCGTAACGAGCATTGGCGGTTCATTGGTCTCGACACGGCTTACGTTGACCACGATTTGAACAAAGAACAAATTCATTGGCTCGACGCGCAGTTGAACGGCAAGCCGACAAGCGCGAAGAACGTACTGCTTTCACATCATCAACCGTTCTCGGCTTTCGAGCGTGCGAACACCGGCGAAGGCTTGCGCGAGCGCGTGCGTAAGTTCACGGACGCCGGAAAAATTCACGGCTGGGTTTGGGGACACGAACATCTCTGCGTCGTCTATGACAGGCACCTCGGCGTCAAAGGCAGATGCATCGGTCACGGCTGCATTCCTTACAATTTGCCGCGCGACCCGCAATCGGCGGACGTGAAAGTCCTGTGGTGGAACAACCGCAAACAACCGCCGCCGCTCGGAGGCGGCACACAGGGCTTTGCCATGCTCACGATTGATGGGGCGCAGATGCGCGTCGAGTACATAGACGAAGATGGAAGAATCGCCAAAACCGAAGACAATTTCGAGAACTCAAACACGGTGCTGAGGTGAAAGGCGGCGAAGTTGAAAATTTGAGATTTCAAATTTGAGATTTGAGATGAAATAAATTGAAAGGGAGGTCGCGGACGAGCATGAGCAACATCACAAATAAAGTCATCGTCACGAACATGTCTGCTTTGAAAGCCAAGTATGACACGGCGGGGACAAAGAAGATTGAGAGCGCGGTTAAGAAACTCGTCCTCGCCGACAAGCGGCGCGGGTTGACGACAATCTTCATCGGTCTCGACGACGCGGCGACGATGAAGAAGTTGAAAGCACCGCGCGTCACCGTCACCACGCCCGACCTGCAAAACTCGAAGCACGCCAAGCAGTACAAGCGGGCGATTGACGGCGTGTATAAAGCTTACGCCCCCGACTACCTCGTGCTGCTCGGCGCGATTGACGTTATCCCGCATCAGGATTTACTCAACCCGCTTTACACCGGCGCGCCCGACGGCGATCCCGACCCGTTCGCTTTCGGCGATGTGCCATATGCGTGCGAAGCTCCATACAGCCAGCGACCGGAAGACTTTATCGGAGTGACGCGCGTCGTCGGGCGACTGCCGGATTTGACGGGGGCGCAGGGCAGCCCCGACTATCTTCTTAACTTGCTGCGGCGGGCATCCGAATGGAAGGCATTGCCCGCCGCCGAATACCGTAAATATTTGGGAATCAGCACAGAGGTCTGGAAGGATTCGACAGACTTGAGCCTGACGAATATCTTCGGCAGTTCGTCAAATTTACAGCTTTCGCCGCGTGCCGGACATCGTTGGAAGGCGGCGTTAATCAATAGCCGCGCCCACTTTATCAATTGTCATGGCGGCGACACCTATCCGAACTTTCTCGGTCAGTCGAGTCTTGACGGGCGCGAGATGCCCGTGTCGCACGAAGCGGCTTACGTCGGCGGGGCGGGCAAAATCAAGGAAGGCACGGTCGCCGCCGTCGAGTGTTGTTACGGCGGTCAGCTTTACGACCCGGTGGCGGTGGGACAAGCCGGAATGTGCAACACTTATCTGGCGAACGGGGCTTATGGCTTCTTCGCCAGCACAACCGTCGCTTACGGTCCGGCGACGGGCAACGACGCCGCCGATTTGATTTGCCAGTACTTCTTGCGTCTGGTGATTGACGGTGCTTCGACCGGACGCGCCGCGCTCGAAGCCCGCCAGATGTTCGTCAAAACCGCTTCTCCGATTAGCCCGACGAACCTCAAGACACTCGCCCAATTTAACCTCTACGGCGATCCTTCCATCGCCCCCGTCGTCGCCGCGTCGCCGCATATCGCGGTCGGGTCAAAGAACGCAATGGTTGCGAAAGGCTTACGCGGTATGGCGGGGGCGTCCGGCGCGCTTCTCCCGAAAACGGGAAGTGCCGACGCGAAAGCCTTGCAGGATACGGAAGCCCATCATCGGGCAGAGCGGCGCGACAAGCTTCGCGTCGAGGGCTTGGTGATGACGCAGACGCAAGCGGTCGCCAATCATGACCAATCCGCGCCGAGTCCCGCCGTGCAAGACTCGATGCAAAAATTCGCCCGACAATTTAATCTCACGCCGAGCGCGATGCTTTCCTTTAACGTCCCTGCGCCCCCGGCGGCGAAGTCTGCGACACTCCCCAAGTCACCGCTTGGGGGATCACTGCGAGGGATAACTAAGAACGTCGCATCGCCTTCGACGGATGCCGCTTCTTCCGCGTCCGGCACAACCGCGTTCCACGTCATCATCGGAGTCAAGAAGCCGAACGCAAGTCCCGCCGCCACATCATCCGGCGGGCAGACGAGAGGCGGCTTGCAGGCAAAGACGCCCGTTGGCGGAAGCGTGGCGAAGAACGTCAATCGCGGCGCGGCAGGAGAGGCGATACCGCCCGCTCACATTGTCCCCAAGTTCTTCGTGTTGGAAGCTAAGGAAGTGAACGGTACAATAGTCGCCGTCAGCGAGTTGCATAGTAAATAGCCAGCACGCTCTGACGGAAAGCGGGTTAGGGAAGATGTCAAAAACTCCAAAGAGGCGAGAGCCAACTAAATCATCCGGTGGATTCAATTTCGAGAACGTAGAGGTTTCCGGTCAAGTCGTAAAGAAGCCCTACGCGGTCGGCTCAAAGAGCGAACATCAAGCGACCTTCCTCGAAACGCCGACAGGGACTTATATTCTACGACGACGTGACGGAAATCCATTCTACGACCCGGAGTTGGAAAAGCTTGTCGAGAAAGCCATTCACTGTACCGGGATACTGACTAACAACACACTCATCATGTCTAATTGGACAATCATCTAATCACACTTGCGCGCGGTTCGCTTCGATAGCGCGACTCCATCTTCACCGTTCCCGACACTTCAAACTCAAGGAGTCTTTCCATGCCAACCTCAACGCCCGCATACGTCTGATAACGCAAGTGTGCTTGGGTCTTAGTTTGCGTTCTTATTTAGGGCTTTCTCATTCCGAGTGTTTTCTTTGGTTTTCTTGTTCTGTCATTTGGGATTTCAAATCTTCAATCTCAAATAACGGGAAAGTCCTGTTGTTTCAAGCATCCGGTAATCGGAAAGTTGACGTTCCACAAGTGAATTGATATGAAAGCAACTCGTATCGCCAAACACTTCGCTTCGCATACCGAAATTGTCGAGCGGAGTGCCGTCGCGCTGGAAGCCCAAGCCGAAAATGTAGCGCATGTTTTAATTGAGTCGCTTAGAAATGGAAAGAAGGTTATCGCCTTTGGCAACGGCGGCAGCGCGACGCAGGCAAGCCATCTGGTCGGCGAACTGATAGGGCGTTTCTCGCTGACACGGCAGCCGTTTCCGGCAATCGCCCTCGCTGGCGATAGCGGCACGGTGACATGCATCGCCAACGACTTCGGTTATCAGGTGCTGTTCGAGCGACAGGTTCAAGCACTGGCGCAGACGGGCGATGTGGTCTTCGGATTCACGACCAGCGGACGTTCGGAAAACGTCTTACGCGGATTGACGGCAGCTAAAGAAAAGGATGCCGTTACGGTCGCCCTGACGGGTGCTGCCGGGCTAAACGGCGGAACTGCCGACTACACACTTGCCGTTCAAAGCGATGTCACGGCGCATATTCAAGAGGTGCATCTGATGCTGATGCATGTCTGGTGTATTCATATTGACGAGGTTTTGGCGCACGCGGCATAAGGTCATCTGCTCTCCACCGTCTTAGCTCCTATTGAGCATAACCATTATTATCGGATGCTATAAAAGAAGGCAAAAAAGGAGAACCAGACTCCGTGTCGCTGTTTTACCGACCACCCAACCATTATTCCCTGACCCCTTTCAACAAGAGTTCGATACAAGCAATGGCTAAAAATTATCCACAAAAAAACACGAAACGGCACAAACCAAAGCCCGATTTTTTTAATGGCTTTATTCGTGTCAATTTGTTGATAAAACATTTCTTGTCTTTCATCGAGCTACCGTTAAACAGCAGTGTGAAACTGAATGCGCTCGCTCTGTGGCACATACATTCCTTCATTCTGATTATGATAGTGATTCTTGCCAATGCCCCGACCGCGACGGGTGCGAACCGAACCGCACTTTTGACGTTCAACTCGAAACCTTTTGAACGTCAATCGGTGGAGCGCAATCAGAAGATTAACGATGCGGATGGGCTTTGCGAACAAGCGATACGCTTACGCGAGCAGGGCAGCGTTGAATCGTTGCAGGAAGCCGTCAAGTTGTACGACAAGGCACTGCGACTGCGGCGCGCGTCGGGCGACACGGCGGGGGCGGCTCAAGTGCTTTATGACACCGGCGGCGTTTATCTACTTCTAAGCGAAAACCGGAAAGCTTCGGCGTACTTCGATGACGCGCTTCTGCTCCGGCGCACGGCGGGTGATACGGCGGGCGAGGCGTGGTCACTGCGGATGATGGCGCAGGCACAGAGCGCGATGGGAGAGCGGCGCAAGGCACTCGATCTTTTGGCGCAAGCCCTTCCGCTGTGGCGCATCGCGGGAGAGCGGTCGCTTGAGGCGGAGACGCTGAAAGACAGGGGCAGACTCTTTTCCGATTTGAACGAGTATCCGAAAGCAATCGCGGCGTGTGAAGAATCTCTCACGCTGTGGCGGGCGGCGGGCGACGTGAGCGGCGAAGCCTCTACGCTCGACTTAATGAGCCGTATCTATTTCTCGCTTGGCAACAAAGAAAAAATCAAGGCTTTGCAGACTCAAGCCGCACAACTTAGAAGCACCGTCGCGGATACCAAACCTGACGCGAAACCGCAGGACACCATGCGCCTTGCCGCCGCGCGTGTGCGTCGTGAAGCGACAGGGTTACTCGCACAAGGGACGCCCGAAGCCCGCCGTCTGGCACTCTCTAAAAACGGTGAAGCGTTGCGGTTATTCACAGGCGCGGGCGACGAACGCGGAAGGTTTGCGACGTTGCTCGCGCTAAGTTCCGCCTACAAAGTCGCGGGTGAAAAGAGCAAATCAACCGACGCTTTAAGGCAGGCACTCGTCATCAGTCGCACGACGAAAGACATCACGCTTGAGGACATCGCGCTCCGTCAACTCGGTGAACTCCACGACTTTTACGCGGAGAAGCGCGAAGCACTCGGCTATTACGAACAGGCGGTCAAATTGTGGCGTGCGCGCGGCAACCGCGCGGCGGAGGCTTCGGCACTTCTTTCCGCCGCTGACCTGTACCGCGCGCTTGACGCACGGGCTGAAGCACTTGAGCGTCTCTTTGCCGCACTCACAATTTACCGTGAACTTGATGACCGCACGGGCGAAGCTTACGCCCTGTCGAAGCTGATGACCGCGTACACGTCTTTCGGTGCGCCGCCGCTCGCCGTCTTTTACGGCAAGCAGGTCGTCAATCTGTACCAGCAGATACGTTCCGATATTCGTGAGTTGGATAAAGAATCGCAACGCGGCTATCTCGACTCGAAAGCGGGTGCTTACCGGCGGCTGGCAGACTTATTACTGACGCTCAATCGTTTGCCCGAAGCCGAGCAGGTTCTGCGTATGCTCAAGGATGAGGAGTATTTCGAGTTCGTCCGGCGCAGTGGCGAAAGCGAAAGTTCCGCGACCGCACGCGCCGCGCTTTCGCCCAAAGAGATTGAGTGGCAGAAACGTTACGACGAACTCGCCGCCGGTTTGACGAAACGCGGCAGAGAGCGCGGCGAACTGTTATTAAAGACCGAACGCAATGCCGCCGAAGACGAGCGACTCAAACAACTCGACTCGGATTTGATGTTCGCCCAGCAAGCTTTCCAAAAGTTTCTCGCGCAACTCTACGACGATCTCGGCAAAACCGAAGTCGCACAGATACAAGTCACCAGACTGGAAGAATCACAGGCACTGATGGAAGATTTGCGCGAACTCGGCGCGGGTACGGTCGCCCTCTATACGCTTGTCGCGCAAGATAAGTACCGCGTCGTTCTCGTCACGCCCGACGTGCAAAAAGCTTTCGAGTATCCGGTCAAAGCCGTTGACCTAAACCGCAAAGTGATTCGGTTCCGCGAAGCCTTGCAAGACCCATTCTCAGACCCTTTGCCGCTCGCGCAAGAGTTATACAAGATATTGATTGCCCCGATTGCCAAAGACTTGGAGGATGTCGGGGCGGAAACCTTGATGTGGTCGCTCGACGGCGCGCTTCGCTATATGCCGATGGCGGCACTTCACGATGGAAAAAATTACTTTATCGAACGCTACCGGAACACGGTCTTCACGCCCGCCAGTACCGCGCGACTCAAGGACACGCCGAATCCCAAGTGGAAAGGTTTGGGGGTCGGAGTCTCGAAAAAGCATCCGGGCTTTAAGGCACTCAAAGCCGTGCCGGAAGAACTGCGCTCCGTCATCAACGACGACAGCATCCCGTCGCCGGGCGGAGCGATTGACGGCAAAATCCTGTTAGACGAAACCTTCACCGAAGACGCGATGCGCGGCTCGTTGCGCCAGCGTTACCCGGTCGTTCATATCGCCAGCCATTTCGTATCGCAACCGGGCGACGCCGCATCATCGTTCCTTCTTCTCGGCGACGGCAAACATCTTTCGCTCGTTGACATCAAGACTTCCTCGAACCTCTTTGGCGGCGTTGACCTTTTGACTCTTTCGGCGTGCGACACGGCGACGGGCGGGACGGAGGCGGACGGCAAAGAAGTCGAATGCTTCGGCGTCGTCGCGCAACGGCAAGGCGCGAAGGCAGTCGTTGCCACACTCTGGGAAGTATCAGACCAAAGCACGCAAATACTAATGGAAAACTTCTACCGTCTTCACGGCTCAAGCCCCGGAATGCCGAAAGCGGAAGCGTTGCGACAGGGACAACTCATGCTCCTCCATGCGGGGAAAAATCCCACCGCAGACATGACGACCAAAGCGGAAGGGACGAAAGAAATCGCGCCGGACGCAAATCAAAACGCCTCGCCGCTCCCGCCGATTTACGCTCATCCATTCTTTTGGGCACCGTTCATCTTAATCGGGAATTGGCGATAGCCTCGTTCTTCCTAAGCTGCGGCAGCAGCGGCAAGTCGGTAGCCCACAGCGAAATGAAATGTAGCTGTGGGTTTGAGATGCAGAATAAGATTTTAAGCTACGGTAGTAGCGACAGAAACCCGTGTCACGCAAGGGACGAAACGATTTCTGCCGCTACTCCGTAGCTTGTGAATCTTTCTCTACTTTTAACCCACAGTTACGGCTTGCGCCTCCACTGTGGGCTACCGACTTGCCGCTGCCGCCGCAGCTACAAAGCACAGAAATCGCTTTACGCAAGCCCGATGCGCTTACTTCGCGCCTCACGTTAAATTAAGGACACCATCAATATGCGCGGCTCCCTCAAGCACTCACTACCACACTTCTCTTTCGGTGCTTTGGTATTGCTCTGCTGTCTATCAATCGCATCTCCGGTTCAGGCGCAGGACACCGTGACGGGAGCTTTCGCCGGTATCGTCAGCAACAATCAAACCATCGAACCGATTGAAGGCGCGCTCGTTGAAATCGTCAATCAACAAACCGGAATCTCAATCACCCGGCGCACTGACATCAGAGGCAGCTTCTATCAAGGACTGCTCGCGCCGGGCGTTTATACCATTCGCGTTTCGGCGACGAACTTTACACCGCGCGAAGTCGAACAACGTTTATTCATTACGCGCGCCGATGAAGTCGTTCCCGTTCCCGTCGCTTTAGACCCGCTCGCCAACACCGCTCCCACAACCTCCGTTGCGCCGCCCGCCGGAGCGAGTCAAACCGTCGAAGACACGGACATACGCGCGCGCATCAACACGACCGACGCGCGCCGCGACGGAGGTTTCAGCGAAGAAGAAATCGCCACCCTGCCGCTCGGCGCGACGACGTTCGTGCGCTCGTTCGACGAACTCGCTTTGCTGCTTCCGGGCATCGCCCCGCCGCCGCAAACAGCGGGCAGAGTCGCCGGTCCCGGCGTCGGTTCGGGCGTCGGCACGTCGGGACAGTTCGCGGTCAACGGGCTTCGCTCACGCGCCAACAACTTTACCGTTGACGGTTCGGACAACAACGACGAAGACATCGGCGTTCGTCGTCAAGGCTTCGTCGCCCTCATCCCGCAACCGATTGAATCGGTCGAAGGGTATCAGGTAACGACATTGCTCGCCCCCGCGCAATACGGGCGCAACATCGGGGCGCAAGTCAACGCCGTCTCGAAGTCGGGCGGCAGCCGTACACACGGCACGCTCTACGGCTTCTTTAATTCAAGTCAATTAAATGCCCGCAACTTTTTCGATTCGACGAACGGCAATCAGACGACGGCGTTGCGCGCCGGAGATAAGCCCGTGCTTCTTGGCGGCAGGGCGGCGACTGTCACGAACGGGAGCGGCGGCGAAGATTCTCTGACCTTCGGAATGGGCGGCTTCACGCTCGGCGGTGCGGTCATCGCTCCTAAAAACCCCGAATCTAAACGCGGTCTTTTCTATTTCATCTCCGCCGAAGGGCAACTGTTTCGCGCCGTTGAAGAAGCCAACTTCTCTGTTCCGACCATTGCCGAACGCGGGCTTTTCGGCAGCGGGGCGACAGGGCTTTCGCGCAACCCGTTCGGCGGGGCGGCGATGCCGAGTTTTCCGACCACCGTCAGCGGCGATGCCGTGTTTAGTCTTTACCCGTTCCCGAATAACCCGAACGGCATCTACGGAGCGAACACGTTGACGCAAACTTTGCCCGCCGACGGACAGGGGAAAATCCTTTCGGCGAAGACCGATACGAACTTCACCATCGGCGGCAAACCGCAATCCTTCGTCGCACGCTACAACTACACGGACGACTTCCGCGACATCCCGACGACCGGCGCGGCAATCTTCTCCACGCTTCGCCCGCAGGTTCGCACGCAAAACTTTTCCACCTTCCTCAACAGCGAATTGAGTTCCCCCCAAGCCTCGGTGCAAATCTTCAATCAAGTGCGCGCTTCTTACGGGCGCACGCGGCTTCGCTTCGACGAGCGACGCGACACGCAGTTTTTGCGACCCAGCCGTTTAGCTTCCGCGCTCCGACCCGAAGATCAAGGGTTTCTCCTAAACGCCCCGCTGTTCGTCAACGACACTTTGCCTTCGTCCAACAATGTCCTCTATGACCGCTTCTTCAACTTCAGCGTCGAAGACATCTTGGGACCCGTCGGGCAAGTCGTCATCGCGGGCTTCTCGCCCATCGGCGTGGATGTCTTCAACTTCCCGCAACGCCGCGTCAATAACACTTACCAACTCGCCGACACGCTGACTGTAAAACTTAATCGCCACAACCTGACTTTCGGGGCGGACGTGCGGCGCACCGAACTCAACAGCGAACTGCCGCGCAACGCCCGCCCGCTCATCGTCTTTGGCGGCGCACCGCGTTTAATCACCAACGCATCGGGACAAAGCGAGTTGCGCGGCTTCTTCAATCCGGTTGACCTCGCCGCCGCGTCCGCCCCAAGCGGCGTGTTTCAAACCGTGACGCCGGGCGTTGATTCCGCGATTAACCTGCGTTATTACCAGTACAATTTCTTCGCCCAAGACGAGTGGCGCGTCCGCCCCAACCTTTCGCTTTCTTTCGGACTTCGTTACGAATACAACACCCCGCCCGGTGAAACCCGTCGCCGCATCGAAGACACTTTCGACGCTGCGTCGCTCAATCTCGTTCCCGGACTGCGCCGCTTCCTCGACAATCGCACCAGCATCTTCGACCCCGACCGGAACAACTTCGCCCCGCGCGTCGGGTTCGCTTATTCACCGCGCTTATTCGGTGTGGAACGCCTGACCGTTTTCCGCGCGGGTTACGGCATTTTCTATGACCAAGCACTCGGAGCGGTCGTCAGTCAATCGCGCAATGTCTTTCCAAACTTCCTGACGCTCAACTTTGCCGGAGGCACGCCCAATCAAATCGGCGTCGGCTTCCAGATAACCGACCCGAGTGCCGCCTTCTTTCCCTGCCCTGACGGTGGCGGCAGCACACGCTTCGTCTCCGTCACGCGCGCCGGAACACTGAACACGCTCGACCCCGCGACACCCCTTTCGTGTCTCGTCGCAATCAACTCGGCGTTTCCCGGCGGCTTCGGATTCACGCTTCCCGAACGTCGTTTGGAGATGCCGACCGCACAGCACTACGCATTCACCTTCGAGCAGCAATTAACACGAACGTTCACCGTTTCCGCCGCTTACGTCGGCACGCAAGGACGCCACCTGCTTCGCCTGACAACGCCGAACCTCGGCGCGAATGCGCTTCTCATCCCGACCCGCATTGACGTTGTTTCCGACCAACCGAATGTTTCCGGCGTGGCGATTAGTCCCGGAGCGCGTATCAACTCCGGCGGCGCAATCACCGGCGGGCGACCCGTAAGCGGTGCGGGAGCAGTTCAAATCTACGAAGCTTCGGCTAATTCGCGCTACGACGCTTTGCAACTTCAAGTGCGCGGCAGGCTTCGTGAAGCCCTTCGCTATCAAGCCGCTTATACTTTCTCGAAAGTCACGGATGATGTCTCTGACATATTCGATGTAGCCGGAGCATCCGCGTTGCCGCAGAACAGCCTGACACGCGCGGGCGAACGCGCCCCGTCAAACTTCGACGTGCGCCACCGCTTCTCCTACAACTTCATTTACGATTTACCGACGCCGGAAAATCGAAGCGGCTTCTCACGCGCGCTTCTCGGCGATTGGCAAGTCGCCGCGACCGGGCGCGTGCGTTCCGGTCAACCGTTCACCGTCAACAGCATTTTCGATGTTAACTTGGACGGCAACCTCACCGACCGTCTCGACACAACCGAAGGTCTTGAAATAACCGGCGACCGCCGCCAACCCTTACGCTTAACCGCGACGGATGCGACCACACTTCTCGCCCCAATCGGGCAGGACGGTCGCATCCGTCGCAACTCATTCCGCGCCGGAAACGTCGTCGAACTTGACCTCGCCCTCGTCAAAAACTTTCGCCTTTCGGGAAGGCAAAACCTACTTCTGCGTACAGAGTTCTTCAACTTCATCAACCGCTCCAACTTCGGTGTCCCCGTCCGTTTTCTCGGAGCCGTCGGCTTCGGTCAGGCGGTGGAAACCATCACCCCCGCGCGCCGCATTCAGTTCGCATTGAAGTATTCATTTTAAGTTCGGCAGCTGATGTCTGGACACTTTCCGTCCCGACAGGGACGATTGAAAATAGCCCAGCGATTTATCGCTGGGATTAGATGTGAAACAGTTTCCAGTCCCGTCAGGGACGACTGAACACGGTCGTAAAGCGGAGTTCAGCCGTCCCTGACGGGACTGAAATCTCTTTACTGAGTTGTCCCAGCGATAAATCG